>CAJTOE010000145.1 GCA_910577805.1 uncultured Oscillospiraceae bacterium | reverse complement strand
TGAGGAGCGCCGCGCCGGTGGGCGTGCAAAGCTCTCCCTGGACGGTTCCGCCGTAGATGGGCACGTCCCGGAGCAGATAAGCGGTGGCGGGGGCGGGGACGGGTAAAATGCCGTGGGCACAGCGGACTTGACCGCTGCCTGTATGGACTGGGGAGGCAATCACTTTGCCGGGAGCTAACCGGTCCATCAGCAGGCAGACCGCCGTGATGTCCGCAATCGCGTCCATGGTGCCTACCTCGTGGAAGTGGATGTCGGAGACGGGTATGCCGTGGGCGTGGCTCTCGGCCTCCGCCAGCTGCCGGTAGACGGCTAACACATCCCGCTTGACCCGCTCCGGCAGGGCCAGATGTCCCTGCACGATATGCTCGATTTCATGCAGGCCGCTATGATGATGCTCATGCGCGTGTTTATGTTCATGCTCATGATGATGATGGTGGTGATGCTGCCCGTGGCCCTCCTCCTGGCCGTGTACCGTGACCGCAAAATGAGTCCCGGTAATGCCGCACTTTACCGCAGGCTCCGTCCGGATGTGGACTCCAGGAAAGCCCAAAACATTCAGCTCCGCTACAAACGCGCCGGGGTCGGGAAGCAGCTCCAGCAGCGCCGCCGCCAGCATATCTCCAGCGGCCCCCATGCCGCAGTCCAAATATAAGGTTTTCATCGTTTTCCCTCCATGTGATTTATCATACTGGCCAGATACCCCGCGCCGAACCCATTGTCGATATTCACCACCGAAACGCCGCTGGCGCAGGAGTTCAGCATGGACAGCAGTGCCGACAGGCCTTGAAAGGACGCGCCGTAGCCCACGCTGGTGGGGACGGCAATGACCGGACAGTCCGCAAGTCCTCCGATGACGCTGGCCAGCGCCCCCTCCATCCCGGCAATGGCAACAATCACGCTGGCCGTCATGATCTCGTCCAGGTGGGCCAAAGTGCGGTGGAGTCCGGCTACGCCCACATCGTAGAGCCGGGTCACATGGTTGCCCAAAATCTGCGCCGTGAGGGCCGCTTCCTCCGCTATGGGGATATCGCTGGTGCCGCCGGTGGCAATGACGATAGTTCCCAGTCCATCGGCAGGGGGAAGTTCCCCCACTACGCCCGCCCGTGCGTCCGGGTGGTAGTCCAGCGCGTGGGTCTGCCCCACCTGGGCGGCGGCCTCCGGGGACAGGCGGGTGATTAAAATCGTATCCTGCCCGCCGTTCTTCATGGCGGTCACGATGCCGGTGATCTGCTCCGCGGTCTTGCCCGCGCCGTAAATGACCTCCGCCGCCCCCTGCCGGACCTTCCGGTGCAGGTCCACCTTGGCGTAGCCGATGTCCTCAAAGGGTTTTTCCTTCAGCTTCAAAAGCGCGTCGTCCACGTCCAGCCCGCCGGAGCGGACCGCCTCTAAAATACGTCTGACTTCACTGTTCATCCCGTGCCTCCAAATCCAGCAATACGCCGGTGTAATACCGTTTCAGCTCCGAAGTGATCTTCTCCCGGTTGGCCAGCACCGCCGGGAGCTGCGCCGCCGGGACCTGGATACGGGCGTAATCCTCCAGCAGGCGGATACGCAGGTCAGACAGCCCCAGGGAGGTCAAAAACGCCTCCCCGGCCTCGGTGCGGGCCAGCGCCTGGGCCGTGATGGGACGGCCGGCGGGAATACGGGTGGCGAGGCAGGCGTAAGCGGGCTTGTTCCAGGTAAACAGCCCCGCCTCCTGGGACAGCCGCCGGACCTCCCGTTTCGTCAGGCCGCACTCCCGCAGAGGAGAGCGCACCTCCAGTTCCCGCAGGGCGCGCATTCCGGGACGGCTGCTCTCCGGGTCCGAGGCGTTGGTGCCGTCCAGCAGCAGAACAAAACCGTCCTGCCGGGCGGCCTGGAGAATGGCGGAGAAAATCGCCCGTTTGCAGTAATAACAGCGCTCCGGCGGGTTGGCGGCCACGCACGGCTCCGCCAGGATATCCACGTGCAGGACCGTCAGCTCTACCCCAAGCTGGCCGGTCAGGCGGCGCGCGTCCTCCAGCTCAAAATCGGGCTGGAAGGCGGATTTCACAAAGTAGGGCCGCACGTCCGCCCCCTGCCGGACCGCCGCGCACAGCAGATACGCGGAGTCCACGCCGCCGGAAAAGGCCAGCGCCGCTTTGGGGTGGGCCTGGAAAAATTCGTTCAGGTTCAAAGATTGCTCTCCTTTCGGTTGATGGTTTTTTGCAGATAATTGCCCAGCTCGGTCATACACAGCAGGGTTCCCGCCAGAAACGCCCCTGGAATCAAAATGATCCACCACGCCCCGGGGAGAAGGGCGTTTTCTGCCAGGGAAAGCATACTGCCCCAGGTGATGACTTCCAGCGGAAGCCCGATGCCCATAAAGCTGAGGGTGGATTCCGCCGCGATGGCCCCCCGGATGTTCATCACCACCATGAACAGGATGGAGGGGAGCAGATTGGGGGTCAGGTGCCGCCAGAGTATGTGAAAAAAACCGCCGCCCATGGTCCGCGCCGCCAGAATATATTCGCTTGCCCGGAGCTGACGCACCTGCGTCCGGACCACCTTGGCAATGCTGGTCCAGCCCGTGGCCCCGATGACCAGAGAAAGACTCAGCACCGTGGCCTCCCCCAGGGCCGCCTGAAGCAGGACGATCAGCAGGAGGCTGGGCACGCTGAGAAGGATTTCCGTCAGGCGCATCAGCAGGGCGTCCAACCAGCCTGGGGCACAGCCGCTGGCCGCGCCGAACACGATGGCAAAAACGGCGGAGAGGGCCGCGGCCCCCGCGCCGATGCACAGGGACAGTCTGCCGCCGTGCCAGACCATGGAAAAAATATCCCGGCCCATAGCGTCTGTGCCGAACCAGAACGCCCCGCAGGGGGCGGTATTGGGGTGGGACAGGTCCATATAGGCCGGGCTTTTGGACAAAAACAGCGGAAACACCAGACAGCCCAGCACAAGCAGTGCCAGCAGGACGAGAGACAGCACCGGCAGGTCCCGGCCGGGCTTCTCTGGACGTGCAGGCGGTTCTGGCGGCGGGGGACGCATCCCGACAAGGTCAAAGAGTCCGTTCACGGCGGGGTCACCTCCGTATATTCCCAAAAGTCCCCTGCGGCCATGCGCGGGTCAATTTTTTCGCTGATAATCTGGGCGGCGCCGCTGCACAGCATGACCAGCGTGCCGGACAAAAGACACAGCAGCATCAACAGGTTGTAATCCCGGTAACGGGCGCTCTCATAGGCGAGGGTCCCCAGGCCGGGATAGGAAAAGACCGTTTCGACCACATAGGTTCCGCCCAGCACGTGGGGGACCGCCAGGGCCATGATGCTGAAATAGGAGGGCAGTACGCTGCGCAGACAGTGCCGGAGCATCACGTCCCGGCGTGCCAGCCCCTTTACACGCGCCAGCAGGACGTAATCTGCCCGGACCTCCTCCAAAAGCTTGCTGCGCACCAGATAGGCGTAGTACCAAAGGTGGCTCAGGACCACCACGGTCAGGGGGAGGACCAGGTGTGCCGCCCGGTCCAGGGGGTCGCCGCTCCGACCGATGGAGTAGGCCCCGGAGCTGGGGAGGAGACGCAGGGTGACGGAAAAGACCAGAATCAGGACCAGGGACAGCCAGAATTCCGGGATGCAGCTGGTGAACGCGCCGAGCCTGCACACAAGGCGGTCCAGGAGCCGGTCCTCATACCAGGCGCACAGAAGGCCCAACAGCAGGGAGCCGGCAAACAGGAGCAGAAACCCCGTGCCGCCTAGCAGCAGGGTATTGCCCATACGGCGGGCCACGACCTCAGACGCGGGCATTTTGTACTTGTAGGAAATGCCAAAATCGCCCTGCAGGGCGCGCTCCAGCCAGCGGAGATATTGGACGGGAATCGAGTCGTGGAGGCCCAGCCGCTCCTCCGCCTGGCTTCGCTGTTCCGGGGTCAGCTTGCGTTCCCCGTAGTAGGAGGCCAATGGGTCTCCGGGGGCCAGCCGGGCGGCCCAAAAGACAGCGGCTGACAGCAGAAACACACTGAGCAGAAAGAGCAGCAGTTTTTTTGCGGCGTAAAGAGCCAGATTGCGGCGTTTCACCGTGCATCCCCCCTGTTCTCCAGCAAAAAATGTCCCGGACGGACCTCGGCCCAGGTCCCCGGCGGGCAGAACGCCTCCTCCCGGAACTCCACCAGCTTCCGGGCACGCTCCCGGCGTGGGTCGGGAATCGGGATGGAGGATAACAGCGCCTGGGTGTAGGGGTGCAGAGGGTTTTTGAACAATTCCCCGGTGGGCGCGGCCTCCACCAGACGGCCCCGGTACATCACCCCCACCCGGCCGCACAAAAACTCCACCATGGACAGGTCGTGGGCAATGAACAAAAACGTGAATCCATGCTCTTGCTGTAGATGCTGGAACAGGCTGACGATCTGGGCCTGGGTGGACACGTCCAGGGAGGAGACCGGCTCGTCCGCCACCAGAAGCTCCGGTTCCATGGCCAGGGCGCGGGCGATGGCTACACGCTGCCGCTGGCCTCCGGACAGCTCCGGCGGGTACTTGTCCAAAAAGCTTGCGTCCAGGCCCACATATTTCATCTGAAATTCCGCCTCCGCCCGGCAGGACCCCCGGGGCGGGGTGATGTGCTGGAGCTGCAGCGGCTCGGCGATGCTGGCGGCGACGGTCATACGGGGGTCCAGGCTGGAGCTGGAGTCCTGAAAAATCATCTGCCGCGTGCGCTGGAGCATCCGCTTATGGGTCCGGAACGCCTGGGGATCACAGGTGTCGATGCTTTTATAAAAAATGCGTCCGCTCCAGGGCCGGTACAGGTTCATCACACAGCGGGCCACGGTGGATTTCCCGGAGCCGGATTCCCCCACCAGACCGAAAATTTCCCCCCGGAAAAGCGAGAATGATACGTCGTCCACCGCCTTCACCGACAGCCTCCGGTTGAGGGAAAAACCGTGGGTCAGGTGCTGTACGTCCAGCAGGATTTCACGGTCCAAGTGCGTCCCCCCTCTCCCCTCCCACCGGCGGCGTGACCTGGGGGGCGCGGGGGTCCAGAAGCCAGGTGGCCGCGTAGTGGGTGTCTGTCAGGCGGAACATGGGCGGCTCCTCCTGGTAGTCGATGCCCAGGGCGTAGGCGTTGCGGCAGGCGAACGCGTCGCCCCTGGGGGGCGGGTCCAGCGTGGGCGGCATACCGGGGATCGCGGTGAGGTTATTCCGGCCCCTGGACCGCGCGGGCAGGGCCTGCAAAAGCCCCCAGGTGTAGGGATGGCAGGGCTGGTAGAAAATTTCCTCTGCCGTGCCAATTTCCACCAGCTTTTCCGCGTACATCACCGCCACCCGGTCCGCCACGCGGGCCACGACGCCCAGGTCGTGGGTCACAAAGACAGTAGCGGTGCCCAGCTTGTGCTGCAGGTCCCGGAGCAAATCCAGGATTTGGGCCTGAATCGTCACGTCCAGGGCGGTGGTAGGCTCGTCGGCGAACAGAATGGACGGGTTCCCGGCCAGGGCGATGGCCAGCACCGCACGCTGGCGCATCCCGCCGGAGCATTGGCAGGGGTAGAGCTTCCGGCAGGCCTCCGGGCGGGGGACGCCCGCCAGGGTCAGAAGCTCCAGGACCCGGTTCCGGAGCCGGTCCTGGCGCAGGTCCGGCTGGTGAATGCGGACCGCTTCCTCTAACTGCCGCCCGACGGTCATGGTGGGATTCAGGGCGGTCAGGGGGTCCTGGAACACCATGGAAAACAGCCGTCCCCGGAGTTTGCACATCTCCCGTTCCCCGTAGCCGGTGATGTCCGCACCGTTTACCAGAATGCTTCCGGATTTGATTTGTGCGCTCCGGGGGAGGAGCTTTAAGATGCTCCGGCACAGTACGCTCTTGCCGCAGCCGGACTCCCCCACGATAGCCAGCACCTCCCCGGTTTTCAGGGAAAAGCTCACGTCCCGGACCGCCTGGACCTCCCTGCCGGGGGACACGAAGCTGACCGATAAATTTTTGACCTCTAACAGTTCCGGCATACGCGCTCCTCTCCTGACTGGTGTTACTGGGGTTCAGATTTGTCCAGCGTCCACTGGTGGATGTTCCAAAAAATCCCGACCCCGTGGTGGCCCAGGACCTTGCTGGCGGAAATGCCCCGCACGGTGGATTTTGCC
>CAJTOE010000144.1 GCA_910577805.1 uncultured Oscillospiraceae bacterium | reverse complement strand
AGGGTGAAAAAAGAGGGTGAAAAAAGAGGGTGAAAAAAGAGGGTGAAAAAAGAGGGTGAAAAAAGAGGGTGAAAAAACCCGCCCCAGGCCAACGCCTGGGGCGGGTTTATGCTTCTGGCTTACTGGGCCTGCTTCTTGGCCTCCAGATAGTCGTTCAGCTCGGTGTTCAGGATGTCGGTGATAAACATATGACCGGGGGCGTGGGTAATCACGATGGGGGGCTTGGCGTTCTCGATAGCCGCCTGGGGGGTGACCCCGCAGGGCCAGAACACAGGAATCTCGCCCTCGTACACGTCCACCGCCTCGCCGTAATCAGGCTTCATCACGTCAGCCACGCCGACTCCTGCCGCGTCGCCCATGTGGACAGGCGCGCCGTGGACGTTGGGCATTTTCACGGTGATGTCATAGGCCTTTTTGGCGTTCTCCGGGGTCATGGGCCGCATGGAGCAGACCATGGGACCCTCAAAGGGACCGGCCTTCACCGTCTGGATGTTGGTCTTGTACATGGGCACGTTGCGGCCCTGGGCGATGTGCCGGACCTCGATGCCCTCCCGAATCAGAGCCTCCTCAAAGGAGAAGGAGCAGCCAATCAGGAAGCCCACATAGCCCTCTTTCCAGTACTCGGACGCGTCAGTAAGCTCTTTCGTGAACACGCCGTTCTCATACACCCGGTAGCGGGGGATGTCCGAGCAGATGTTGCCGCCCTCGCCCATGGCGTGGGTCTCCGGGGTACCCTTGATAATTTCCAGAATAGGGCAGGGGAAGGGATTGAGCTTGGCGAACTCCTCAAAGTCGGCGGCGTACTCCGGGGGGAGAATCACCAGATTGGCCTGGGCGTAGCCCCGGCACATACCGGCGGTGGGGAAGTCGATGACGCCCTGACGGATGAGGGCGCGGACCTCTGCGGGGGATTTGTCGATGTAAGGGGTAATATCAAATGCCATGCTGGAAAGCCTCCTCAATTCTCAGCACTCACGGAGCGCCCGGCGCAGGTTGTGCAGGGCGGCCCGCTGGGTGAGCAGAGCGTCCTGAGCCTGCTGGATGGATACCTTCTCAAAGCGGACCTTGTCCCCGGCCTTGAGCTGGCCTAAAATACGGAAGTCGGCGGTGATAACGTTGGCGATCTTGGTGTAGCCGCCGGTGGTCTGGCGGTCGGCCAGCATGATAATAGGCGTACCCGCCGAGGGGACCTGGATGGCCCCAAACGCAATACCGTCGGAGATGATGTCGCCTGTATCCTTATGCTGGATGGCCGCGCCGTCCAGGCGGCAGCCCATGCGGTCGAACTCCGGGGTGACGGTATAGGTCTCGGTCAGGAACGTGTTCACGCCCTGGTCGGTGAACATATCGTCCTGGGGTCCCAGCACCACCCGGACCGTGTACAGGGGACGGGGGACGAATTCCGGGGCGATGTAGCGGCTGTTCAGGTTGCGCAGGTCGGTTTTCGGGGCACGGAAGCCGATCTTATCGCCCTTTTCCAGCTTGCGGCCCTGGAAGCCGCCGATTTTGGCCTTCATGTAGGTGGAGCGGCTTCCCATGACCTCCGGGATGTCCAGTCCGCCGGCGAAGGCGATAAACGCCCGGCAGCCGGTTTTGGGGGCGGTGAAGCGCAGGACCTGACCGGCCTGGACCGCGATGGCCCGGTAGTTGGCGATGGGCGCGCCGTCCAGGGTGGGGCCCAGGTCGCCGCCGGTGATGGCGATGCAGGTGGCCTTGTCAAATTGCAGCTGGGGGCCCATCATGGTACACTCCAGCACGGCCTCGCCGCCGGGGTTTTCCACCAAAATGTTGGCAATCTCCGCGGCGCGGGGGTCCATTACGCCGGACACGGACACGCCGAACTGCTGATAGCCCACCCGTCCCATGTCCTGCACAGTGGTCAAAAGACCGGGATTCAATACAGTGACGCTCATTTTCCCCCCTCCTTTCTGGGGTGGCGCTTGCAGGTGTAGCCGCCCTTGGCCTCCTGGGCGGCGATCTTGTCAAACTCCGCCTTGGTGATGGAATAGAACTTGATGTACTGGCCCGCCTGGGGCAGGATGGGGGTCTCCCGGTCCGGGTCGTACATCCGCACGGGGGTGCGGCCAATGAGCTGCCAGCCGCCGGGGGAGTCGATGGGATACACGCCGGTCTGGCTTCCGGCAATGCCCACGGAACCGGCCGGGATTTTTACCCGCGGGGTTTTCAGCCGGGGGGTGGCGATGGACTCGTCCATGCCGCCCAGGTAGGTGAAGCCGGGGGTGAAGCCCAGCATGTAAATCAGGTATTCTGTAGAGGTGTGGATTTTGATGACGTCCTTGGTGGACTTTTTGGCGTTCTTGGCCACAAACTCCAGGTCGGGACCCATCTCCCCGCCGTACAGCACGGGGATTTCCAGCACCTCGCTGGGGGGAATTTCGATCCGGTCCAGCCCGCCCAGCAGCCCCTGGAGCTTCTGCACCAGGGGGGCGTACTGGATCACGCCGGGGTCGTAGTGAATCATAAGGGAGCGGTAGGTGGGCACCGTCTCCACGATGCCGGGAATTTTGCTGCTCTCCAGGGCGATGTTAAAGGCCCGGATGCGGGCGTTGATGCTCTCGCTGATCTCACTGCCGAATTCGGCGGTCAGCGAGGTATCGCCCGTCAGAAGAAATCTCACGTCAGACATACGCGGCTCCTTTCCGAATACGCACTTAACCGAACAGCTTCATGATGCCGGGGACGGCTTGGATGCCCACAATGGCGGAGATGACGATTACGATCAAGCCCAGGATGGTCAGCCACATGGGATGCTTGTAGTCGCCCACGATCTTCTTGCTGAAGGAAGCGGCCAGCATACAGGTCAGGGAGATGGGCAGGATCAGGCCGTTCACCGCGCCGGCGATAATCAGCAGCTGGGCGGCGTTGCCCACGATGACCATCATGAGGGTGGAGAAGGCGATGAAGCCCACCACGAACCACTTCTCGTACTTCATGATAACGGGATGCAGGGTCTTGAGGAAGGACACGGAGGTAAAGGCCGCGCCCACCACGGAGGACACGCCTGCGGAGAACAGGCACAGGCCAAACAGCCGGTAGCCCAGGTCGCCGGCGGCCAGCTTGAAGGCCTCGGCGGCGGGGTTGGACGCATCAATAATCTGAGCGGCGTTGCCGGCGGCCAGACCGCAGGTGCCCAGCACCGCCAGGAACAGCAGGATACGCACGATGCCGGAGGTGAGTACGCCCTGGGTCACGGAGCGGCGGAAGTTATCCGCGCCGGTGACGCCCGCGTCCACCAGACGGTGGGCGCCGGAGAAGGGGATGTAGCCGCCGCAGGAGCCGCCCAGCAGGGTAGTCAGGGCCACGAACATGGTGGGGAACTCGCCGAAGGACACCAGGCCCTTGCCTACCTCGCCCATGGGGGGCTTGGAGATGACGGCCACCACCAGAACGGTGATGAGGATGACAGCGGCCAGCACAGTGGCGACCTTGTCCATGATGGTCTTGGCGTTCTTGTTCAGGAAGATGATGATGCCCAGGCAGCCGGCGACCACAGCGCCGACCTTTTCCGGCAGGCCGATCATAGCGTTGAAGCCCAGGGCCACGCCGCCCACGTTGCCGACGTTGAAGGCCAGACCGCCGATGGCCACGATGATGGCCAGGAAAATGCCCAGGCCGGGCAGAAGCTTGTTGGCGATATCCTGGGCACGCATCCCGGACACACCGATGATGGACCAGATGTTCATCTGGGCGGTGACGTCCATGAGGATAGCCACCAGGATGATCATGATAAGGGGCGCGCCGTACTGGGCGGTAAATTTGGAAGTCTGGGTCAAGAAGCCGGGGCCGATGGCGGAAGTGGCCATCAGGAAGGCCGCGCCGAACAGGACCGACGCGCTGGGCCTTACCGCAGGCTGGTTGGGGTTGTTGTTACTCATAAAAAGCTCCTCCTATTTTCGATACACACACAAAGGATTACACGATGTCCGCAATGGGGGCGATGGTCACGCCCTCGCTCTCCAGCTTGGCGCGGATGTTCTTGACGAACTCCACCGCGGAGGGGTTGTCGCCGTGGACGCAGATGGAGTGGGCGTCGATGGACACTTCCTCGCCGGTGATGGCGGTGACCTTGCCCTCGGTGACCATGCGGATGGTGCGGGCGATGGCCTCGTCCTTGTCGTGGATCACCGCGCCGGGCTTGCTGCGGGGCACCAGGGAGCCGTCCGCCTGATAGGCCCGGTCCGCGAACACCTCGCTGGCTACCTTCAGGCCCACCTGCTTCCCGGCCTCCAGCATCTTGCTGCCCGCCAGACCCAGCAGAATCACGTCCTTGTCCACGCTGGCGATGGCCTCTGCGATGGCCAGGGCCAGGTCCATGTCCTTACCGGCCATGTTGTACAGAGCGCCGTGGGGTTTTACGTGCTGGAGCTTCACGCCGTTGGCGGCGGTGAAGGCCAGCAGAGCGCCCATCTGATACTGAATATAGGCCTTGGCCTCCTTGGGGGAGCAGACCATGTTCCGCCGTCCGAAGCCCATCAGGTCGGGGAAGCCGGGGTGCGCGCCTACAGCCACACCGGCGGCCTTACAGGCGGCCACAGTCTTGTCCATGACCAGGGGGTCTCCGGCGTGATAGCCGCAGGCCACGTTGGCGGAGGAGACGTGGGCAATCACGTCGCTGTCCAGACCGATGGTGTAAGCGCCGAAGCTCTCACCCAGGTCGCTGTTCAAATCTACCTTGTACATAATGAAAGTACCTCCTTTATAAAACTCCAGCTAAAATAAAGAGCAATTTTCGTGCCAGCTTTTTTACAGTGCTGTAAAATTATTATGAAGGATGTGTAAATTGTGGGGGGAAACTCCTCCGAAAAAATTCCAACCCCCCACTCACCCCCAGGGCAAAAACGCCCGGATGTGCGGTTTCGCACGTCCGGGCGTTCGGTTTTGCACTATTCCTCCTGCTCCAGCCGCCGCTTGAGCGTGAAGCGGGTGGTCCCCAGCAGCGCCGCCGCCTGGGACAAATTCCCGTCCGTCAGCTTCAGCGCCTGCCGGATGTAGGCCATCTCAAAGGCCTCCGTCTCTTTTTTCAGGTCGATCGCCCCCTGCCGCAGGTCTTTCAGAGGAAAACCCCCGCTCCCCGCCAGCCTCTGGACCGGCTGGGCCAGAGGAAGCTGCGCCTCCGTACCGGTGAGCAGCTCCCCCTTGCTGAACAGCGTACAGCACTCCATCACATTGCGCAGCTCCCGCACGTTGCCCTTCCAGTAATACTGCTCCATAGCCTGCAAAAAAGCCGGGTCGATGCCCTTTAGGGACTTGTTGAACTTCCGATTAAAATGCTCCAGATAGAACTGGCACAGAGCAGGCACATCCTCCGGCCGCTCCCGCAGGGGCGGAATATGTATCTGCATCACATTGAGCCGGTAATACAGGTCCTCCCGGAAGGTCCCCTTGTGGACCTCCTCCTCCAGCTTCCGGTTGGTGGCGGCGGCTACCCGCACATTGACCTCAATGTCCCGCAGGCCTCCTACCCGCTTGAAACACCGGTCCTCCAGAAAGGTCAGCAGCTTGGCCTGCATGAACAGGGGCATTTCGCCGATCTCGTCCAGAAAGACGGTCCCGCCGTCGGCCAGCTCCATCAGGCCCTTTTTGGTCTTGCCCGCCCCGGTAAAGGCCCCCTTTTCGTAGCCAAAAAGCTCCGATTCCAGTAAATTTTCCGGGATTGCCCCGCAGTTAATTTTAACCAGGGGCTTGTCCCGCCGGGAGCTTTGGTCGTGGATACTGTTGACCACTACTTCTTTGCCGGTGCCCGTCTCCCCGCAAATCAGCAGGTCCACGTTGTCGTTCTCCGCCAGTACCTTGATGTTCTCCTGGATGCGCTGGAGGGCGGGGCTGACCCCGATGAGCTTCCGGGCGGACCGGCGCATGAGGGCCACGGTCCGGCGGCTGGCAAGCTGTTCCATGCCCCGGCGGATAATCAAGTCGATCTCGTCCAGGTCAAAGGGTTTTTGGATGTAGTTGCTCACCCCCAGCTTCATGGCCTCCACCGCCTGGGACACCGAGCCGTAAGCGGTCATTAAAATCACCTGGACCTCCTCGTCCAGCTGCTTGAAGGCGGCGATGGCGTCCATCCCCCGTT
>CAJTOE010000143.1 GCA_910577805.1 uncultured Oscillospiraceae bacterium | reverse complement strand
TGCGGGAGGCAATCCAGACGGAGCTGACTCCGGCGGGAGATGCCGCGTCCGGCTCTAGTTCTGGTTCCGGTTCCGGTGATTCTTCGGCAAAGGGATAAAAGAGACCCGGCGGCTGCAAAACAGCCGCCGGTTTTTTTTGATGTTTACAGCCTGGTTTCCATCGGGATGCGGATATCAAATTGCCGGTTTTTCAGCTGATAGAGCAGGCTCCCGGTGATGGACGCTGTCTCTGTGCTGTCGTCCAGGGTCAGCCGCACCAGCTCCTGATTGCGTAAGCTCCGGGCCTGCTCCTGGGCGGACACGCCGGGCCGGACAGATGCGGTCTCCCGCCAGCAAACCCAACCCTCCTCCTCCAGAGGCTTTCGCTGGTCCTCCGGGCAGAGCAGGGCGCTGGGGCGCACGCAGGCCATTTCACGCAAAATGCCCTCCCCACGGGCCAGCTGTTCCCGGCTCTCGTCCAGGGTGCCGCCGTTCAGAAGCAGCCCGACACTGTGTCCGGTAGCCAGCAGACGGCGGACCAGATCGTCCTGGGCCTCCAGCTGCTCCGGGGAGAAGAAGAACAGCCCCCGCACGCTCTGTGCGTCGAAGGAATTGACCAGCGCCGCGGCGGAGCCGCCCCCCTCGCACCGCACGCCTAAATACAGAGGGATGGTTTCCGGGGAGTTGTTTTCCGGCGGCAGAGGCGGTGAGTCTGTGGCCGGCGGCGTGTAGGCCGAGTTCTGGTTGTTATATTCCCAGAGGCGGTTGTTCAGCGTATCTTTGCCGGTGTCGATCAAATCGGCGTCGGACAGGGAATTGGAGCTGCTTTTGATGCGGACCAAAATGCCCTGGGGCACAGTGAGATAGCTGTAAGTCAGGCCGAGAAAGCTGCACACCTGGCCCACCGGCACAAAGGGGATCTTGTTCCGGGTGATGGCGGGGGAGGGGTAGGTCCGGCCGCTGTTCAGGTCGTAGCAGGTATCCTCCACCAGGTCGAACATCATAGTGCCCTGGCGGTTGTAGAGGGACACGGTCTGTTTGGTGGTGTTGTAGCTGCCGTAAGCCCCCAGGTTCATCCACTGAGGCGCGCCGTTGGAGTGGTCGTCAAATACGGTGTAGGGGACGTATAACACGCCGTCGATCCAGACCGGCATGGTATCGGCGGTGAGGGGCATAATTGTGATATTGACCGCAGTAAAGTAGATCTGCTCCACCGCATGGGCCGGGGCGGGCAGAAGGGTAAGGGCAAGCAGGAAGGCGATGCTGCGAAAAAGCCGCGCATGCTTCAAAAGGATTCCCCCTTTCTTGGTTCCTGGTCAAATTATAGCATAGTTTTGTGGGAAGGGCAAGGTTGGCGGATTTGCGGATTTTAAGTTCAATTCCCCTTAACGGAGGAGTGAACTGTGGGACCCGACCCCCTGGGCGGGTCATGTTCCACCGGCTTTTGCTTCCCTCCAACACCTTCCCCCTCACAGCATTTTTAAGACAATTTTTAGACTTTTGCCAAAAATTCTTAAAAACTCTCTGCTATTGTAATACCACAAGATATTTAGAGAATTTGAGGTGTACCAACCAGCATGAAGCGAAATACTGCCCTGTTTGCCCTGCTGCCGGCGGTCCTTTTGTGTACCGGCGGCGGGCTGTTTTTGTGGAAGACAGGCTTTTTCTCCGCAATGGGGTCCGTAGAAGCCCTTCAGGACTACATCCTGAGCTTTGCGCCCTACTCCCATCTGGTCTTTTTCCTGTTCCAGTTTTTGTCCGTGGTGCTGGCCCCCATCCCCAGCAACATCAGCGCCATGGCCGGAGGCCTGCTGTTCGGCACCTGGACCGCGTTCTTCCTGACGGCGGCGGCGGTGCTTTTAGGCTCCATGCTGGTGTTTTTCCTGGCCCGGACCATGGGGCGCGGCTTTGCGGAAAAATTCGTCAGCCAGAAGCTTTCGGACAAGTATCTGGACCTGCTGAACCGCAAGACCAGCGTGTTTTTGTTCCTGGCCCTGCTGCTGCCCTTCTTCCCGGACGACCTGCTGTGCATCCTGGCGGGGCTTACGCCCATCCGCCCCCTGCGCTTCTTCGTCATTGCGCTGATCGCCCGGCCCTGGGGATTGCTGGTGGCCTGCGCGGTGGGAGGCTCCACCCTGGCGCTGCCCTGGTGGGGAATGGCTCTGCTGGGCGCGGCGGGGCTGGCCTTCTTCGGGTTCGGCCTGAAGTACGGCGATAAGCTGGAGGAGGCGCTGCTCCGGAAATTGAAGGGATAATTGGGAATCCGAACGCAGCCCGCCTGCAAGCAGGCGGGCTGTTTTTTTGCAGAAATCCCCAGGGCGCAGGGGGTCCAGCTCCTGGAAGTATCCGGTTTTTTTGGGAAATCTGCCGAAAAACATTTTGCATATCGCTTTGCAAAATTCATACATAATATGCTGAAATCGAATGCAAAATTTAGATAGACTGCACAAAATAACCGGTGAAAATTCTACATTTATTTAAAATTTATTCATATTTGTTGACTCTATGCACGCCGCGTGGTATGATAAGACCGTAAAGGTTTTATCTGCAACCTGCGCTCCGGCGGGCTGCAACCCCCTGTGAGCCGGACGCCTGAGGCAATCTCCCGTACCTATTAACCCCACGACGGGCCAAGCCCGAATTTGAAGAGAGGTTGGTTACATCATGGAAGAGAAAGCCAAGAAAACCACGCGCAAAGCAAATCTATTTGAGGCTATGTTAAGCCTGCTGTTCCTGATTGCCATTATGGCCGTTGGTATTATCGTTTTTGGAGTAGACCCCCATATCCCGATGTTCATCGGCGTGGTCGGCGCGGCTTTGATGGCGCTGTGGCTGGGCTATGAATGGGAAAACATTGAAAAGTTTATGATGGAGGGTATCACCCGCGCCCTTCAGTCCGTCATCATTCTGATTATCATCGGCATCCTGGTCGGTATGTGGATCGACGCTGGCGTAGTGCCCAGCATGATCTACTACGGCTTGCAGATTCTGTCGCCGGGTATCTTCTTCATCGCCTGCGTGCTGATCTGCTCCATCACCTCCCTGGCCACCGGCAGCTCCTGGGGCACCATGGGCACCATGGGTCTGGCCCTGATGGGCATCGGCTTCGGCCTGGGCATGGCCCCCGGTATGACCGCCGGTGCGGTGCTGTCCGGCGCGTACTTCGGCGACAAGATGTCCCCCCTGTCCGACACCACCAACCTGGCCCCCGCCATGGCCGGTACGGACGTTATGACCCATGTGAAGTTCATGCTCCTGCCCACCGGCGTTACCTACGCGATCTGCCTGATTTTCTTCGGCGTTCTGGGCTTCCTGCAGCACACCAGCGGCGCGGCGGACCTGAGCGCGGTGGAAGAGATCTGCGGCGCTTTGCAGGGCCGGTTTACGATCAGCCCCATTCTGCTGCTGCCCCCCGTGGTCGTCATCGTGGCAGTTGCACTGAAGGTCCCCGCCATCCCCGGTATTGCTCTGGGCATCCTCTCCGGCGCGATTCTGGGCCTGATTGTTCAGCCTGAGTGTACCTTGGGTACTTTGCTGGACACCGGTATGTACGGCTTTGTGCCGGAGACAGGCGTGGAGGCCGTGGACGACCTGCTGGAGGCCGGCGGCCTGATGGGCATGATGTTCTCCGTCTCCCTGACCATCCTGGCTATGATGTTCGGCGGCATTATGGAAGCGACCGGACAGCTTGAGGTCATCGTATCCAAGCTGCTCAAGCTGGTCAAAGGCCCCGCCAGCCTGGTTGCCCTCACCGAGGTCACCTGCGTACTCTCCAACGCCACCATGCCGGAGCAGTACATCTCCATCGTGATCCCCGGCCGTATGTACGCCGAGGAGTACAGAAAGATGGGCCTGCATCCCAAGACCCTGTCCAACGCCCTGGAGGGCGCCGGCACCGTGACCTCCGCCCTGATTCCCTGGAACACCTGCGGCGTGTACATCGAGGAGACTCTGGGTATCGGTGTGGCCCAGTACGGTCCCTGGGCTGTGTTCAACTGGCTGATGCCCATTATGAACATTGTCCTGGCGGTCCCCGGTCTGACCATTGCGCAGGCCGACGGCACCCGCGGCAAGAAAAAAGCCAGCGTGTAAGCTGTTCCGTCTTTTTGGAAAAAACCTCTCCGGTCTGCCGGGGAGGTTTTTTCTATCCTGCACAAAATTCGCCCGGCCTGAACGGCTGGATTTCCAGTTGAATCTGTCTCTTTTGTAGAATACGCCCGGTGCCGGCCCGTAAATCCCCCGGTTTCTTGGCTCGCAGATATGTCAAAAACAATTTGCAATTCCAAAAACATTCTGTTGATTTTTCCTAGCTGGTTTTGTATAATCAAGACAACAGCATTACAAAACGAACTGCTTTGCCAGAAAAACATTCGCTTTGGGAATGAGGGGGACGATTTGAGTATTCCAAAATATAACGCTGTTTTAAAGACCATCGAGACCGGCAGCATCACCGCCGCAGCGGAGCAGCTGGGCTACACCCAGTCCGCCGTCAGCCGCATGATTGCCGACCTGGAACGGGAATGGGGCATCAAGCTGCTTCAGCGCAGCCGGGCGGGTATCTCCGTCAGCTCCGAGGGCTTCGTGCTGCTGCCCCTGCTCCAGTCCATCTGCAACGAACACAAAAAGCTGGAGCAGCGCATTGAAGAGATTCATCATGTGGGCTACGGCCTGATCCGGGTGGGCACCGTGTCCAGCGTGTCCATGCGCTGGCTCCCCCAGATCATGAAGTCCTTCCGGGAGGTCTACCCCAACATCAATTTCTACCTGCGCATCGGGGAGTACAACGACCTGGAGGAGTGGCTGCGCCGGGGCGAGGTGGACTGTAGTTTTGTCTCAATGCCGTCCTCTGACGCACTTTCCACCACTTTTTTGAAGCAGGACCGGCTGCTGGCCGTCCTCCCGGTGGACCATCCCCTGGCCGCTCTGCCCCGGTTCCCCCTGGAGCAGCTGGCCGAGGAGCCGTTCATCAAGCTGGAGGAGGACAAGGATTACGAGATCAGCAAAATCCTGGATTCCCTGTCCAAGCGGCCCAAGATTAGTTACCAGGTCATCGACAGCTACACCATCCTGTCCATGGTGGAATGCGGGCTGGGGGTGTCCATCCTCCACGAACTCTCCGTGGACAACGACCGCTTCCGGGTGGTGGGCAAGGAGTTCGACACCCCCCTGTACCGCAACATCGGCATCGCCGTGAAAAAGGACTCCCCCGTCTCCCCGGCCACCCAGCGCTTCATCTCCCACGTGCTGGACTGGGCGGCGGACAGCCCGTAGGCCTTTGGGGGGCGGTTTGGGCACCTTGGCACATTCCGAAAGCGTATGTATAAGATGCACAACATTTAGTTGTGTTCTGGATGTTTATAGTGTATAATAAACAGTGAAAACTGGGGGCGCTTTTTAGGCACTTTCCCCATTTCTAAAACTCTGCGGCATCCACAGTGTTTGCAGACACTGTGAGGATACAAACCTTTACAACTTTCATTTTTTTCAGGAGGTAGAGTACAATGATTCGTTTTTCCGTTTGCGGTGCAGCCAGCTATGCCTGCGGCGAATTGCTGCGTCTGATGATCCATCACCCGGAGGCCAAGATCGCCTACGTGGCCGACTCCTTCGCCGCCGGGCGCAAGATTCAGGACGAGCATCCCGCCCTGGTGGGCTTCTATGACCAGGAGATCCTTCCCATGGACGACGCTTCCATTGATACCATCATCAAGGAGAGCGACGTGGTGTTCACCGCCATCGACGCGGGCACCGTCCCCGCCCTGGCCGCTAAGGTCCTGGCCGGCGGCAAGAAGTTTATCGACTTCGGCGCCGACATCCGCTTCCGGGATGCCAAGGTCTGGGAGAAGTGGTATCACCTGGAGCATCCCGACCATCAGATGACCAAGGACGCCGTCTACTGCATCCCGGAGGTCATGCGCGACCTGGCCAAGGGCAAGAGCCTGATCTCCAACCCCGGCTGCTATCCCACCGCTTCTACCCTGGGCCTCATGCCTATCCTGAAAGAGAACATGGTGGTGGAGAACACCATCATTGTGGACGCCAAGAGCGGCTTCACAGGCGCCGGACGCCGGCCCGCCCCCAACAAGCTGCTGGCCGAGGCCAGCAACAGCTTCTGCGCCTATGCCCTGGGCGG
>CAJTOE010000142.1 GCA_910577805.1 uncultured Oscillospiraceae bacterium | reverse complement strand
CCGTATCCGGAAGCTGGGCCAGAAGCCGTTTCATCTGCTCCAGCTCCGAACCGCCGCCGTAGCTCTTCAAAAAGCCCGCCATCCTGCACAGGAACGTGGAAGCGCTTCCAAATACGCGGTCCATCTCCTCCCAGTCCAGCGCTTGAATCAGCCTCCAGTACAGTGCCCTGGTCTCCGCATGATAACAGGCCGCCGTATTGGAATTGGCCTGGGCGTGCTCCCGGACGGAGTGCAGGACTTGCGGCACAAATACCAGCTTCTGGTCCCGCAGGATACGAAACCAAAGGTCGATGTCCTGCACCGTCTGGATGGACTCGTCAAACAGACCGGCCCGTGTAAAATGACTTCTGTGAATCAGCGTACCGCAGGCGTGGTATTGCAGCCACAGCACAGAAAAGAAGGACCGGCATAGCTGTTCTTCCCCGTATAACTGGAACAAATTGGTCGGAGTCCGGCTCCCTGTTGGCATATGGTAAAACTCGTACTCCGACTGCACCAGTCTGGTCCGGTCCCCGGAGTCCAGCGCCGCTTTTACCTGAAGCTCGATTTTCTCCGGCTTGTAGAGGTCATCGTGGGACAGCCACGCAAAATATTCTCCGCGCATCTGCCGGATACCCAGATTCAACGCCGTTGCTACACCGCCGTTTTCCTTCTCAAAATAGCGGATTTTCTCTCCATAACCCAGGGCAAGCTCCGCAGTAGCGCCCCCGTCGTCGGAGCCGTCGTTCACAACCAAGACCTCACAGTTTGGGTATGTCTGCCCCAGGGCGCTGTCTATGGCCTGCGCCAGATAGTTGGAGCCGTTATAAACCGGTATCACAATGGAAACCAGCGGATTATCTGTCCTCACAGCTGCAATACGCCTCCCAAAACTGCTCCATGATCTCTTTGCTCCCTGTCGTCACGCGAATCCAATCCTTCAGCACACCGCTTTGATAGGTTTTAATCAAAATACCTCTCTGATAGAGCTTTGCAGCAATTTCCGCCGCAGGTCTGACGGGCTTGACTAAAACGTAGTTGCCGCCGCCCGCATAGTACGGACAGCCCGCCTGTTCCAGCTGTTCCAGAAGATAGCGCCGTCCCTCCGCCTCCGTGCGGAGCAGCCCCTCAATCACGTCGGACCGCTTGAGCAGCTCCTCCGCAAACAGAAGGCCCACTGCGTTTACATTGTAAGTGGCCAGACCGTTTTGCAGGCAGCGAATCCACTCCTGATTTCCCAGGGCATAGCCCACCCGCAGGCCCGCCAGAGAATACAGCTTCGAGAACGTCCGCAGGACAATCAAATCAGGAAATTCCTCCAGCAGCTTTACCGCGCTGGATACCCCAAAGGGATAGTACGCCTCGTCGATTACCGCCAGCGCGCCCGCTTGCCTGCACGCCGTCAGCAGCTCCCGCAGCTCCTCCAGCGTGTACGCTTCCCCAATGGGGCTGTTGGGATTGAACAAAATCACCAAATCTGTTTGCGGGGTGATTTCGCTTTTGAGTACGTCCAGCGGAAGCGTCAGGTCCTCCCCAAACGGGACCCGCACCAGCTCCACACCCAGCATTTCACTGTAAATACGGTACATCTCAAAGCTGGGTGTTACGATGACCGCCCGGCTTCCGGGTCCTGCAAAGGTCTCCAGCACCCCGCGGATGGCCTCGTCCGAGCCGTTGGTCAGTGCAATCTGCTCTGGACGCACGCCCTCTCGCTCCGACAGCGCCGCCGTCAGACGGGTCTGGTCCGGGTAACGGGCAAGCAGGCCCCCATCTATCTGCGCACAGACTCCCCGGACAAACTCCTCTGGCAGTCCCGCTGGATTTTCGTTCATATCCAGGCGCAGAAACCCTGTCCTGTCGTCCTCCCATTTCACACGCGCCATCCGGCGCATCCGCTCGTTTATGTACATCGCCGCACCTCGTCAACACCCCGACTGATCTGCCAGGTACTTTAAAATCCGCTCATAGTCGTCAAAATAGTCGATTTCCGACCAAAACAGGTTCTTTACGTCAATCGTATAGATGGGATACTCATTCTGTCCGGCAAAGGAGTACAGCACGTTTTCCCACCAGAGCATGTACTCCTCCCGGCCGATCAGCTCGTCCAGACGGGCCGTGAACCGGGGGAGAAATTCCCTGCGGACCTTAGCCAGGCCTACATATTCACAGCTCCGCTCCTCCAGGGGAAGCTCCTTTCCGAACTTCTTGATGGCTCCGCTCTCCGTCGTAGCAAAGAAATAGTCTCCCGTTTTGCGCCGGGTCACGTCAATGGACATCACCGCCTGGCGGGGGTCCCGCAGTACGTCGTCTAAAATCTCGTCCGACACGTACACATCCGCATTCATAATCAGTACGTCGTCCGTCAGCTCCTGCCGGGCGAACCAAAGGCTGGCAATGCTATTGGTCACGGCGTAAAAGGGGTTGTGGTAATACTTGACCGGAAGTCCCTCCAGGGAATGGACCACTGTGTCCTTGTGGTAGCCCGCCACCACCACCGGCTCAATGCCCAGCTTTAATAACTTTTCTACCGTGATCCGAATCAGAGGGACCCCGCCAATGGGAAGCGTGGATTTTGGTATGTCCTGAATCATCCGCGAAATACGGTTGCCCTTCCCGGCTGCCATTAAGATCGCTTTCCTGCACTCCATACTACCCCTCCATTCCATCTGGAATGGCATAACAGGTCATGGCCTGCAATCCGAATCCATAATGCCTGAAATGTAACTGATAATTGGGGTTCTGTTTTTTGAGATATTGGGGAATTTCCCAGAGTAGAGAACCGCTGGTGTACGTCGAGATTTTCAGGCTGTTTTGCAAAAGCAGGCCCTCCGCACCCCGCAGCACGTCCATCTCCGCCCCATTGGCTGAGATTTTCAGGATTGTAGCGTCCTGCGCCTCCGGAAGGCTGTCCAGACGGCATACCTCCACCGCACAGGTCCCGCTCTCCGAAA
This sequence comes from uncultured Oscillospiraceae bacterium, assembly GCA_910577805.1. GTDB lineage: Bacteria > Bacillota > Clostridia > Oscillospirales > Oscillospiraceae > Lawsonibacter. Next base: position 3,189 of record CAJTOE010000142.1, on the reverse strand, counting down.
GACGGCAGCTTTCAGACACCCCCGCCTCAAAGTGTAAAACGCCGTTCTCCCGTCCCGCCGCCATGCGCTTGAGCGTAATGCGCTCCAGCCCGCTTTTGTCTGCAAATTGGCAGAGTGCCCTATAGTTCTCCACATCCGGCTCAAAAGCTGTGATGCTCTGATACGCCCCCTGCGTGCTTCTCAAAAAGGATACAATCGTGTCTCCGGTAAACGCGCCCACATCAAGGAAGCACTCCTGCTTACCGGGTCGCAGGATGGACGGGTCCATGAGCTTGTCCCGGCTGTCGCCGTTGATCTGTGCCAAGTACCGGTCGTCCAGGGTCCTGACATAATTCAAAAATCCTGCAAATGTGCTTCGGGAACGGTCGTCTGACAGCAGATTATAGGTCTCCTCCAGTTGATGGAAATGCTCCTCGTAAATGGACCACAGGTCCCCGGCGCGGTAGTACGCCACCATATTGAGACAGTCCACGGCACCGTCGTAGGAAAATCCTTTCAGCTGCTCCAATACCTGGTCCGCCACATACACCGCGATAATCAGCCGCTTGGGACAGTCCGGCAGCTGGAAAAACTCCTCCGGACTGATGATATTGTCCCGGCCCCACAGAGACGAATTGTTGTCTACAATATAGCTGGGCCGCAGAACACCGCCGCTGCGCTCCTCCAGAAAACGCCGGGTGTATATCCCGCTGTTCCCCGCGCCCCAGACCGCGAACTCACCAGGCTGCTCCAGCATGTCCTGGACTAACCGCTCCGCCGTCTCCAAAAGACGGTTGGAACGTTCTGGGACCAGCAGGTCCCGCAGGCTGTCTTTGCTGTTGTGCATACCGATTCCCTCCATCTCTCTATTGCGCAAGGCTTCCCCATATGGCGGGCGCTGTCCCCTCGATCAAATGCGCCACCCTCTGATACGCTTCACTGGCCTTCAGGGCCTCCAGCATCGGGTCCCCCTCCGGGTACAGCATAAGCAGAGAACGCACCTGGTCCGCCAGGAGCTGAAGCTCCGCAGATGGCCGGGAGGGCTGCAATTCCGGAGTATTTTCGGTCAAAAACTCCACCAGAGACCCCATATCCCCGTTGGCGGTCAGGCTGTTTCGCAAACAGCGCACATAGCCCATTCGGTCCCCCGCCGCCAGAGCGTCGAAGGCATGGACGACATGCCAGCCAAACCGGTGCATGGGCGGCAGCAGGAACAATCGCGCTTCGGTCAGGGCCGATTCTGCGTAGCACGCGTGCAGAAACGCCCGCTCAACATGGGCAAACACCCGCACCGCTTGCAGGCCCCGTTCTGTGTTCTCGACGCCAGCGTTTTTCCACGGAAATACTTGCAGCACAACCATGGAAAGCGCTCTTGCCCAGCAGAGCAGCTGCGCGTTTTCACCGAAAGAAACGCCGTCGAACTGTGCATTGAACTCCAGGATTTCATTCCCCGCGCGGGCAATGCGGTCCGCCAGTGCGTCCATTTCCTCCAGCGTCAGGGGCTTTTCCGGCAGCGGGAATGTCACACCGCACTCCAGAGCATGAATCAGCGCGTGGATGGAAAATTGCTTCCAATCCTCCACCTGATTCAGCACCGCCTTGATGTCCCCGGTGGATTCCAGCGAAATCACACGGGCCGCACGGCCCAGGTCGCATCTGTCCGCCAGAACTGCCAAGGCCTCGCAGGCATGACGGGCTCCCCGCAATATCTCCTGCTCCCGGTAGTCCTTCGTAAGGGTCTGGGATGCAGCCATCAAAAAATCCTTCCGGCGGCAGCCGGCCTCCACCTCGTTCCAGAGTGCATTCAGCTCCTGCTTGGTATCCCGCTTTGCCTGGGCGTAGAGATTGAGCAGCATTCCCGTATAATTCTGCACATTTTCCTGTGGAATGCCCGGAATCGCAACCTTTTTCAGCGCTTCCCATGCCTGCTCCTCCTGACCCAGCTCGTGGTATGCGCTGGACATACAAATCAGCACCGTGTTTTCTTTCGCGTTTACAATATGGTCCAGTGCGCTGGACAGCAGCTCGTTGGGATTAAAGCGCCAGGCGCGGTAGTCCTTCAGGCCCTGCAAATAGCGTTCGCCCTCCTGAACTGCCAGGGCATATTCCTGGTTGTCAAACCGGTCTACAAACGCCGTGTAAGCCACGTCCACCTTGACATAAACCGACTCCGGAAACAGCTCGCGGGCCTGCTCTATCCACGGCCAAAGCTCTGGAAGCTCTGCGGCCTTGGCCCCATTGACCGCGTGGCGCAGAATCGGCGGGCCGTATTCTTCCCAGTTCTCCAGGCGTTCCTCCACGCCCTCCACCGCCAAGCGCACAAATCGAAGCTGCTCCTCTCCGGCGCTGCTCTCCAGACACTGCATCCGAAGCAGAAGGTCCTGCGGACGCTCCGCCAGTTCCGCGCGGAGCAGCGTCATATTACGCTCCCGCTTCTCTTTGCTGTTGTCCTGGTTGAAATCTATGTAGCCGTCGTGGTGGATGAGCGGCTTGCGGATGCCCAGCACATTCGTCTTTTCCATATTACAGCGCTCATGAATCCGGCCCTCGTAGCGCATCCCCAGAGACATGGAAAGCATTCGAGGAGCCATAAACTCATTGAACGCGCCATTAAAATCCTTCTCCATGTAATTGCGCAGAATAAAGGCAATCCCCTTAAATTCTTTCCACTTGACAGGTGTGCGCAAAAATTCCACCAGCTCGGAGATGTCCTCATCTAACCACTCGTCGCAGTCAATGGACAAGTGCCACTGGCCGGTACAGCGATCCAGAACGGCATTCCGGGCAGCGGAAAAGTCGTTGACCCACGGAAAATCAAAGAGCACATCCGCATACTGCGCCGCGATTTCCCGGCTGCCGTCGTCCGAGCCGGTATCCGCCATCACCAGCTGGCAGGGGACAGCCTCCCGCAGAGGCTGGAGGGAGTGCAGGCACCGCTCCAGACAGCGGGCCTCATTCTTAAAAATCATGCCGATGGACAGCAGGGGCTGTTTCTTCGATTCCACGGCGGGGACCTCCTTTTTCTCAAAAAGGGGGCGGGCTTGCGCCCGCCCCCTGTGGCATTGGAACTTTTAAACCTGCGCTCAGAATCAGCCCAGCAGCTGGAGCACGCCCTGAGGCACCTGGTTGGCCTGGGCCAGCATGGCCTGAGCAGACTGCACCAGAATGTTGTTCTTGACGTACTTCATCATCTCGTCGGCCACGTCGGTG
>CAJTOE010000141.1 GCA_910577805.1 uncultured Oscillospiraceae bacterium | reverse complement strand
TTGCCCGTCTCGGTCAGGGCTAGGGTGCCGCCGTCCTTGGTGAAGCTGGCGAGGGGCTGGTTTGCGTCGTCCTTCATCAGCGTCCAGACCACGGAGCCGTCCAGGTCATTTTTCAGCAGCAGCTTCACATCCTCCGTCCGGTCGGTGTAGCCATACTCCGGCAGGGAAAAGGCAATGTCCCCGATGGGCAGGACCTCCACAGTTTTCTCGCAGTAGGCTTTGCCGCCGCTGTTCTCCACGGTGCCGCGCAGCACATACCGCCCAGCCTCCATGAAGTAGCAGATGCCGCCGTCCTTGGTGAAGCCCTCCGGCATGGCAACAGATTTCCCGTCACGGGTCAGCTCCCAGGTGACGGCCTCCGCGCCGGTGAGCGTGGTTTTCACGGAGACGGAATCCCCCACATACCGATATGCCGGGAGGTCAAAGTCGATGGCGGGCTTGTCGGCCTTGTCGGTGAACAGGACCTTGTTGCCCTTGTCCATGCCACTGGGGTAGACGATGGAGCAGCCCTTCTCGGACAGTTCCGTAGCGGCGGCGTCAAATACCACCTGCACCGGGCCGTCATTCCGGGGTGTGACCACATTCGTCACGGTGGATTTACCGCTGATGTTGACGGCGGAGCCGCCCCACACCACCAGCCGTCCCTTGATGGTGACATTGGTGAGGTCCAGGGCTTTCTCCCCCAGGCCGTTGGCGAGGATCAGGTCGCTTTCAAATACAGCGTCCTTGATGCTTACCGCGCCCCGAATCAGAACCGTGTCCTGGTAGGTGCCGGTGAGATCACCGGAATCATGGACACTCTGGAAGATATTGCTCATGATCTGCGCCATCTCCGCTCTGGTGATCTGGCCCTTGGGATTCAAGCGGCCATCACGGTAGCCGCTGACGTAGCCGCGCTCCACCATGGCGGAAACAGCGTCCGCCGCCCACGCGCCTACCTGGTTCCGGTCCGGGAACCGGGCAAGGGCGGAGTTACCGGCAGAGGACAGGCAGACCGTCCGGGCCAGCACCACCATGGCCTGTTCGCGGGTGATATTCTCATTCGGTCCCATGCGGCTGCTGGAATACCCGGCGAAGGTCCCCATGTGGACTGCCTGGGCGATGTAGTCATGGTGCCAGCTCCCACGGGGCACGTCCGTGAAGCGGGAAATATCGGCGCTCTTGTAGGTGCCAAACAGCCGGTCGATCATAGCGCCCATCTGAGCGCGGGTGAGATAGCCGTCCGGGTTCAGTTTGTCCTCGGACGTACCCACCAGCACACCGTTGTCCACCGCCCACGCCAGGGCTTCATAGGCCCAATGGCCATAGGCGTCGCCGTAGTCGGTGATCTTGTTGGCATTGGCGGCATGGGCGTTGACCGCTAAAAGGCTAACCATCATTACCGCCGCCAGGAACAGAGAAAAGAATCGCTTTAGATTGGGAAATTTGATGCTCATGCGTCCTCCTTTCAGATTTTGGATTTTCCGGGGTGTGCTATGTACTAAGGCGGGACCAGCAGGCGGCGGAGCAGATGGCGGTTGGTCAATCCTTATCGCCTCCCTCCGGGCCGGACGTGGCGAAGTAGGCTTCAAATTCCCGCTGCTGGGCAGGGGTCAGGGAGGTAAAGTGTTCCCCCTCAAAGCCGCACAGCAGGAACGTCCCGGCGATAAAGTCCCCGCTGTCCGTGGGATTCTCCCGGTTGGGCATGAGTTTCATGTTCTTGCCCTCACCGTTGCAGATCAGCATGACCCGCTGGGGCAGATAGCACCCGGCCTCAATGGGTCCGCCCACAATCTGCTGAAAGGCTTCCAGCGTATCCTCCACCTGGATGGGGCGAGGAGCCTCGCAGGGTTCTACCACCAGAATGTCGATTTTGTTTGCCATACAGAAAATCCTCCTTCGTTTGTCCAGTTGTTATATTCCAGCGGCGTCCTGGGCCAGATCGTGACTGACCAGGGATGCGTAATACTGGCTGATGGTTGTGGGCGCGTTGTAGAGCGCCGCCAGGGTGTATGCCTTGATGTTCTTTACCAGCGTGGTATTATGGCTCAGACTGTCCAGAACATAGGCGATATGCTCATGGTTCAGCTTCAGGAACCGGCTCTTGACCACGCCAGCAGCCATTTCCTCACCAGCAATGCGGATGAAGTCCCGCCGGGAACAGCAGACCTCCACCATAAGCTCCACATAGCCCTCCAGCGTTTCCTCATCGTAGGGATGCTCTTGGAGCAGGAGGTCAAAGTCGATATTTTCTTTTATCAGCTCTCGGTATCTATCTCATCCATCCTCATCCGGCTCTTGGGCCGACCGGCAGGGGGAGAAGCAGGAGGCGCGGGGGTAGGGGGATGGATAGATGGGTCAGTATCGTTCAGTTCAGTATTTTTCTTTTCAGTCTTATTAGGGGCGGAAAAACCGCCGTCTTGACCGCGCGTTTCCAGCGGTGCAGACTGCGGTTTTTCCGCAGTCAAGAGTGCGGCACGGTCCAGCGGTCTTGACTGCTGATTTTCCGCAGTCTGAGGGGCCGGGGGCGGTGGTGCCTGTTCCGGCTGCTGGGGCTGGCCCGGTTCCGGGGGCAGGATGAAGTTCTTGACGTAGATGCGGGTGGGCCGTCCCTGGCCCTGCTTCTTCCGCTCAATCAGGCCGATGCCGTCCTTGTCCAGCTCCCGAAACAGCTTCGTGGCCTTGTCCTTCCCGCAGCTCATGAGATTCATAGCGTCCTCCTGGGTGAAGTAGATGTAGACGCGCTTATCGCTGTCCATCCAGCCGTTTTTCACCGACAGCCCCATACGGTCCAGCAACAGGCCGTAGAGGACCTTTGCCTCAATGGAAACACTCTTATAACGGGGGTCTGTCAGCAGGGTCTTGGGGATACGGTAAAAGCTGTATTGGTCCGCTTCGGTGCCATAGTAGTAGTCCAGATTCAGATTTGACGGCATGGTGATTGCCTCCTTTGCAATGTGCGGAAAAACAAAAAAACGCCCCGGTGACCATAACAGTCACCGGGGCGCTCATGCTCCTGCCGCTTGTTGGTTTGTTCGTAAACGAAAAAAGCCCGCCCTCAGCTGATTGTTAGTCAGTTGCGGGTGGGCTTCTCTGATGGATTATGCTGCCGATCTCGCACGGACGCGCAGCCCCTCCATGGGGAGGCCCTTGTAGCCAACGAGGTAGTAGTCCTCTCCGTTGTGTTCCACGGTAGTCCGGGTCCAGTAGGGGACATTGTGGTATTCGTCCGTTACCAGGGCCTCGATGCTGCTGCAACAATCGTAGTAGCGGCCCTTCGCCGTGCGGTACTTCCCGGCGGTCCCCTTCCGCAGACGGCTGACCTCCGTGATGGGCCGGGTAAGGTAGGAAATGTATTCCTCCACGTCCGCCAGCTTGTCCGTGATGCGCCGCAGTTCCTCCCAAAGAAGAAGCTGCTCGCCATCGGTAAAATCAATGTCAAGGCCGCTCAGATCGTCATAGTCCGTGTAGGTAGAGAATTTGAGAAACTGCGAAATGCTCCGGTTCAGCTTGACAGCCTCCGAAAGCGCCGCCTGTAAATCTGCCATGCTGGGCCTCCTTCCTATGTGTGTTCTTTTAAGGTCTGCTGGACAGACTGGATATGCGCCAGCCACTGCTGAAGGATTTTCTCGTTCGCCCATCCCTGATATTTCCAATGCTCCGGGTTCTGGACGTTTTCCAGCTCTGTCAAAAGGGACGGCAAATCATTTCCTGTGACAATGAAGTTTTTGATATGGTACTCAACCGGATCGTAGTTCTCACCGATATAATCATAGACGACCAATTCACCGGTCTGATAATAGTCGTAGAGACACTCTGCAACCAGAAGTGCCGCATTGATAAAGTCATGCATAAGCGTTTCGCTGATATAGAAATCTGTGATCTTCGACGGCGGCTTCTGCTTGTATTGCTCGATTTCCTCTTGAATGGTTTGGTTCAAAAGTGTAATGGCCTCCGACACATTGAAAACAGTAAAATTAGCGTTTCTCAATTGTTCTGCCACAATAGTGTCCAGCAGGTCTAGGCCATCGTCACTTTGCCTTACGGTGATGCCCCAGGCTCCCATTTTAACCTCCTTCGTGGTCTGAAAAATTTGTCCTTTAAGTGCAGCCTTGGTTTTTCACCCCCTCCCGCAGGCCCCATTTGAGGGCCGTTTTTAGTGGAAAAAGAATAAGGACAAACCGCCAACCCGTTGCAACGCAAGGGTTTTCCGATTTGTCCTTATTATGCCATAAGGGCATTCGCACATCTCGCTTCTGATTGATATGGGTTTCTCGGCGGTAGCGATTGCCGACCGGGTGGGCCATGAGAGTATCGAAATCACTTACCGCTACGCTCACCTGTTTCCGTCCAAGCAGACGGAAATGGCGGACAAGCTGAACATGGAGCGAAAGGGGGCTTAAATCATGTCTGCGAAAAATCTCGACAACCACAACCGATGGAGAAGCAAGACCATAGCGTTCCGGGTGTCCCCGGAGGAGGACGAACAGCTTGAGATTGCTGTCCGCCTGTCCGGGCTGACCAAGCAGGACTACATCATCCGCCGGCTGCTGAACCGAGATGTGGTGGTGCAAGGTAATCCCAGGGTCTACAAGGCCCTGTGCGATCAGCTTGCCACCGTTCTGAATGAGCTGCGGCGCATTGAAGCCGGGGCCAATGTTAGTGATGAACTGCTGGACACCATCAACATGATCGCCGCCATTATGGACGGCATGAAGGAGGACTGATAGATTGGATGAATTGAAAACGAAAGCGGCTGTTCCGATTCCGCCTGTTGGCGCAGGCGGGGAACAGCCGGTTCACAAAACCACTGGCCTGAGTATAGCAGAAGATCTGACTGAAAACAATCCCCCTGAGCAAACTTTGGAAGAAAAGCTGCGGCTGATGCAGAGGATGAGCGACCCGGCGTACCTGCATACCGTGTCCATGAGCGAGTTGTACGAAACGGTTTACCAGAGCAGACCGCCCGTAATTGACGGCCTACTCTACTCCGGCACTTACCTCTTTGTAGGAGCACCGAAGGTTGGAAAATCATTTTTCATGGCCCAGCTTGCCTACCATGTGAGCATGGGCCTTCCCCTGTGGGGCTACCCCGTCCACAAGGGCACCGTCCTCTATCTGGCCTTGGAGGACGACCACCGCCGCTTGCAGGGGCGGCTGTATCGGATGTTCGGCATGGACGGCACCAACGACCTGCTCTTTGCGATCTACGCCAAACAACTCGGCCTTGGCCTGGAGGAACAGCTAAAGAAGTTTGTCCGTCAGCACCCCGGCACCAAGCTGATTATCATTGACACCCTCCAAAAAGTCCGGGAGGTTGGCGGGGACAAGTATAGCTATGCCAACGATTACGAGGTGGTGGGCAAGCTGAAACGCCTTGCTGATGATTGCGGTATCTGCCTCCTGCTGGTACACCACACCCGAAAGCAACAGGCCGATGATAAGTTTGATATGATTTCTGGCACCAACGGCCTGTTGGGAGCGGCGGACGGGGCCTTTCTTCTTCAAAAGGAGAAGCGGACGGACGGCAGCGCCATTCTGGACGTGGCCGGGCGTGACCAGCAAGACCAGCGGATGTATCTCACCAAGGACAGGGAGCGCCTTGTGTGGGAGCTGGAACGGCTGGAAACGGAGCCGTGGGTGGAACCGCCCGACCCGGTGTTGGAGGCTGTTGCCGCTCTTGTGACGGCGGACAGGCCCGCCTGGGGCGGTACGGCCACGGAGCTGGCGGCGGCTCCCCAAACCGACATGAAGCCCAACGCCCTGGCTATGCGGCTGAATGTCCGGGCCGGGAGGCTGGCGGCGGAGTACCATATCCGCTATGAGAACAGCAGGAACCACGCCGGGAGAAGTATCGCTCTCACCCTGGAACCACCCCAGGCGTGACGACCGTGACGGCTGTGACGGCTTTTTTGAGAGTGGGGGCGGTGTCTAAAACATCGTCACGGTCGTCACGGCCGTCACGGGGAGCGGGGTCAAAAGTCAAGGGGGCATACCTGCGGGTGGAGATTGCCGTAAGGCAATACAACCCGAACCCCTTGACTTTTGGCCCACGGAGAACACTGGCCGGGAGGGGGAAAGGCTGTGCCTTTCCCCCCTGCCCAACGGCGAGTGTCAAAGTTTAGGCGGGGTGCAGGGTGCCCTTTTCAAAGGGCGGCCCTGCTGGGGGAGCCGTCCGCAGACGGCGGGGGCAACGCCCCCAC
>CAJTOE010000140.1 GCA_910577805.1 uncultured Oscillospiraceae bacterium | reverse complement strand
GATCTCCTCCCACTGCTCATCTGTCAAGTCGCTAGGGTACGACTCCCGTCCTTTTTCTTCCATATCTCTATTTTACCACGTTCTTTTCTCCTTGTGAATACAGGTTCTAAAAAAGGGGTGGCTGCGACCGTGTATGACCTGCTCTGCTCCGGTTTTATCCACACGGCCCTCTTTTTTTCCGGTCTGTGCCCATCCGTGTAAATAGCTCCTTCAAAAAACGCATCTCAGGCATTCGCCAATAAACAACCAGATAAACCATGTTTGGCACCACTGCACAGAGCAGAGCCTTCCACAAAAATCCCAAAATGTTCGTTTCCGTTATTCCGCACAGCAGCTTTGTCAGCCCTCCGGCAGCGGCAACCACCGCCAGATGGAAGAAATAGCACGAGAAATACTCGCCGGGCGCCTGCTTCAATCCATAGCGGAAGAGCCCCAGCGGTTCGATCCAGAAGGGCATGGACATCGTACTGATCAGCGTCCCGGTCAAAACGCCGGCAATCCCCCATCTTCGTGCAAGAACAATGGAAACCCCCAGATTGACCAGTGCCTCAAAGATTGATTTATAGCGCTCGTCCCAAAACAGCCCCATAACACTTTTGCTGTTTGCCACCGGGATCCGCATACTGGTTATGTAAAAATTCACCACAATCAACAGGACCGTCCCGGAGGGAAGCAGATATCCGGCCCCCAGCCAGAACTCGATAAATGGATCATAGAGACACAGCAGACAGATGCTCATCCACCCGAACAGCCACGCCGCACAGAAATTGAGACGACGGAAGGCCGTTCTTTTCTCCTGCACTGTCGAGGTGACAGCCAGATTCCCCAAGGCGGGCATAACAGCATTGGACAGGGCATTGACCGCTATATTCAAAAGGCCCCGGAGCATCATGTAGTTGGAGTACAGCCCGGTGGTTTCAATGCCCACAAATTTGGAGATGAGAAGATTATCCGTACTGAACACCGCTACGGAGCCAATCCGGTGGAGGATCATGGCCCCCACATTCCGGCGGATATCTCCCAGCACCTCCTCCGGAAGGGGGCGGGCCTCCCGCTCCCGCAAAAAGGGATATAACCGATCGGCCTGGGCCGAGATCACCATGTTCTGCACCAGAGTGGCCACAACAGCGATGTACAGATAATACACATAGTTGTGGGTGAGCAGCAGCACCGCGATCTGCGCCCCGGTGGCGAACAATGCCACCACCGTACGGACCGTGGCGTCGATGTACTTCTTTTGATACACGAACAGCAGCGTGGACTTATAGGACCAGAAATAGGAGATGCCGGTATTGACTACGGTCAGGGCATAGATCAGGGGGATGCTGGGGATGTCCCCCGGCATTTCCTTTACAAAAAAGTTTAGAAACGGCGACAGCGCCAGCCCCGCCGCCAAGACCGCCGCGCCCACCGTTCGATAAACCCGGCGGTACAGCCGGACCAGGGATTTGATGAGCTCTGTATCCCCCTGGGCCACAGGCCGGTACAGGCTATAAGTGATGGATACCCCAAACCCCAGCTCCGCTAGTGAGAGCGCGGATAGAATATCTGAGAACAGCCCGTTTAGGCCTAAATACGCTTTTCCCAGCGTAAAAACGAACACCCGGCGGGATGCGAACTTCAGCGCGGCCAATATGAGTTCACTGGCCAGTATAAACTTTAGGTTTTTTGCCACATGCTTTGTTGCATCCATGCGATTCCCTCACTCCGCCCCCGATCTCAGCCGCTTGACCCAGCAGTAGACAGTGCCCGCAGCCCAAAAGAGGGCAGCGTGAGTTCGCAGTGTCAGCACTGCCGCTATGGTCTTTCTCTTCCGGCAGAAGGACAGTGCCCGCCAGCTGAAATGGCGGCGGCTGTGGTTCTGAAACAGCTTCAGATACTCCCAAAGCGGCCCATCCGTACCGCCCTCCACCGCCTGCATGGCCAGACGCACCCCGGTTTCCAACGCCAACAACCGGAAGCAGGACACCGCCTCGGGGGAAAGCCAGCTGGGCGCTTCGGTGCAGATATTGTCCAAAACCGACAGTACAGTGCATCGCTTTTCGTTTACACCGCTGTTGATCAGGCTGCCTGTACGGTAGGTATAGTGGTACAGCCGGCAGGGAATGCAGCTGATTCGCTCCACACGCTTGAGCAGCTGATAAAAAAACAGAAGGTCCTCACAGCATAGCGCTTCCTCGATGAAAGGCGTTTCCTTCACCAGCTCCATAGGATAGATTTTACCCCACACCGTCCACAGGAAGGAAGTTCTCTGGGCCAAGCATTGGACCGCCTCCGTCCGGGAATAGACAGCGGCAGGGCTTTCCTCCAGCCCCATACCCTCATTCCCGCACACGCAGATATCCGCTCCGGTCTCCCGCCAATTACGGTACAGCGCCTCCAGAAGACATGGCTCCACGTAGTCATCCGCGTCGATAAAAACAGCGAATGCCCCCGCCGCCCTGCTTACACCCTGGTTTCGGGCGGCGGATACCCCCCGGTTAGACAAAAGATGCACACACTGAAACCGTTTGTCCCGGGCCACCCAACCGTCGCAGATCTTGCCGCTGCCATCGGTGGATGCATCATCCACCAGGATAACCTCCATATTGGGATAGGTCTGGGCCGCGATGGAACCGAAGCATCGCTCCAGATATGGCTCCACGTTGTACACCGGCACGATGACGCTGATCTTTGGGGAATTCCGTTCCATGACCTTACCCACCTTTCAGCCCTTTGAGACGCAGAAAGGCAGCGGCGATCCCCCAAAACACCATCGCTCCCACACACAGCGCCAGTGCAGCTGCCGCATCCTTTTTGGATGGAAAGAGGGACAGCGCCCTCCAGCTGAAATGCCGCCGGGCGTCATTGCTCAGCTTCTTCAAATACGCATAAGCAGTCCCGTCCTCCGCCCCCGCTTTCACGGTCAGCATGGCCATGCATCGGTCGGTTTCCAACGCCAGCCGTCGGAAATGGGGCTCGGCCTTCGGAAAAGCGATGGCGGCGTCCCGGCAGACCAGCTCCTGAACAGCAAGAGCGGTGCACTTGCGCCCACTCATCCCGCTGCGCATCTGACTGCCTTCCCGGCTGACGTAGTGATACAGCACATCGGGAATGCAGCTTACCTTCTCTGACCGCTTGAGCGCCTCATAGAGAAAGAGAAGGTCCTCGCTGTAGAAAACATTTTCGTCGAAGGGGCACGCGCGCGCCAGCTCGGCACAGTAGAGCTTGCCCCACGGAACATGGTTGAAGGGCGCGCCCTTAGCCAGACAGCATACCGCCTCCGCCCTGGAATAGGTCCGGGCCGGACCGCTCTCCAGCCGGATTCCGTCCGCCCCGCAGGTGCTGATATCCGCACCGCTCTCTGTCAGGCTGCGGTACAGTTTTTCCAGCAGGTCAGGTTCCACATAGTCGTCTGCGTCCACAAAAGAGAGGAACGCCCCTGCCGCCCGCCCTACGCCCTCGTTCCGAGCGGCGGACGGTCCCCGGTTGGCGGGGAACCTCACATACTGAAATCTTTCGTCCCGCTCTGCATACTCCTTGCATATCTGGCCGCTGCCATCGGTGGATGCGTCATCCACCAGGATAACCTCCATATGGGAATAGGTCTGGGCTGCGATGGAATCCAGGCACTGCCGCAGATATGGTCCGGCATTATATACCGGTACCACCACACTAATCAGGTTCATTTCTTCACCTTTCCTTCCGCTGTCCAGCGGTAGTACTCCGCCAATCTCCGATGCATTTCCTGTACACTGAACAATGCCTCCGCCCGCTCCCTGTTGTTGACGGACATGCGGTTCAGCTTCTCCACATCACTGCCGCACCGCAGCAGAGCCTGCGCCAGGGCAGGGACATCGCCGGGCTCTACCAGGATGCCGTTCGCCTCCGTAACCACCTCCGGGATGGCCCCCACACGGGTGCTGATGATAGCCTTCCCTGCCGCCATTCCTTCTAGGATGGCCATGGGCAAGCCCTCATGATAGGAGGGCAGGACCACAGCGGCGGCATTTTTCAGCAGCTCCAGCTTTTTTTCTCCGTCCACCCAGTCCAACACTGTGACGTGGCTGCCCAGCTCCTTTTCCGCCACCATGCCCCGGATCCGCTCCACCTCACCGTCTCCCGCTATGCAGATGGTCAATCCCGGGGCTTGTTTCACTGCCAGAGCCGCTGCCTCTATGAAATCGTAGGTCCCCTTCCTGGCCCCCATGCGGCCCAGCATAACAAAAGAATGGAGGTGCTCCGCCGGGTCGGAGACTGCCGCCTGAAACGCGGCGAGGTCCACACCATTGTACAGCACCTGGCAGATTCCGGTATGGAACCGCTCCTCCAGTTCCCGCCGCCATCCCTCCGACAGGGCTAAAACCAGGTCCGCACGATGAAAAAAGCGGTCTACAATCGCTTTCCCCCAGAATCCCAGACTGTCGTAAAAGTCCAGAAACTCCGCACCGTGTATATGTATAACTGCCTTTTTCCCCGCACGCTTTATTTTGCGCAGGTAGATGCTTTTACGAAAAACGCTTCCCTTTTCCGCGGTATGTATATGGAAAAGGTCGTATTCCCGATAGCAGGCCAAAAAGCGAAGATAGGCATATGCGCAGTACAGCAGCCGCCGGAGCAGGCTGCCATCTATGCAGGAGGGAAAGACGGTAATCTCAAACTCCCAGCTTAATGTCCTGCTCTCCCGTATGCCCCGGATCACCGCAGCCATCCCGCCCCGGGAACCCGTCTCGCTGGGACCGATCACCAGTACCTTCATGAGACGCCTCCTTTACTCATAAAGCATTGAGAAACGCGTCCAGCGATGCCAGAAACGCCTCTGTATTGGAACGAAACGGCGCGGGCCTGTAATCCTGAACCCATTGCAGGGCTTCGGCCAGCCGTTCCACCTCCGGACAGGCACAGACCAGACCCATTTTATGGAAACGCTGCCTCAGCTCCAGCTGGTGGTCATCCACATATTGTTGTAAAAGCGTTGCTTTTTCAAGTTGTTTCTGCCTGTTTATACAGTTCTGCCCGGTAACGAAAGGTGGCCAGCGCCATTCCGCATTCCTTGGCGGCAGCTGTTCCCGTGATCGTTCCAGCCTTCCATCGTTGGTAGGCGCTGTGATAGTTATCCGGCAAGGGCTTTGGGGGCCTGCCGAATCTAACGCCCCGGGCTTTTGCCGCTGCAATGCCCTCCGCTTGGCGTTGGCGGATATTGGCGCGCTCGTTTTCCGCCACAAAGGACAATACTTGGAGGACAATATCGCTGAGGAAGGTTCCCATTAGGTCTTTGCCCCGGCGAGTGTCCAACAGCGGCATATCCAGCACCATAATGTCAATCCCTTTTTCTTTGGTCAGCACTCGCCACTGTTCTAAAATTTCTCCGTAGTTGCGTCCCAGACGGTCGATGCTCTTGATATAGAGCAGATCGTCTTTTTTCAATTTCTGCACCATCTGGCGGTATTGCGGGCGTTCAAAGTCTTTGCCGGACTGCTTATCCATAAATAGGTTTGCCTCCGGCACTGCCATCTCCCGCAAAGCAATAATCTGCCGGTCCTCGTGTTGTTCCCGTGTGCTGACGCGGATATAGCCGTAGATCATGTTGAAATCCCTCCTGTCATTGTTTGAAACACTCCCCTTACTGTTCCCCGTTTGATTCGGATAATTTGTAATGGCTTTCCTGGAAAAGACCGCTCCACGCGCTTGTAGAGCGGTTTTTATCATACAATATTCTCATTCTGCTGTCCAGGCAGCGTCATCACGAGGCCGGCGTTTTTCGCACGTCTGAGGGACAGTCAGGTGTTCTTCGTTTGATTCAACTGGCTATATAAAAACCATATTTAAATTTATTTTTCAAAATAAAACGCCCGCCGGACCATCCATCCGGCGGGCATTTTTCAGCTCCTTTTGACCCCAATACAAAGTTCTCCGCGAAACAGCCGCACCTGGAAAGCAGATGCGGCTGTCCTGATCTGTTCAACGAAATTCCGGGGGAATTGCCATCCCTTCGCTGGTCTGCGGCTGCTCGCGCCGGTTACGGCGGAAGAGAGAGCCTTTCCCTGTCTGGCCGCCCTTTCCAGAAAACATCTGGAAAGGGCGGCAAAATATTATTGTATTTGCGCAGGAAGAATATTATAGGCGTCAGCGAGTGAAAACCAGTTACATGCAGCTCCCTCTTGAGTATCACTAAAATAGCCAATATTATACCCGTTAATCTC
>CAJTOE010000139.1 GCA_910577805.1 uncultured Oscillospiraceae bacterium | reverse complement strand
CAGTTGCCCAGCTTGGCCACCTGGTTTTTCAGGGTGTTTAAGGCCGACTGGGACGCCTTGCCGCTTACCGTGGAGTTCAGGGTGGTGATGCGGCTGGACAGGCTGCTGTCACCGCTCTGCCGGGCGTCGGCCTCGGCGGCGATCGCGGCGTCGATCTTGGCGTTGTCCTCGTTGAAGTCGGTGCGCTGCACCTGGTCGCCGGCCTCGAATTGGCAGAGGTTGTAATTCGCGGTTCGGTTCATAAGAAAATTCTCCTTTCAGGTTTGGGTTCTGGGGAGTGCCCCCTACCCCTCCCGGGAAAGGAGGAAAAATTGTACGTTTCCATACATTTAATGGAAATCAGGCCGCATTGCGCCTATTTGACCATGAAAAAACAGCCGTCTGCTGATCAGGCGGCTGTTTTTTTAGGGAAAAATTCTTTAGGCCAGTGCGGCGGTGATGATGGCCATGGAATAGACCTCCTGGGCGTTGCAGCCCCGGGACAGGTCATTGATGGGGGCGTTCAGGCCCAGCAGGATGGGGCCGTAGGCCTCGAAATTGCCCAGGCGCTGGGCGATTTTATAGCCGATGTTGCCGGCGCTGATGTCGGGGAAGATAAAGGTGTTGGCGTAGCCGGCCACCTTGGAGTCGGGGCACTTGGTGTGGGCCACCCGGGGGGAGACGGCGGCGTCGAACTGCAGCTCGCCCTCGATGGGCACCTCGGGCATGGCGGCCTTGGCCTTCTCAGCGGCGTTGCGCATCTTGTCCACGGCGGGGCCCTTGCCGGAGCCAAAGGTGGAGTAGCTCAGGAAGGCCACCTTGGGCTCCACGCCGAAGATCTTGGCGCAGTCCACGGTCTCGGAGGCGATCTCCACCAGCTCGTCCTCGGTGGGATCAATGTTGATGGCGCAGTCGGCCATGGCCAGCACCATGTTGTCGCCGGTGGCGGCGGGCCGCACCAGGATGAAGCAGGAGGACACAATGGTGTTGCCCGGCTTGGTCTTCACCAGCTGGAGGGCGGGGCGGACGGTGTCGGCGGTGGAGTAGGTGGCGCCGCCCAGCAGGGCGTCAGCGATGCCCATGGCCACCAGCATGGTGCCGAAGTAGTTGCCCTTCTTCAGCATGACCCGGCACTCGTCAGCGGTCATCTTGCCCTTGCGCAGCGCCACCATCTTCTCCACCATGGCGTCCATCTTCTCGTAATTCTCCGGGTCGTAGATCTCGGCGCCCCGGATGTTGAAGCCGGCCTCCTCGGCGGCCTCCCGGATCTCCGTCTCATTGCCGATGAGCACGGGAGTGAGGAAGGTGCCGGACAGCAGGCGGGCGGAGGCCTCCAGGATACGGGGGTCGGTGCCCTCGGTGAAGACAATCTTCCGGGGGTGGGCCTTCAGGATCTCAATGAGTTTTTTGAACATACGTGGTTTCCTCCCAAATCAAAAAATGGGCGCGCGGGCGCGCCTGTTTCTGCTCATAATGGTAGCATTTCCCGCCCTAAAATGCAAGGGCTGTCCCGGGGTTTCTCCCCCTAATCTGTGAAAAATTTCACGGAAAAATACCAAGAAATTTCCCGAACCCTCTTTACTCCACGTATTGCCATCGTGTATACTATACCAAGTGTATTGTATGGCCCCGGGCGCGCGGTCCAGCGGGTTCCCGGGGGACTTTTTTCTGAGGTGAGAGCTTTGAACGCAGAATTTTCCCGCACCCTCTCCCTGCTCCGGCAGGAGAAGGGGGTCAGCCAGCGCGCCGCCGCCGGGGCGCTGGGCATCTCCCAGGCCCTGCTGAGCCACTACGAGAACGGCATCCGGGAACCGGGCCTGCCCTTCGTCGTCCGGGCCTGCGACTACTACGGGGTGTCTGCTGACTTCCTCCTGGGCCGCACCCTCAGCCGGGACGGCACCACCATCGCCGCCGAGGAGCTGTACGACCTGAGCGGCGAGAAGGGCAACTCCCTGAAGGGCTCGGTATTGGCCATGCTGTCCAAAAAGCTGCTGGTCAACTCCGTCGGCGTCCTGTTTGACCTGCTGTCCAAAACCGGCAGCCGGGAGGCCATCCAGTCCGCCGCCGGCTACCTGTCCACCGCCGTGTACACCATGTACCGCCGGCTGTACGACGCCAACCCGGACAACAACCCGGACTTTTTCTCCGTCCCGCCCCGGCACTTCCAGGCCGGCCTGCATGAGGCCGACATGAAGTGCTGCGAGGCCGAGCTGTCCGACGCCCTGGCCGCCCACGCCAAGGCCAAGGGCCCCTGGCCCCAGATGACCAATGACGCTTTGGCCCGGGATTATCCGGTGCTGTATCAATCTGTCCTCCAGGTGGTCCACAACACCGGCGAGCGGGTCACCGCCATCAGCGGGGGGCGGAAAAAGCAGGAGAAGAAGTAGAGGCACCTATAGTCCCAGCGCTTTCAAGATTTTCTCCCGCAATCCCAGTCCCAGGGAGTAATAGGCCCGGATCTCGTAGCTACTGTAGCGGATCAGCTGGGCGAAATATTCGTCAAACAGGCTGGCCCCAGCGGCTTCCCGCACCTGTTCGGACAGTTCATCGTAAGCCTGTCTCGCTTCTGAAAAGCCGGGCAAAGTCTCACATAGCCGGCCAGCCGCCTCATCAAGTTCTGTACCGCGCCAAAACAGCTCCGCAAACAGATCTCCCATTGTCATCGCTCCTTAAAGTCATCGCATTGATATGCGGATAATTCACGTCTTTATTATATTTGCGAATGATCCACGTATCAACAGTTTGGAGGCAAAAATGTCAAATTTCGCTCTGCGCATGAAAGAACTTCGAAAGGAAAGAAGTCTAAAGCAACAGGAAATAGCGGACACATTTTCCGTGAAACTGCGCACCTATCAGGGATATGAATACGGAGAATCTTACCCAGAGGTAGCAAAGCTGCTGGTCATCGCCGATTTTTTTGATGTCAGCCTGGATTATTTGATGGGCCGCTCCGATGTGCGGACACGGCAATAGCACTTTGCCTCCGCACAGTTCATGCCATTTTTTCGTTGTACGCCCCCGCAGGCGGTATAGCCTTCCCCTGCAGGGAGGCGAGAGAGTTTTGATATACTCACACCTCAAGGAGGCACGATATATATGACTGACCAATCTAAAATCAGAAACTTTTCTATCATCGCGCACATTGACCACGGCAAATCCGTTCCCCACAAGGGCTGACGCCCTTGCGGGGGCCACATATTTTTTCAATCCTCGGGCGGAATCAATCCGCCCTTCGGAAATTCTCCGCCTGCGGCTCCGAATTTACGGCGCTTACCGCGCCGCCCCATCTTCGATGGGGCCCCGGGTGGATTTGCCCAAGGAGGCACGATATATATGACCGACCAAAGTAAAATCAGGAATTTTTCCATTATCGCACACATTGACCACGGCAAATCCACCCTGTCCGACCGGCTGATTGAGCTGTGCGGGGCGGTGGAGCAGCGGCAGATGGCCAGCCAGCTGCTGGACAACATGGATCTGGAGAAGGAGCGGGGCATCACCATCAAGGCCCGGGCCGTCCGGCTGGACTACAAGGCCCAGGACGGCCAGGTCTACCACCTGAACCTCATTGACACCCCGGGCCACGTGGACTTCAACTACGAGGTCAGCCGCTCCCTGGCGGCCTGCGAGGGGGCGGTGCTTATCGTGGACGCCTCCCAGGGCATTGAGGCCCAGACCCTGGCCAACACCTACCTGGCCATGGAGCACGACCTGGAGATCCTCCCGGTCATCAACAAGATCGACCTGCCCGCCGCCGACCCGGCCCGGGTGAAGGAGGAGGTGGAGAACATCCTGGCCCTCCCCGCCCAGGACGCCCCGGAGATCTCCGCCAAGCAGGGCACCAACATCCCCGCTGTTCTAGAGGACATTGTCCAGAACATCCCCTCCCCGGAGGGCGACCCCAACGCCCCCCTGAGAGCCCTGATCTTTGACAGCCAGTACGACCCTTATGTGGGCGTTGTTGTCTACTTCCGGGTGATGCAGGGCACCCTGAAAAAGGGTATGAGCGTGAAAATGATGGCGTCCGGGGCCTCCTACCAGGTGCTGGACTGCGGCTATCTGAAGCCCCTGGGCATGGAGGCCGCCGGGGAGCTGTCCGCCGGGGAGGTGGGCTGGTTCACCGCCTCCATCAAGAACGTGAAGGACACCAGCGTGGGTGACACCATCACCGGGACGGAGGCCCCGGCGGCGGAACCCCTCCCCGGCTACCGTCCCGCCCAGGCCATGGTCTACTGCGGCATCTACACCGAGGACGGCAGCAAGTACCCCGACCTGCGGGACGCCCTGGAAAAGCTCCAGCTCAACGATGCCTCCCTGTCCTTCGAGCCGGAGTCCTCCGTGGCCCTGGGCTTTGGCTTCCGGTGCGGCTTCCTTGGGATGCTCCACATGGAGATCATCCAGGAGCGGCTGGAGCGGGAGTTTGACCTGGACCTGGTGACCACATTACCCTCCGTAATCTACGAGGTCACAAAAACTGACGGTACTGTGGTCCGGGTGGACAACCCCCACAACTATCCCGACCCCGGAGCCATCGCTGAGGCCCGGGAGCCCTACGCCAAGGTGTCCATCATCTCCCCCCCGGACTACGTGGGCAACATCATGCCCATGTGCCAGGAGCGACGGGGCGTGTTTAAGGATATGCAGTATCTGGACACCAACCTGGTGGAGCTGCACTACTCCATGCCCATCGGCGAGATCATCTATGATTTCTTCGACGCCCTCAAGGCCCGCACCAAGGGCTACGCCTCCCTGGACTACGAGCTGGAGGACTACCAGCCCAGCGACCTGGTGAAGGTGGATCTGCTCCTCAACGGCGACCAGGTGGACGCCCTGTCCTTCATTGTCCACCGGGAGAAGGCCTACGCCCGGGCCCGGCGCATCTGTGAGAAGCTGAAAGAGAATATCCCCCGCCAGCTCTTCGAGGTGCCCGTCCAGGCGGCTATCGGCGGGAAAATCATCGCCCGGGAGACCGTCAAGGCCATGCGGAAGGACGTGCTGGCCAAGTGCTACGGCGGCGATATCACCCGGAAGAAGAAGCTGCTGGAGAAGCAGAAGGAGGGCAAGAAGAAGATGCGCACCCTGGGCACCGTCCAACTGCCCACCGAGGCCTTCATGGCCGTGCTGAAATTGGATGAGGAATAAGGAAAAAATCCCGCCCACAGATTTTACTCTGGGGCGGGATCCCTTTATCTCCAATCCAACAGGAAATCTACGTGTGAATTCTGCACAGTGAAATCCCGTGAAAGGTTAAATTGATAGTCGGTCTGCACCTTGACGGGGTTCCCGCCGTCAACCGGGATGGTGAACAGATAATAATTTGTGTCCGTACCCGTCGTCAGGCTAGATAAAAACGACACCTCGCTCTTGTCCAGTGAAACCACGGCGTTCCGGCACACCCGGCCCTTGATATCCGGTGTGAGCGGGGTTTTCTCGCTGTACCAATCCAAATCATGGAAAGGTTTTCCGTAATACGCAGAAAGATCCGCATTGTATATGTAGAGCCGGCCATCAATACTGCTGCCGCTATCCGTTCCAACATATAAAGACTGGGAGAGCCAGTCGTTAAAGACGTTGGTGTTTGCTCCAAAGGACAGGGATTCATCGTTAGCCTCACGCCATTACGGAGGCCGTGGTTATGGACCGCTCTCCCGGTCGTCTGGTTCGGTAGGATGCTTGAGCTTTCAATGCTCGTCTCGCTGGAGGTAGCCCCGCCGCCGCTTGATGTGGTTTGCCCGCCGCCGTCTGAGCTGGTGGCCGTGGTTCGGCCCCCGTCCGAGCTTGTCCGGGTTTGGTCGTTGCTGGTGGTGGAGGTGACGGCCTTCGAGGTGTCGCTCTGCGTGCTCTTGGAGTAGGCCCGGAATTTTGTCATTCGCACCTTGACGAGGACCTTGTTAATAATCCGCATTTCCTCCGGGATGAAAAAGTCCATAACCGCCCCGGAGACGGCGTCACAATTCGCCTGGAGGGCTTGACTGTAAATCTGTGTTTGCCCCCTGGGCGTAGGTCTGTTTGATCCGCTGACGGTCCGCCATATCGGCCAGAGAGGAGGCGATTGAGGTCTCCTTGTTCGCCACGGACCAAAGAGGACCGCTTGATAGGGACGTGGGGTGCTGGTAACGCCCCACGTCCTGCCTGCGGTTTTTCAGCTTATTTTGCCGCCCGCCCCGGCTGTCCCCGGAACGCTTATAGCCGTCCTTATGCTGGACGCTGGGCGATTCAAATTCCCCATGTCTACCAAAAGGCTACCAAAAAGCCCCTCTGGAGGTTGAGAAATCAGCCTCCAGAGGGGCTTCCATTTTCTGTATGTCTACCAAATGGCTACCAACCTCGCTTTTTCCTCGGAAAAGGCGGGGCTTTTTCTGTTTTCCTCCCGTTTTCCGCACTTTTTCTCCGATGTTAGGAGCGTTATACAGGGCTGGTTTGCCCGAAAGGTTCCCCAAACCCTCGAAACCGGGCTGAAAAGCCCGGAAACGGGCCTGGAAAGTTGAATTT
>CAJTOE010000138.1 GCA_910577805.1 uncultured Oscillospiraceae bacterium | reverse complement strand
TGGACAATGAACTGCCCACTGACTCGTATCAACCGGGACAAATCCACGCAGGGGATCTGATGCTCTATGGTAATAACTGCGTAGTGCTGTTCTATGAGAGCTTCTCCAGCGGCTACAGCTACACCCGGCTGGGCAGCGTAGATGACCCTGCCGGACTGGCGGAAGCGTTGGGAACAGGCAGCGTGGAGGTCGCGTTTTCTGTGAGGGATGACGGATGAAGCGGAGCCATAAAAAGATGGTGCTGCGGTCGGTTATGGCTGTTCTGGTAATCTCGCTGGCTTTGGCCTTATTTTTGTTCTGGCCAGTCATTCGCTCTGCATCCAGCGTGAAGCGTTTAGAGGACGGTCTGTACTCTATGAACTATTCGGGGGACTATGGGTTAGAGGACTTTATTGCCCAAGGAGGTGGAAGCAGTGATATGGCGGTGGGGGATTTTGTGATTGACCGGCTGTTTCACGGAGTGGTAAATCTTGATCTCCAAGGCAACTCCTTCGGATGCAGTACCCTGTCCATTCCCGGACCTGACGGTACGCAGCTCTTTGGCCGGAATTTTGATTGGGGAGCCTGTTCCACACTGATTGTCCAAACGCATCCCAGAGGCGGCTACGCTTCCATTTCTACCGTCAATATGGACTTTTTGAATTTAGGGCTAAATCTCTCGGAAGATGCCTCTGTGCGTCTGATGTCCGCCGCCGCGCCCTACGCGCCCATGGACGGCATGAACGAAAAGGGCCTGTGTGTGGCGGTCTTGATGATTGAGGATTGTCCCGGCTTTGACCAGAATACAGGAAAGACTGACCTGACCACGACCTCTGCTGTGCGGCTGCTGCTGGACAGAGCGGCAACTGTAGATGAGGCGCTGGCGCTGCTGGAGCAGTACGATCTCCATGCTTCGGCGGGAATGATGGTACATTTTGCCATCGCAGATACATCAGGCCGCTCGGTGGCAGTAGAGTATGTGAACAACGAAATGATCGTTGTGGAAACGCCCATCGTGACAAATTTCTATCTCACCCCAGGGGAGAAGTACGGCATTGGAACAGAAGAATCCCATAGACGCTATGAAATTTTGACAGAGGCACTTGCGGATCATCCGTCCATGACCGCAGAGAAAGTGCGGGACGCTATGGACAGCGTCAGCAAGCACAACTTCGATTCTGTCTTTGCCTCCACGGAATGGAGCATTGTGTTTGACCAGACCAGCGGCGAGGCCCGGTACTATCACCGGGAAAACTTCGAGAATGCCTATGTGTTTAGGTTTGGGCAGTAGGTGACGCTATGTTGGAAAGCTATTTGATTCGCGGCCTACTGATTAGCCTGATTTTCGGTGTCCCCGCCGGAGCGATTGGTGCGCTCACGATTCAGAGGACGCTGAACAGCGGCTTCACAGCGGGACTGATTACCGGCCTCGGCTCATCTGCGGCGGACCTGATATACGCCTGTGCAGGTATCTTTGGTATAACGCTGGTATCAAATTTCCTGATCCAGCACCAGCGGCCAATTAGTCTGCTGGGCGGTCTGCTGATCGCGGCACTGGGTGTTCATATCTTCCGGCAGAAGCCCCAAAACCAACAGCAGGAATCCAACCGGACGAAACTGCCCTTTTGCTTCGCCAGCTCTTTTGCCATTGCCGTCACAAACCCTGCAACTGTGCTGTCTTTCCTGATGGCCTTTACCGCCTTTGAAATCACCGGAGCGCAAACCGCGGTGCAGAGCGTTCAGTTGATTTCCGGCATCTTCCTGGGAACTCTTTGCTGGTGGTCGCTTTTATCTGGTGTGACCGCAATCTTTCGCAGCCGCATCAATCACCGAATTTACCGGCTTTTGAATGGAGTATTGGGCTGTTTTATGCTGATCTTCGGCTGTGTAGTTTTTATCAAGGGACTATTTTTGTAAGGCTTTTTGCTTCCCGGATGAATTATAATTTTTGAAATTTATTTGGACTTTAGCTTTAGTTTACATTCCTGTGCTATAATCCGCCAAAATGGGCGGGATATAGGAAGCCGGACATAGTGCCCAAAGGTTTATATGCTCCAATCCATAGGGAAATGGCATGATTTAATATTCAATATAAGTATTTGCTATTTCCTTGCGGCTTTATTATAATCTGCCCATAAAATCTCAACAAGAAAGAGTGATTGTGATGAAGCGACTGTTTTGCGGATTTGCCGCCGCGCTCTGCCTGATTATGGGACTTTCCGGCTGTGATTCCTCCACACATCCTGTGAGTTCAGGGCTGGATGAATCTGTGCCAGGGACAGGTATGATTTCCGTCATTCCTCCGGCCAAGGGGGCAGACAGCGAAGAAAATGATACGAACCAGACGAATCGTGTGCCTGGATCGGATCAAGCCGCTGTTTCCATCGAAGAAGCATCTGTGGCGGAGGGTGAACCGTCAAGCACCGAAGTTCTGTCCAGCCAGGATCAGATAAATGATGGACAGGAGGTCTTTCCAATGCAGAGTGTTCCTGTAAATCCAGCGGATGTCACAGGCAATGCGCCGCCCCCTGTTCCCACAGAGCAGACGTTGGATATATCTCAAATTACTACGCTGGAATCCGGTTTTTCCTCCGCCAGCTTTTCCGGGGATGATGGCTTTGAGACGTTTTTGGCCCAGGGAGGCGCCTCCTCAGATGGGGATGTGACCCAATTTCTCGCGTCAAGGCTGCTGGCCGATGTGGCGGTCAACGGCAGTTCCTTCGGGTGCAGCACCTTGACCGTGAGCAGCCCGGACGGTCATCAGCTGTTCGGCAGAAACTTCGACTGGCAGACCTGCGACGCGCTGGTAGTCACCTCCAGGCCCGCAGAGGGATATGCCTCCATCTCCACGGTCAATCTGGGCTTTATCAGTC
The DNA here is from genome assembly GCA_910577805.1 of uncultured Oscillospiraceae bacterium. Taxonomy (GTDB): domain Bacteria; phylum Bacillota; class Clostridia; order Oscillospirales; family Oscillospiraceae; genus Lawsonibacter. The sequence continues at coordinate 3,664 of CAJTOE010000138.1, read as the reverse complement.
AGGCGGGAGGCAGTCTGAATCAAATGCTGGAACAGAACGACATTCGGGTCTTGGCCGCGCTGTACGCTCCTTTGGATGGCATGAATGAAAAGGGGCTGGCGGTTTCTGTCAACATGATCCGGGATAACGCCTCCATCAATCAAAACACCGACAAGCCCGACCTGACTACCACCACCGCTGTCCGGCTGCTGCTGAACAAGGCAGCCAGCGTGGATGAGGCTCTGACCCTGCTTCGGCAGTACGACCTCCACGCCTCCATGGGCATGATGGTCCACTTCGCCCTGGCGGATACCACCGGACGGGGCATTGTGGTGGAGTACATCAACAACGAGATGGTGGTCACGGAAACGCCAGTGGTGACCAACTTCTATCTGGCCGAGGGAGCCAAGCACGGTATCGGAACCCAGCAATCTCACGAGCGGTACGACATTCTGACCCAGACGCTGGCAGATCACCCAACCATGACCATGGAAGATGTTCGGGACGCTATGGACAGCGTGAGCAAGGACGATTTCAACGAGTTTGAGTCCACCGAATGGAGCGCCGTCTTTGATCTCAACACCGGAACCGCCCACTACTACCACCGGGAAAACTACGAAAACCGCTACACATTTTCGATTGGATAAGGAGGCCCCTTTTGAATACGATCAAAGTATTGCAGGAACTGGCGGCGCTGAAGCAGAATGAAAAAAAGTCCTCCGCACAGCTTCACGGTTTGCAGGAAAAGAAGCTCCGAGCCATACTCACCTACGCCTATGGGCATTCCCAATACTACAAAGACGCCTTTGAGGCGGCAGGGCTTACCGCCGAAACCGTCAGGACCGCTCATCTCTCCGTTTTTCCTACATTGGACAAGACCACGCTTCTGGAGCAGTTTGACAGCCTGATCACCGTACCGGACGTGACCCAGGAGGAACTTCGCCGCTTTGACGCGGAGGAAGCGGCGGACCGGAAGCCCTATAAGGGCAAATACCATGTGGTTCACTCATCCGGCAGCACCGGGACGCCTGGGTATTTCCTCTACGATACCGCCGCCTGGAACAGTATGCTTCTGGGAATCATCCGGGGCGCGCTGTGGGATATGTCCATGCCGCAGATATTGGCCCTGCTGGCCCGCGGCCCCCGGATCGCCTACATCGCCGCCACGGATGGGCGCTATGGCGGGGCTATGGCGGTAGGGGACGGCATTGACGGCGTGGGAGCCAAGCAGATGTACCTGGACATCAAGACACCTCTGGCAGAGTGGGTCCGTCAGCTCCGGACCTTCCGCCCCAACATCATCATCGGCTATCCCTCCGCCATCAAAATCCTGGCGGAACTGGTGGAGCGGGGCGAGGTGGATCTGAAGGTGGTTCGGGTCATTTCCTGCGGAGAACCCCTGGGAAACAGTCTGCGGAAGTATCTGGAGGACGTATTCCAGACCCGCACGGTCAACTTCTACGGGGCCAGCGAGTCTCTGGCCCTTGGAGCGGAAACAGACCCGGCGGAGGGAATGCTGCTGTTCGATGATATGAACATCATCGAAGCAGGCGAGGACGGCATCTATCTGACCTGCCTCTATAACTTCGCCCAGCCTCTGATCCGCTACCGGCTGTCCGACCGGCTGGCACTCCATCCGCCGAAAACAGATAGCAAATACCCGTTTACCCGCGCTGTGGGACTGCTGGGCCGGAACGAGGACTTGCTATGGTTCGAGGATGTGGCCGGGAACCGGGAGTTCCTGCATCCGCTGGCCGTGGAGGGTTTTTGCATTGATGGTCTGCTGGACTATCAGTTCCGGCAGACGGGGCAGGACGCCTTTGAAATGCTGGCGGAGACGGCGGAAAACGCAGACAGAGACATGATCCAAGCAGAAATGCTCCGCCAGATGAAAGAAATCCTGCGGGAAAAGGGCCTTAACTATGTGCAGTTTTATGTTCAGTTTGTTGGGCAGATTCTCCCCGATCCCCAGACTGGAAAGAAGAAATTGGTCATCGCCAAATATGGAGAAGGGAGGACTCACCGTGAAAGAGATTCTGTTGCAGGGCCGCGCACTCTGCAAGGCGTTTTCCCAGAACGGCGTGTCTACAGCAATCCTTGATCGGGTTGATATTGACATCTTCCAGCACGACTTTACCGTAATCATGGGACCCTCCGGGGCCGGAAAGTCCACGCTGCTCTATGCCCTCAGCGGCATGGACCGCATTACAGACGGCAAGATCGCCTACCAAGGCAAAACCATCAGCCGTTACTCCGAGAATCAGATGGCCCGCCTGCGGAGTCAGGAGTTCGGCTTTGTGTTCCAGCAGACTCACTTGGTCAGTAATCTGTCCCTCTATGAAAATGTGGCGGTGGCCGGCTATGTGGGGAAGAAGCGTTCTCCCCAGGAGGCCGCCAAACGGGCGGAGGCCCTGTTGGAGCAAATGAACGTGGGCAGCGCGAAAGACCGCTTCCCCGCCCAGGTCTCCGGCGGCGAAGCCCAGCGGGCAGCAATCGCCAGGGCCATGATCAATGATCCCGGCTTGTTATTCGCTGACGAACCTACCGGGGCTTTGAACAAATCCAACAGTGAGGATGTGCTGAATCTCCTCTCGCAGTTGAATCAGAGTGGGCAGAGCATCCTGATGGTAACCCACGATGTCCGGGCGGCGCTCCGCGGCAACCGCATTCTGTATCTGGAGGACGGCAAGGTCTTGGACGAACTGAATCTGCCGGTTTATGATGCCGGTCAGCTCAAGGAACGTGAGACACAGGTCAACGGCTGGCTCTCCGCCCTGCAATGGTAGGTGGCGATATGGAAAACCGAATTTTGTTCAGAGCCGGTTTGAGACGGCACAAGAGCAGTCTCGTGGGCGTATTTGTGCTGGTGTTCCTGGTTTCTCTGGCGTTGGGGACCGTGCTGACGGTCTGGAGCAATTCCAGTCGGTATGTCTCCGCAGAGATGGAGCGGGCCGGGTTTGGAACACTCACCGCTTGGGTGTCAGATGTTCCTGATTTGGACAGTCTTGTGGGTGAGATAGCTTCCATGCCGGATGTGTCCACTGTTGAAACTCAGGAAGTCATTTTTTCCAACTATGCTGTCGGGGAACAGGAATCCGACAGCGAAGGCCAGCTCATCACCCTGCACCCCGACGAAACCCGCTACCGCTTTTTTACGGATGATCGCTCTGCCTATCAAACCAATATCCCGGAGATCATGCCCGGTGAGGTCTATGTCTCTCCCTCTCTGGTTTCCATGTTCGGCGTGGAGTTGGGCGATGAGATCACCTTTCCCATTGCCCGCGCAGGTGGAGATGTGGTCTTTACAGTAAAAGGTTTCTACGAGGACCCTTTTATGGGCAGTTCCATGATTGGGATGAAGGGCTTTCTGATCTGCCAGGAGGATCACGATACCATTGTGGAGATCATCCGATCTTCCAGCATTGACGCCCTGGCCCGTGATGGAGCGATGCTCCACATCTTCTCCAACAGGGAGATCACTACCGCAGCGCTGAATCAGACGATCAATGAGCAGACCTCGCTTCCGTCCTTTACGGAGTTTGTCCATACCGCCCAGGCCATCCAGGGCTTCATGCTGATCTTGCAGAACGCTTTTAGCGGGCTTTTGATTGCATTGTCAGTTGTGCTTCTGGCTGCGGTGCTGGTAGTCCTGAGCCACAGCATCGGCAGTACGATTGAAGCGGAC
>CAJTOE010000137.1 GCA_910577805.1 uncultured Oscillospiraceae bacterium | reverse complement strand
TGGCCTACGGCATTCCGGTGGGCAGTCATTTGGAGTACGCCGACGACGCAACCTTAATGCGTGCCCTGGAGGGACGGCAGGAGATTTGAAAAAAACGGCACCTATGCTTCGACGGCTGGTGCGGAACGCACCAGCCGTCGTTTTTTGCTTTTTTATAGACTCTGAGTATAATTCGTAAGGTGGAGGGAACTGTTGGCTTCACCCTCATCTGTCTGGCGCAAAGAAGCATCCGCCTGGTCGTTAGGCTCCTCAATCCCGGTGCTGTCCGTGTTGTTCCAGCGGAAGGTGTAGGTCCGCAGATCCAGCACCCGAATGATAGGTCCAAGGACGGGGATAGCTTCCAGCGTGTCGGCGACGGCGGGGACGCAATTGAGCAGGAGCAGGGAGGCCAGCAGCACCACCACCGCCGTAGTGATGCGGTTGACCCGCTTTTGCTTGGCGGGCACAGCCTGGGGCGGCATCAGTACCGTCCGCAGGACAAAAACGCCGTCCTCCCACAGGCACTGGAACAGCCCGCCGTATTTTTCTACCACGGTCCGCACACTTTGCAAACCCAAGCCGTGGCCCTCCCGTTTGGGGACCGATGGCAGGCCGTCCGGCCCGAAGTCCACCGGTTGTGGACAGGGATTACGCACAGAAAACATGAGCCGCTGGTTTTCGGTCAGCTCCAGGGAGAACTGGATATTGCGCAGCTCCTCTGGCTGGGCCTCGCAGGCGTGGATGGCGTTTTCCAGGGCATTGCCCAAAATCACACACAGGTCCGTCTCCTCAAAGGGGAGGTCTTCCGGGGTATGTACCTCGGTGTGCAGGGTGCAGCCGGCGTTTTTCGCCTGAACCAGATAGGCCATAATGACGGCGTTCAGAGCAGAATTGGCGCACTGGGCGGGGTAGGTCAGGTCGTCCAGGCCGCCGCTGAGGGAACGGATGTAATGCTGTGCGCCGTTCAGGTCCCGCTGCTGGAGCAGTCCGTCCAGCGTGGACAGGTGGTGGCGCATATCATGGCGGTAGATTCGGCCAAGCTCCATTTTTTGACAGATCGCGTTGTAGTCCCGGTGCTGAAGCTCAAGCATTCGGTTGTTCTCGTACATTTTCATCTGCTGCCATAAGGAATGCAGAATAGTCGTGTAGGTCAAGGGCATCAAGAGCATGACCAAAATGGTGACCCCCAGGGAGGAAACGTCGGGCATGGGGGCGTCCACCGGTACTGCGGTGAACATCACGAGCAAATAGTACACCGCGCCCACAATGGCGAATAGCCACCAGCCCTGGTAAAGGCGGCGCTGAAGCTCCCGGTAAGGGCGGCGCAGATACTGCCAGAATAGCAACTCCGCCAGAGGGAAGAGGAGCAGACGGCTGAGAAGCAGGATGAGATACGTCTCACCGGCCAGCCGGTCCATGAAGTTCGTGACCTGCATCATCCAGAAGGAGAGGGTATCAGACAGGCAGAAGAGGAAAAAGAACCGGCCGTCCCGGTATTTGGACAGGATGAAAAACAAGAGCAGGGTAGGGAGGGTGCAGGTGAAAAAGGCCACACTCATCATAATCCCGTTGCCATACTTATACATCAGCAGAATATTGACGACCAGCAGCGTGCCCCCGCCGGCGAAAGCGGCGGTCAGGGTGGTCCGCCAGGAGAAGCGCGGCTCAAAGAGGATCAGAAACAGAATAATCACATGGAGCATGGACCACAGCATGGAGATGTCGCGGAGAATGGTCATGAAAATCCCCCCTTAGGCGCGTGCAGCCAATACTCCCGCCACCGCTCTCTGGCCTGGGTGGCGAGGCCGCGGGCCAGTGGGACCCGCATTCCGCTGTCCATCCGAAAATAGCCCTTTTCCACGGCGGTGACGTAAAAGAGGTTGGACACAAAGCTTGCCCCGCACAGGAAAAAACGGGAGTCAGCCAGAATGGGCGCCATCTCCTCCTGGAAGGAATTACGCAGGGTGGTGCTGTCCAGCACGGTGCCGTTGGCCAGGTGATAGCGCACGGTCCGTCTGGACAGCTCCGCCACCATCAGGTCGTCCAGCCGCACCAGCTGAAGCCCGTCACGGGTCTTGACCGTGATGCAGGCGGCTTTTTCACGCTCCAGCTCCGCCGCGGCCTGGTCCAGTACCTGAAAGAGCATTTCCGGTTCGACCGGCTTCATCAGATAGTGGAAGGCGCGGGCGGCGTAGGAGTCCACGGCGTACTCCGGCGAGACGGTCAGGTAAATGATCGCGCCCCGGTATCCCAGTTCCCGCAGACGCACGCCTAAATCAATGCCGGACATAACCGGCATCACAATATCCAGCACATATATGTTGTAGCCGTCTACCTCCTCCAGATAAGCCAGCAGTTCCCTGGCGGAGGCAAACGTGGATATTTTGACTGCCAGCTCCGGCCGGGCAGCGCTGTAGTTCTGGAGTATGGCTCCGATTCTGGAACGCTGCTCTGGTTCATCGTCGCATAGGGCGATCGTAAGCATGGGGAATCCCTCCTGCTATGCAAATTTTGCGCAAAATTGAGCAAATTTTACGCAAATGTTTGGAAAACACATAGTTTCATAACAAACATATCACGTTTTCCACAGATATGTCAAGCGGTTTTCGACAGATAGCGTTCGATTCGTAGAGTAGATTGGCCCTTGGGCTTCCCTTCACGAATCACAGCAGAAATTACAAAAAAATATAAAAAACTCTTGCCAAGATGGGAGGAGTTGTGTATAATACAGTAAATATTTATTTACATCTTCGGTACAGAATCCAGCGCCGCCGTCCGGCGCATTTCTTCAACCTTTTTGAAAATAAATATTTACTTACAAAATAAGTAAAAAATAGACCCGATTTCCCGCATCACAAATTCTGCGCAAAGCAAAGCTGAATTTACGCAAAGTCCCAAAACCTTCCTTTTTATTGCTACAATGGCAGTATCACACACGAAACAGGTGCGTTTTGCAAGGTTTCCGCAGGAGCTGGCCCCTGCGCTGTTTCCGGTGATACCGGAAACAAGATATCTTCAGTTTAAGCTGTAATTTTAAAGAGGGGCTATCGTTATGTATGCTGGAAGAGTAGTGAGAGGAACAGAAATATTACACAAGCCGCGCACAGGCGGCAGCGTCTGGCCGGGGGAGCGTTGTCCTGCCTTCGTGTCCCGGACCACCGGCCTGGGCAGAGGATATGGGTGCTGGTTCTGCCGCCATGCAGATTTTCACCTCCATGAGCCGGTGGCCCTGGAGGTAGGAATCTGCTGCTGGCCCAAAATACTGACGGACTGACGCTCGATAATGTGTCTTATATCCGAATAGGATACTCAATAAAGTTTTCGCAGATTGAATGGCAGACAGAGGGAGATTCATGAAACGACAAATCCAACACAATCGAAACGGCGGCTTTACTCTGGTGGAGCTTCTGGCGGTGGTCGCAGTGCTGATTATCCTGCTGGGGGTGTCCGCCGTAAGCGCGGCGTACTATATGGATTACCTGAAAATCACCGAGCTGGACAACGCCGCGCGGGAGATCTATATGGCGGCGGAGAACCGGGCGGCGCTGCTGGCAAACGGCAGCCGTCTGGAGAAGCTGGTGGCGCGAAGCGGAAACAGCGTATCTGGTGTAGGCGATGCAGGCGGAAACGCGGAGGGCTGTGTTATCGCCAACGGCGACGAGACCTTGAAGGAGCTTCTGCCCGCGGGAACCATAGAGTCCAAGCTGTGGGAGGGCGATTTCTACATTGTCTACGAGCCGAAAAGCGGCTGTGTGACCGATGTGTTCTACGCGGAGAGCGAAATTGCACCGGGGGAGTTCCAAAGCTTCTATAACGTCTGGCGGACCGCTTCCCGGCGGGCGCGGATGGACCACGACCCCATGCTGGGCTATTACGGCGGCGGGCAGGCGGACGCGGACCGGTTCGACCGGCTGCATACGCCGGGGGTCACGGTGCTGATCCGCAACGAAGAAAAGCTCACCGTGCAAGTGGATTTCCAGATTCCCGAAAACGGCCGGGATGCGGAGATCACCAAGGACGTCACCCTGACCTACGGTGGACAATTCATCAATCTTTTGGATAGCCAATATGCTGGCCGCTTGCTTGCATACAAAGAGGGGGCAAACAACAGCTCCTTTTCGTACACCTGGGAATTGGACTCGCTGGAGACGGGCCGTCAGTTTGCGGACCTGTTTCCCAATATAGAGCCGGGCGGGGACTTCACCGTGACTGCCACAGTGGAGGTCAGCATGGAGGGCGGCAAGCCCAGTCAGGCCCAGGCCGAGGATACAAACAACAGCCTGTTCGACAAGGACAGTACGGTTGATACGGCGAAGATTCGGTATCTGCGGCACCTGCAAAATCTGGACACGGAGTTTTCCCAGGTGTCGGGCAGCATTACAAAAGCGGAGCAGGTTTCCAATATTCCGTGTTACGACAACGAGACCTATCAGGACTACAAGTTTACGCCGATTCAAAACAACGCACTCAACTCCTACAACGGCAACCAGAAGGAGCTTCAGAGCCTCTGCATAGATTTCAGTGGAGATGCCGGTCTGTTTTCGGAAACGCAGGATATGAAGTTCGAGGGAGTACGGCTGCTGAACGCCAGAGTACACGGCGACGGCAGTACCGGCGGTTTGGTGGGCGTAGCCAAGGGCGAAACGTCCTTTGAGGACTGCTGGGTCTACTGGGAGCCGACCGAGGAGAAGAACCTCCAGGCTTTGCTGTTGCAGGCCAACGGAAAGGATTACGATTATAAGATTTCCGGCCCTACCGCCGGAGGCCTGGCCGGGACGTTGGAGGGCAGGACTACCGTAAAGGACTGCTTGTCCGCCACGCTGGTTTACGGCTCTGGAACGGCTGGCGGTCTGGTGGGAGAAGCGGAAAATACGCTGGACGTGACCGGCTCCTATGCGGACTGCTATCTGGCTGGAAAGAACCTGGCAGGGCTGGTCGGCTCCGTGGGGACGCTCCGTCTGGAAAACTGCTACGCCGCCGGATTTATTGATATGACCCAGGCGGGGAGTGCTGCCGGACTGTGCTTAGGCACAAATGCAGCGATTTCTGCACAACACGTGTACTCGGCCATGCGCCACACCAATAGGCCGGAGGGCACAACGTTCTACCACCTGGCCGAGGCGGAGCAGAAAGGGGTCTTTTCAGGCAGTACCTATTACCTGAACATCGGCGCGGGACCGGAAATTCCTGGTGCAGTCTCTTGCAACTATGACCGGATGTCGGCGATGGGCGACAAGGAGGGCGAAGTCAATTTTGCCCAGACAGTGGGAGGGGAATTCGCGTGGAAGGAGCTGAAAGACAGCCATCCCTATAACCTCCGGGAAAATTTGAAGCTGACCATCTACAGCTTCCCCGGCCTGCGGCGGCTGCCCCACTACGGCGACTGGAGCGCACAGTTTAAAGAACCCAGCTTAGTGTACTACGAGAAGTATGACGGCGACAAATACGGTTTTTCCGGCGGCAACGCCCGCCACCTCTTCGGGAGCCTGAGCGATGAGACGGTCCGGCTGGACGGCTACGCCGTGGCGCTGCTGCAAAGTGATTTGGCAACCTCAACGTCAGTTGACATCACCTATACATACTTTGATGCAAACGGCGCACGGCAAACGTACACAGAAACGATTGCAAAGCAAGATTGGCTTGAGGCAAAGTGGACCAACGAGGGGGACGAAGAGCCGACAAACTATTACCTGATTCCTCTGCCGAATGCTCTGGTGGCGGACAACAAAATTGCCAGCCCGGATTTCTATCAGTATTTGCGCTTTTCCCTGGAGGGAAGCGACGGTATGCTGGCGGAAGGAGAATACCTTTACAACCCCCACTTTGCCGAGACGGTCCGGCCCCTGCAAACCAAGGAGGCCCCGGAGGGCGGCTGGACAGCCCAGAGTGTCGCGGAACGGGCGGCGGAGCAGATTCGGAGCGAGCACTATGAGGTGGATATACGCACCCCGCGGCATCTGAACGATCTGAGCGAGTATCAAAACTACTACAGCAACGAGAAGCACCGCTATGTTTTCCGGCAAAAGCTGAATTTGGACTACAAGAAATACGGCAGTTACTCCGATCATTCTAATTTTTCCCAAAAGCCCATCGGCACCGGGAAAAATCCCTTCCGGGGCACCTACGACGGTATGTACCACCACATCCGAAACGTGGTATTCACCATTCCGGAAGGGGAGACCGAAACCTGTGCGGGCTTGTTTGGCAGTTCGGCGGGGACTCTCCAGGATATCGTTTATCACCTGGAACTGGAAAAACCGCTGGTAGTTTCCAGAGAACAGGGACAAAGCCTGTATGTGGGCGGCCTGGCGGGGCGCAACGCCAACGGAACGATACGCAACTGCGCCGTGGAGGGCTTGAGACTGGACGCACGCTCCTATTATGCGTGGCTCTACGTCGGCGGACTGGTGGGCCAGAACAGCGGCGTGATCCGGGACTGTATGGCGGAATCTCCCAGCCTGGAGGTGGACGTGAACAGCTTCGGCAGCGCCTATGTGGGCGGACTGGTGAGCGTGAACGGCTCCAACAGCTGGGTCGAGACCTCCTATGCGGTGGGCCGGTTCAGCGGCAGCGTGGACCGGAACTCCAATGCGCTGGTCTGCGGCTTCGTGAGCCGGAACGAGGGGCACATCGTCAACTCCTACAGTGCGACCCAGCTGGAGGCCAGCGG
>CAJTOE010000136.1 GCA_910577805.1 uncultured Oscillospiraceae bacterium | reverse complement strand
CCGCTTCCGGTGGCGGGGGTCAGGATTTCTGCTCAGTCGTAGATTTTGCTGGTGCCCGTCTCCGCCGCGTCGTAGCCGTCCTGGTGAAGGGCCTCCAGAATCTCCTGCTTGTGGTCGTGGCCGAAGGCCTCCAACGTGACCCGCAGCTCCACGCTGCTGGCCCGGTTGACATTGACGAACTGGTTATGCTCCAGTTTAATGACGTTACCCGCATGCTCTGCCAGGATCTGGGCCACCCGCAGCAGCTCGCCGGGACGGTCGGGCAGATGGACGGAGAAGGTGAAAATACGTCCCCGGCGGATCAGGCCGTTCTGGACCACCGAGGCCATAGTGATCACGTCCATGTTGCCCCCGGACAGGATGGACACCACGTTCTGGTCCCGGCACTGCAAATGCCGCAGAGCGGCCACCGTCACCAGACCCGCGTTCTCTGCAATCATCTTATGCTTTTCCATCACGTCCAAGAACGCGGCCACCAGCTCATCGTCCGAGATGGTGATGATCTCATCCAGGTTTTTCTGTACATAGGGGAACACTTTGTCACCGGGGGTTTTGACCGCCACGCCGTCCGCGATAGTAGTGGCGGCGGGGAGGGTGACCACATGGCCCGCGTCCAGACTGGCCTTCATGGACGCGGCGCCCACAGGCTCCACGCCAATCACCTGCACGTTGGGGTTGAGCAGCTTGGCCAGGGTGGACACACCCGCCGCCAGTCCGCCGCCGCCGATGGGGACCAGAATCACGTCCACGTCGGGCAGGTCCTGAAAAATCTCGTAAGCGATGGTGCCCTGCCCGGTGGCGACCTCCAGGTCGTTGAAGGGGTGGACATAGGTAAGCCCCTGCTCCTCGGACATTTTGGCGGCCAGGGCGGCGGCCTCGTCGAACACATCCCCGTGGAGGATCACCTGTGCGCCATAGTCCTTGGTGTTGTTGACCTTCATCAGGGGGGTGGTGGTGGGCATGACGATGGTGGCGGGCACACCGGCGGCGCGGGCAGCGTAGGCTACGCCTTGGGCGTGGTTGCCGGCGGAGGCGGTGACCAGACCGCGGGATTTTTCCTCCTCGCTCATGGTGCTGATTTTGTAGTACGCGCCACGGATTTTGTAAGCCCCGGTAACCTGCATGTTTTCCGGCTTCAGATAGACCTGATTGCCGCAGCTCTGGGAGAGGAAGGGGGAATGAATCAGCCGGGTTTCGTTCAAAACGCCCCGCAGAACGTTCCGAGCTTCTTTGAAATGTTCAATGGTCATCATGGAATATCACTCCTAATTAAAACGAAACAATATTTATTTGGACCAGCGATGGCCCAGGACCCGGTCGTAGGTGACCAGCTCCATCGCCTTGAGGAAATTTTCACGGGTGCTGTGAACCGGAATCTCCAGCCGGACATTATAATAGGGGTAGTCCCGATAGAAGTCGGCCAGCATTTCCATATAGGGGGTGCGGGGGAGTCCGACAGCCCGGTAAACCGCGTTGAGCATGTTGTAATCCGAAATAGGATTGTCCCGGTTTGGGTTGAAAAAGTCGAACTCCAGCTCCCGGTTGGAGTAGATCACATAGGGGGTGGAGTAGACCTGCTCCAGCTCCTCCGGGGTGAGGCCGTCGGTGGGGTCAAACAGACCGGACTCCCGGTAGGCCAGGTAATTGGACCCCAGCGTGGGCAGGTGGTCCCCAAAGAACACCACTACCGTAGGCCGCTCCCGCTGGTCGATATAGTCCGCCAGCTCTCCCAGCATCTGGTCCGCGTCATACAGGCCTTGGGTGTAGGTGGTCAGGGCGGTGAGGGCCGGTTCGGACAAGTCCGGGGAAGTCACTTTTATTTGGATATCCGCCGGGTCCATGGCGTTGTAGGGCTGGTGATTCTGCATGGTAATGACGAACATAAAGGTTGGCGCTTCCGCCTCGTCCAGACACTTCTCCATCAGCTTCAGCGTAGACTGGTCGGTGATATAATCCCGCTTGTACTCCGCTGTCACCAGTTGGGACAAGTCCTCCATGTCCAGGAAGCGGTCAAAGCCCAGGTAGGGATAGGCCTGATTCCGGGCGTAGAAGGTCCGGTCGTAGGGGTGGATGGCCAGGGTGTCGTAGCCCGCGTCCTTGCAGATGGACACATAGGAGGGAACCTCCTCGTTTACGAACCAGTAGGGGGTGGTCACGTCGGGCAGATAGTCGGTCGTCAGACCGGTGAGCATTCCAAACTCCGGCCGGACAGTGCCCCCGCCGGAGGCGGTGGTGTAGAGAGTGCCGCTGTAGCAGTTGGGCCGCTCCAGCAGCTCGTCGTACCGTTCCAGGGGATTTTGGGAGAATTCTACGCCGGGTAAGATACGGGCGTCGAAAAAGCTTTCGCTCAAAATGACGATTACGTCAAACTCCTCCTGGCCGGAGGCGGGGACGGGCTGATACAGCTCCAGGAGATGCTGCATTGTTTCCTGGGTGTAGCCCTCCGGAGGCTCGATGCGCATGGTGAGCACATTCAGGGCAAAGCCGCCCACAAAGCCGTTGGCGCTGTAGTTGGAGCGCTGGAGAGCGGTGTCATAGGTAGACATATCGAACCGGGCCAGCATGGTTTTGGTGCGCTCCCGGTTGGCGCAGAAGCTCCAGACCAGCACCAGCACCAGCGACGCCGCCGACAGCCGGTAGAACCAGCCGCGGGGCAGGTCAGCCGCGGTCAAGGCCAGGAATATGGTCCAGCACACCAGCGCCGCCAGCCCCAGCCAGAACCACTTGGGCAGTCCGCCGCTGATAAAGGAGGTCAGTTCTCCGGCGCTGCCTGCCATCATCATATCCTGGGGGAAAAAGTTATCCCCATTGACGGCTACTTTGGTGTAGTTGATATAGGCGAACAGAAAGGACAGGCCTCCCATCACCCCGACCGTCAGTGCGCTCCGGCGGAGCAAAGCCCAGAAGAAGAGAAAGACCAGATAAATCACAACGATCTCGAAGCGGACGGGGCCGGGCTGAAGCTCACAGTGCTGGAGCAGCCGGTCGAGGTTGCGGTAATTCATATAGTCCAAAACCAGCAGGCAGAACAGGGGAAAGACCGCCATGCTGAGGTACCCCAGCGCCCGGAGGGGCCGGGAACGAAAGATCGACATGGTGTGCAGAAGCTCCTTTCGGCAAATTTCTCTTTATTTTATAATACTTTGCAAAAAAATGCAATTTATTTTTTTATATTTTAGGGAAGGCCTCCCTTTGCTTATGTTTGTGCAATTACTAGACTGTTTCTCTATATCTATAGCAAAAAACCTTCCCCCGTGAGGGGGAAGGTTGCACGCGAAGAGTGACGGATGAGGGTAAAAAACCAACGTCTCCTCTACCTTTCAACGACAGAGGATACAATTAAACCGTTGCCAGCGGGGCAAAAATATGCTACACTGTCGGCAGACCAGATTTTATTCGCTGTTTTTAGGAGGAACCAATTTATGTCTCTGCACGAATCCGGCGAAGATTACCTGGAGGCCATTTTGATGCTCCAGGAAAAAAACGGCTCGGTCCGCTCCATCGATGTGGTCCAGCATCTGGGCTACTCCAAGCCCTCCATCAGCCGGGCCATGTCGATCCTGCGCGCCAACGGCTACATCACCATGGAGGCAGACGGACGGCTCCTGCTCACCCCCCTGGGAGAGGAGACCGCCCGCAGCGTCTATGAGCGGCACCAGTTCCTCACCCGCTGGCTCGTCCGGCTGGGGGTCTCCCCGGAGGTCGCTGCCCGCGACGCCTGCCGTATCGAACACGACATCAGCCCTGAAACCTTTGCCTGCCTGAAACGGCACACCGGGGAGGCCTGACTATGCCAGTAGATGAAGGTACTGTCCAGGAGGTCTTAGGCGTTCTGGACCCCAATAAGCTCTCGTTTTCGCTCCTGTTCCGGACCATCTTTATTTTCGCTGTCGGCTTGCTGGTCATCCGGCTCATCATGCGCACGGTAGACCGGCTGATGCGGCTGCATAAGGATGTGTTCGGACTCCAAAAGCAAATTCGTTCCATTATCCGCGTATCCCTGTGGGTCCTTCTGATTTTGACCCTGCTTGGTTCTCTGGAGGTGGACATCGCCCCCCTGATTGCCCTTCTGAGCGTCATGGGCCTGGCCGTCTCTCTGGCCCTGCAAAACACCTTGACCAATCTGGCCGGGGGTATGACGATCCTGGCCGCAAAGCCCTTCCAGTCCGGCGATTACATCCAGGCCGACGGCATCGAGGGCACGGTCGATTCCATCGGCCTGGCCTATACGCGGCTGACCGCCTTTGACGGTAAGCGCATCAGCGTCCCTAACAGCCAGATGTCCTCCGCCAAAATCGTCAACTTCACCAACCACGACGAGGGACGGCGGGTCGATCTGACCTTCTCCGCCTCCTACAACGCCCCCACCCAGACCGTCAAACAGGCTCTCCAGACGGTGGTGGACTCCATCCCCCAGATCAAGCCCGACCCGGCCCCCGTCATTTGGATCAACGCCTATCAGTCCAGCGCCATCGACTACGTGGTCCGGGTATGGACGGACAGCAGCGACTATTGGACCGTGTATTATGCGCTGATGGAGGGGGTCCGGGAGTCTTTTCAGAAGCATGGCGTGGAAATGACCTACAACCACCTGAATGTCCACCTGGACTCGCGCTAGGGCATAGCCAGACCGTGCAAAAATCCGCCCGGCTGAGAGGACATGATCTCGCCCCCTACCACCGTATTTTTGCGAATGAGCAGATTGGCCTGCACCCCCGTCTCCCCGGTGGGGTAGTTGGTGATCTCATAGGTATAGCGCTTCACGCGCTTTCCGGCGCATTTTTCCAGGTCAAAGCCCTGTGCGGATTGCAGGGCCAGATAATCCTGGTAGCTCTCGTCCAGCTCTTCGGGAATCAGCAGCTCCTGGGTGACGATAGGTTCGCCGGATACCTGCCAGCCCCAGGCCTGCAAATAAGCCACCCGGTCCTCGTTGGATTTTATGCCCTTTGGGCTGGGCTGGGCGGAGCCGGAAGCCGGGACCATTCCCCTCCCTAAAAGGATGGTAAGCGCGCCGCAGCAAAGCAGCGCGGCGGCGGCCACCCCCAGACACAGCCGCGCCCGGCGGCGGGGCAGCCTTGCGGTCACAATCATCACAGCACTTCTCTCCTTCCGGTTTCATTGGTCCATTTCTATGCGGAGTTTTGGAGAAATAGACCTCAGAGCCGGTTAGCGCAGGTCCTCTGCCAGGGCTAGGCCAACCCGCACCCCCAGGCGGAAGCCGTGAACAGCGTAGAAAGAAAATATATTTTCCATATCCTCTTTCTGTGTTTGGGTGTACTCCCCTTCAAATAAGGAAAACGCACTCGTTTCTCGGTCATCGGCCCGCTGTTTTTTGATGTAGTCCTCAATCCCGTTGTTGTAAAGCCATTCCATAAAGTCAGTCATCTTTATGACTCCTTTCGTCATATTTCTTTTATTTTACATGACTTACTATGTCATGTCAAGGGGTAATCTTTAATTATGGAACATGTTTTAGAAAAATTCAGCAAGCAATTAAAATCTCTGAGAAAAAGCCACCACAAAAAACAAGAAGATATTGCAAAATATCTGGATTGCTCTGTGCGGCAGTACCAACGCCTGGAATACGGTGAAGTAAATGTGCCGGCTACGACGTTAACTTTACTCGCCGACTATTTTGGTGTTAGCACCGATTATCTTTTAGGTCGGGAAGAACCGTAAATCCACACAGCCGCCACAAAACGCAGGAAGCGCAGCCCTTCGGCTTCACCCTCATCCGTCACGCTTCGCGTGCCTCCCTACCCCCTCTGGCCTACGGCCATCTCCCCCTGACAGGGGGAGTCGGCCTTCCCCCATTAGGGGGAAGGCGCGAACATTGGCACTTACTCAACTGCGGAATAGTCTCGATAGACGCAGCGAAAAGCCTTCCCCCCTGGCGGGGGAAGGTGGCTGGCCGCAGGCCAGACGGATGAGGGGGAAAAAATCCCCCAGGAGGTCCCCCTATGCCCCAACAACGCCTTGACAAGCTCCTCGCCTCCACCGGCCGCTGGTCCCGCAAGGAGGCCCGCGACCTGGTCCGCCAGGGCCGGGTGTCGGTCCAGAACCGGACCGCACTCCGGGAGGACGAAAAATACGAGGACTCCGCCCCCATCTCCGTGGACGGCGCGCCGGTAGACTGCTCCCCCTTTGTGTACCTGATGCTGCACAAGCCCCAGGGCCTTCTGTCCGCCACGCGGGACAAAAACACCCCCACCGTCCTGGACCTGCTCCCGGAGCATCTGCGCCGCCGGGGTCTCTTTCCCGCTGGCCGGCTGGATAAGGACACCACCGGTCTGCTCCTGCTCACCGACGACGGGGACCTGGCTCACGCCCTGCTCTCCCCCAAGCGCCACGTGGACAAGGTCTATTTTGCCCGTGTGGACGGCCGCCTCACCCCGGCGGACCAGGAAGCGTTGGCCCAGGGCCTGGTCCTGCCCGACGGTCTGGCCTGTCTCCCCGCCGGCCTGGAACTACTGGAGGAGGGCCGCGCCTGCCGCATCACCCTGCGGGAGGGCAAGTACCATCAGGTCAAGCGGATGCTGGAGGCGCGGGGCGCTCCGGTGACCGCCCTCAAGCGGCTGTCCATGGGGCCTCTGGCCCTGGATGAGGCGCTGGAACCCGGCCAGTGGCGGGCGCTGTCGCTGGAGGAAAAAACGGCCCTTCTGGCCCTCAAATGAGGTGGCATAAAAATTCTT
>CAJTOE010000135.1 GCA_910577805.1 uncultured Oscillospiraceae bacterium | reverse complement strand
GTGGGCCTTCTGCCCATCGCCGCCGCCGGGATCGACATTGCGGCCCTGATGGATGGCGCGGCGCAGGCCATGAACGAGCTGTCCGCCCCTGGCCTGGACAACCCCGCCTGGCAGTACGCCGCCGCACGCCACGCCCTCTATGAGAGCGGCAAAAAAGTGGAGATCCTGGCCTGCTACGAGCCCTGCGCCCGGTTCTTCGCCGAGTGGTGGAAGCAGCTCTTCGGGGAGAGCGAGGGCAAGGACGGCAAGGGCCTCATGCCCGCCAGCGTGGAGTTCACTGCCGACCTGCACTCCATGGGCCAGTATATCCAGGAGGGCGAACGCCTCATGCTGGAGACGGTCATCAAATTTGCCCCCAAGGGCGAGTATCTCATTCCCGACGACCCCGCCAATGTGGACGGCCTGAACTTCCTGTCCGGCAAGCCTCTGGCCTTCGTGGCGGAGCAGGCCATGCGGGGGACTATCCTGGCCCACGTGGACGGCGGCGTACCCAATGTGCTCATCGAGATGCCCCAGATCTGTGAAAAGACCGCCGGCTATCTGATTTACTTCTTCGAGTACGTCTGCGGCCTGTCCGGCCATCTGCTGGAGGTCAACCCCTTCAACCAGCCCGGCGTGGAGGCGTATAAGAAAAACATGTTTGCGCTGTTGGGCAAGCCCGGCTACGAGGACATGAAGGCGGAGCTGGAGGCCCGTTTGTAAGAGAACAAAAAGTTTACAAGATCATGGTTGCAAAATGGTCCGTAATATGATAAAGTAGGGACAATAACAACAAGGAGTGAACCAACATGATTCGTGTTATTATGGGCAAGAAAGGCTCTGGCAAGACCAAAAACGTCATTGATATGATTAACAGCGCGGTGGACACCGAGCACGGCAACGTTGTCTGCATCGAGAAGGGCAGCAAGCTGACCTACGACATCAGCAGCCGTATCCGCCTGGTGGAGTCCAGCCACTACGATATCGCCGACTACTCCGCGCTGCGGGGCTTCATCAGCGGTATGTACGCGGGCAACTACGACATCACCCACATCTTCATCGACAGCCTGACCAAGATCGTCCCCGGCGACGGCTATATCGAGACCGAAAAGTTCCTGGACTGGCTGAACAAGTTCGGCGAGGCCCACGGCATCAAATTTACCATCACCATCAGCGACGACGCGGAGCTGGCCCCGGACGGCATTAAGAAATATTTTTAACAAAAAGCGGAACCAGGATTTTTCCTGGTTCCGCTTTTTTATGATTATTTTTTACTCCTCGTCCATACGGTGCTGATGGAAGCGGCTGGCGTTGAGCAGCTTTTCCTTCTGAATGGGCGTGATGCTGTTGGTAATGTCCTTGATGAACACATAGAACAGCCGGTGTTCCTCTCCCCACTTGGAGTTTTCCAGATGGCCGCAGTCGTCCACCCAGCGGATCTGCCCGTCCTTGCGGAGAATGCGGTACTGCACATAATCCATGCGTTCTTCCGAGCTGCTGATCTGATTGTTGATCTCCCACTGTACCCGGTCCAGGTCCTCCGGATGGACCATGCCCTGGAAGGAACGCCCGGTCAGCTCCATAAATTCCGCCATCGTCTCACAGCCGTAAATATTCATCACCGCCGGGTTGGCATACAAAATCCGCTCGTCCTCCATGGCCCGGTAGATGAAAAAACCGTCGGACATATTGGCCAGGGATTCCGCCATACGGGCCTGCCGCCGTTCCTCCTCCTCCTTCATGATCGAGTCGATGCTTCGGATGGTGATGACCGCCGTTTTCGGCCGGCCGTTGTCCCGCTCGCTGATGGTTACGCTGGTCAGGCACCACTCCACGTCGCCGTCCTTCGTCCTTCTGCGGTAACGATGCTCCACCGAGTTACGGACAGACAGCGCCTCCCGCAGGTTGTTCAGGGACAGGAACTGCCGCACGCTCTCCTTGTCCCGGTCCACGATCTTGCCGCTGCCAAAATGCCGTTCCACGATAGCCTCGTAATTTCCCCGGTCCAGGATACGGTTCTCGTCCGGATAGATCATCCGGCAGGTGCTGTCCTGAAGGTGGAGGAAATAGACCTCCCGATAGGCCAGCACCATACTGGCTAAGGCCCCCTCGTGAAGCTGCATATGAGTCACATCCCGGACCAGACAGGCCACATAGCCATATTCGTACTGATAGAACGTCAGCTGGAGATAGTGGCTGGTCACAGAGCTGTAAGCGTAGTGATTGAGCATATCCCCCAAAAACGCCGCCTGGTAGGCCTTGCGCATCATCTCCTTGGAGTCGTCGCCAAAGGCCTTGGAGATCATGCCCCGCATCCGGGACATATCGCTGCCGCAGATACGCTCCATCTCCTGGTTGGTGTAAATGATCTCGTAGTCCGCCGGTTCGCCCTGCCCGTCGAGAATGATCCGGAACAGGCCATAGCCGCAGGGGAGATTGCCGTAATACTGGTTCAGGCGGTCCTGCTCCTGGCCGGTGAAGGCGGGGACAGCCAGCTCGCTCCGGGCCTGCTCCACCCGCTTGTCCCGCAGGGAGGTCATGTCCGACAGGAGAACGAAGAAGATTTTATGCCCTTCTTTTTCCCGCTGGAAAAAAACCCGCACCTGGACCCACAGCACCTTGCCGTCCACCCGCAGGTAGTGGATGTGGCCCTCGGCGCATTTTGGGTGGTTATCCACCGCCGCCTCGAACAGGGAGAACAGCACGACCCGGTCGTCGTCCCGCACGCTGTTCCAAAGCTTTTTGTTCAAATTATCGTCCAGCGCGTCCAGGCCGGACAGGGCGTAGTACTGTTCATTGACCCGCGTGATCTCGATCTGGTTTTCGTACACGTCGTAGATGGCAGCGGGACCCAGAATATTGTTGAGCATGGTATCTGTAAACAGGCTGCCCTCCATAAATTCCCGCACATGGAAGGCCTCCACCTGCTTGCGGTGCAGGCCGCTGAAATCCAGACGGCGTTCGTCGGACAGCAGATGCTCGAACTGGTCGATGGGCAGGGGCTTATAATAGTAAAAGCCCTGGGTATACCGGCAGCCCATACTGCGCAGGACGTTTTCCTGGTGGAGAGTTTCCACACCCTCCACAATGATGGGCAGGCCCATCATGCGAGCCATGTTCACGATGGACTCCAGAATGCCGATGCCCTTCTGGGTTTCCTCCTCGGTGATCTCCAAAAAGCGCATGTCGATTTTCAGCACGTCCACGGCGATGCTTTTGAGCATATTCAGGGACGAATAGCCGCTGCCGAAATCGTCCATCATCACCAGGAAGCCCGCTTCCCGCAGCCGGTCCACAGTGCTGTTGATGGTGCTGTCCTCCTCGGCGTAGGCGCTTTCGGTGATCTCCGCCTTTATGTACTTTACGGGCAGGTCGTATTTTTTCAAAAGGCCCAGCAGATAGTTGGGCACGTCAATTGCCATGATGTCAATGCGGGAGATGTTGATGGAGATGGGCACCGGCCGGTGGCCCCGGTCCAGCCAGCTGCGCAGCCAGCGGCACACCTTTTCCCACACCTGCTGGTCCAGCTGATAGATCATGCCGCTTCGTTCCAGCACCGGGACGAATTTTCCCGGCGGGATCAGGCCCTTGGTCCGGTGCTGCCACCGCACCAGGGATTCCGCGCCCACCACCTTGCCGGTAAAGATATCGCACTGGGGCTGGGCGTAGAAAATGAACTCCTCCGCATCCAGGGCGGAGTTAATCTCCATCAGAAGCCGCAGCTCCTCCTCCAGCCGGTCCTCCATGCCGGGGTCATACTGGGCGATCCGGGTGCGGCCGTCGGCCTGGGGCATAGCCAGAGTGGCCCGGTCGTAATAAATCTCAGGAGGAAGGGTGATGTTGTCGATGGGGCACACGCCAAGGGTAGGGACCACGCCTACCGCGCCGCCCCAGCGCTCCACCTCTGCAATGATGTCGTCCCGAAGCTCCTCCACCAGCTCCATGCGCCAGGGCATGACGATGCAGAAGTTGTCACCCTCGAAATAGCCGGTCACGCCGTCGTACTGCCGCCGCACGGACTCCAGACAGTCGGCAATGTGCCGCAGGAGCTTATCGCCGATGTCCCGCCCGTAGAGCTTATTGAACAGGCGGAAATGGAGCATGTCAATAGCCATCATGCAGTAAGTGCTTGGCTCGATGCGCTGGATGAAGGTTCGGCATGTCTCCATAAAGCCCCGTGGGGAGTATAGCCCCGTCAACGGGTTGCATTCCACCTCGGCCGCGTTCTGTATGGTACAGCCTGGCGGCGTTGATCTGTTTTCCATGAATAATCCCCCGCATTATAGCATTTGTTAAAAAGATATCATATCCCCTCGATTTTGTCAAGCGAAGTGAGACACTTTGGGGCGGCCATAAAGCGGTGAAGCCCAAGGACTCCGCCGCGTTCCAAATCACAGCCCCCCCTACCTTACCGCACGGTCCCAAGAGCCTCCGGCCCCTGGGGCCGGGTCAGCAGTCCCCCGGCCAGCACCGCCGCCAGCTTGCGCTGGTAGTCCTCACTGCGCAGCATGGCTTCCTCTGTGGGATTGGTCAGAAAGCCGCACTCCACCAGCACCGCCGGACAGCCTACATGGTTCATCAGATACACAGTGTCCGGAATCTGCTTGGCCTCTCTGGTGTTCTCCGAGTCCAGGCCGTCCCGGAGGGCCATTTGCAGGTGCTGGCCCAACGCCTGGGAGCCCTGGGTGGGGGCGTAAAAGACCTGCGCGCCGTGGTAGCGGGCTTCCGGGTAGCTGTTCTGGTGGATACTGACTAAAATACCGCCGTCGATCTTCTCCACCAGCTCCACCCGGTTGTGCAGGTCCGAGGTCTTTTTCTGCCGCAAGGTCTGGGCGTCCTCGTCGTGGAGGGATACGTCCTCCTGGCGCAGCAGGACGGCGGGCTGGCCGTAAAAGCCCAAAATACCGTCCAGCTTCCGGACGATGGACAGATTGATCTGGCTCTCCGGGACCCCGGTGACCGAAACTGCGCCGCCGTCCTCCCCGCCGTGGCCGGCGTCCAGGATGAGGGGGGCGCGGCTGGACAGGGGAGAGAGCGCGGCATGGCTTTTGGGGCGGAGCCAGAGCAGTCCCAGGGTGAGGGTCAAAAGCAGGGCCAGCGCCGCCAGGCCCGGCAGCAGGAATTTTTTGTTTCTTCGTACAAACACACAGACCACCTCCGCCCTATACTTATGGCGGAGAGGGGAGGGGTTATGCCTGGTTTGGGGTCTTGAGGGGGGCCTGTCTCCATAAAAAAGAAATGACCCTCAACCGTTTGCCCGGCTGAGGGTCATTTCTGATGATTCTTAATATCTAACATCTCTTTAACCTCTCTTTCTTCAGAATCGCGTCTCCCGTTCACCAAACGGCCTTCCGCAAAGTCGTCCTGCCTCAAATCCCACATTTTTTCTGCACATTGTATTCATTGTGCGCCTCACTGACGGGGCCAGTGCTGTGTTTGAGCGCTGTTCCTTCGCTGGGCTGTGAACGGTCCGCAGTAGGTTTTGCAGCTTTTTCGCTCCCTGCAATCACGGTGCAGTTACGTCATTCCTGGCTGACGTAGTTTTGCACCTGACCACAGCCGGCTTTTTTGCTGCTTTGCTGTGTTACCTGTACATTGGACTCATCCTTTCTGTACATAATATACTACATCTCCGGAAAAATGTCAATACCCTTTTGCAAGATTTTTTATAAAACTTGCAGCAAGAGATTCTTCATAAAGTTTTAAGATTTCTCTTCTTGGATTTTAAGAAAGCTCTGCTATACTGGCTATACTAAATCCGAAGGAAACCGATGGAGGATTTTGGGATGAATATTTTGATTTTGACCGGAAAATTCGGGATGGGCCACTGGTCCGCGTCCATGTCCCTGCGCCAGCAGCTTTTGGGGGAGTTCCCCCAGTGGACGGTAGAGGTGATCGATTTCCCCGCCTACGCCATGCCCAACCTGTCCGAGGCCGTGTATAAAAGCTTTAATCTGGTGGTCACCTACGGCAGCCATCTGTTCAATACCTATTATAAATTGACTGCCCTGGGCCGTCCGGACGCCCGCCCTCCCTTTGAGGGGCTGTTCCTGGATAAGCTGGTGGAGCTGATCCACCAAAACCGCCCCGACGCGGTCATCGCCACCCACCCCCTCTGTGCCCAGCTCGTGTCCCGGCTCAAGAGCGAATGGGGCCTGGACCTGCCCTTGCTCACCTGCGTCACCGACGTGACCAGCCACCCGGAGTGGATCAACCAGAACACCGACTGCTATCTGGTGCCCAGCCATCAGGTGCTGGAGGACCTGGCCGCCAAGGGTGTGGACCCCGCGTCCATCTGTGTCACCGGCATCCCGGTCCGGGAGGAGTTCCGCAGCCTGGCCCATAAAAAAACCTCCGGGACGCGGGAAGTGCTTATCATGGGCGGCGGATTGGGCCTGCTCCCCAAGGACAGCCGCTTTTATGACGAACTGAGCCGCCTGTCCCACACCCATATCACCATCATCACCGGCCGCAACGAGAAGCTGTTTAAGCGGCTGTACGGCCGGTGGGAGAACATCCAGGTGGTGGGCTACACCGACCGTGTGTGGGACTACATGTCCCAGGCGGACCTGATTGTCACCAAGCCCGGCGGCATCACCCTGTTTGAGACGATCTTTGCCCAGACGCCCATTCTGACCTGGCCTCCGGCCCTCCAGCAGGAGCGCAACAACGCCCGCTGGCTGGTCCGGGAGGGCATCGGCTGGGTGGCCGGCGAGAACTGCGTGGAGGACATCGCGTATCTGCTCAAGCACGAGGACG
>CAJTOE010000134.1 GCA_910577805.1 uncultured Oscillospiraceae bacterium | reverse complement strand
CGGAACGCGGCCCGGTCCTGGTTCTCCGCCGTGGAACAGATGGATACGTTTTCGTACCCATCCCCCCAGTCCGGCGGCACGCACTCCGCCAGCCGGTGAATCCGTTTCGTAATAAAAAAGAAGTTTAGGTCGCTCCGTATTTGTATCATGGACCAGGCCCAGGGCCGCCAGTCGTCCGCCTCCTCCAGCAGAAAGTCAGAAGAAAAGCAGGTCCACACCATCTCCCCCGCCGGGATCTTCCAGCTTCCGTCCCGCTTCTTCCGAATCG
This sequence comes from uncultured Oscillospiraceae bacterium, assembly GCA_910577805.1. Classification (GTDB taxonomy): domain Bacteria; phylum Bacillota; class Clostridia; order Oscillospirales; family Oscillospiraceae; genus Lawsonibacter. The sequence goes on along the minus strand of CAJTOE010000134.1, from coordinate 6,473 downwards.
GCAGGTCGTAATCCTGGGTCCGGTAGGGCGCGGAGGCGTCCAGCCCCCGGCGGGCGTCCCCCCGGTAGACGTAGCAGTTGGCACAGCCGGGGGAGATTTTCGTGCAGCCATGCCAGGGGTTCCAGTTGGCCATGCCCGCGCCCCCTTACACCGTCAGGTCCGCCAGGGTCCCGCCGGTCAGCGCCAGCAGCGCCGCCGGAGCCAGCTCCACCTGACAGCCGATTTTCCCGGCGGATACGGCGATGCTGTCAAGGATTTCCGCCGTCTCATGGAAAAAAGTGGGGTACGCCTTTCTCATGCCCACCGGAGAACAGCCGCCCCGGATATAACCCGTAAGGGCGTTGATTTCCTTGACGTGGACCATTTCGATGGATTTTTCCCCCGCCGCACGGGCGGCTTTCTTCAAATCCAGACTGTCCGCCACCGGGATGGCGAACACATAGACCGCCTTGGAGGCCCCGCGGGCCACCAGGGTCTTGAACACGCACTCCGGGTCCTGGCCCATGGCTTGGGCCACCGTCACCCCGTCCACCGCCACGCCCTCCTCGTGGGGGTACGTGTGCGCGGTGTAGGGGATTTTCTTTTGCTCCAAAATGCGCATGACGTTTGTTTTTTCCATTGGCATGGCGGCATCTCCTCAAAACAGCTTCAAAAATTCCGGCCTCCAAATCACATAGGCCCCGGAAACCAGCACCAAAAAGATTTCCCAGGCAATCATAAGGACCATCGGCCAGAGTACCACGATAATCAAACCGCCCATGGCTCATTTCCCCCGCAGCTGAATGATCTGGTCCCGCAGGCTGGCGGCAAGCTCGAACTCCAGCATTTTTGCCGCCTCCCGCATTGCCTTCTCCAGCCGGGCGATTTCCACGGCCTTCTCCTGCTTGGTCATAGCCCTGACCTCGCCCCGGCGTTCGGGGGTGGACTCCTCCGGGGTCAGCTCCAGCAGCTCCCGGACGGATTTTATCACCGTTTTGGGCACGATGCCGTGGGCCTGGTTGAACGCGTCCTGTTTGGTCCGGCGGCGCTCCGTCTCGTCGATGGCCCGGCGCATAGACGGGGTAACCGTATCCGCGTACATGACCACCATACCCTCCGCGTTTCGCGCGGCCCGGCCGATGGTCTGGACCAGGGACGTTTCCGAGCGCAAAAAGCCCTCTTTGTCCGCGTCCAGAATCGCCACCAAGGAGACCTCCGGCAGGTCCAGGCCTTCCCGGAGCAGGTTAATGCCCACCAGCACGTCAAAGGTCCCCAGGCGTAAATCCCGGATAATTTCCATGCGCTCGATGGTGTCGATGTCGTGGTGCATATACCGGACTTTTATCCCGGCGTTTTGCAGATATGCCGTTAAATCCTCCGCCATCCGCTTGGTAAGGGTGGTCACCAGCACCCGTTCGCTGCGGGCGGTCCGGGTGTTGATTTCCCCGATCAGGTCGTCGATCTGGCCGTCCACAGGCCGGACCTCAATTTTCGGGTCCAGCAGGCCCGTGGGCCGGATGACCTGCTCCACGATCTGGCCGGAGCGGGTGCGCTCGTACTCGCCGGGGGTGGCGGAGACGTAAATGACCTGATTGAGCCGGTGGGAGAACTCCTCAAATTTCAGGGGCCGGTTGTCAAAGGCGCAGGGAAGCCGGAAGCCGTAATCGACCAGAGTGGTTTTCCGGGCACGGTCGCCGTTGTACATGGCCCGGACCTGGGGCAGGGTCACATGGCTCTCGTCGATAAACAGCACGAAATCCTTGGGGAAGTAGTCCAGCAGGGTGTGGGGCGGGGAGCCGATGGGACGGCCCTCGATGACCCGCGAATAGTTCTCGATGCCGGAACAGTAGCCCAGCTCCTGCATCATTTCGATGTCGTACAAAACCCGCTGCTTCAGCCGCTGGGCCTCCACCAGCTTGTTTTCCCGGTTGAAAAAGGCCACCCGCTCCTCCATCTCCTTATAAATCTCCTGGATGGCCGCGTCCATTTTTTCCTTTGGCGTGACGTAGTGGGTGGCGGGCCAGATGGGGATGTTTTGCAGCCGCCGGATGGGGGCCCCGGTGACTACGTTGATTTCGGAGATGCGGTCGATCTCGTCTCCGAAGAACTCCACCCGGATGGCCGCGTCCTTCCAGTAGGCGGGCCAGATTTCCACGGTATCGCCCCGGACCCGGAACATATTGCGGTCAAAGGCGATGTCGTTGCGCTCGTAGCGGATGGCGACCAACCGCCGGAGCAGCTCGTCACGCTCCATCTCCGCCCCCACCCGGAGGGCCACCATCATTTTCGCAAAATCCTCCGGCTCGCCCAGGCCGTAGATGCAGGACACGGAGGCGACGACAATCACGTCCCGGCGCTCCAGCAGAGAGGCGGTGGCGGACAGCCGCAGGCGGTCGATCTCCTCGTTGACGGAGGAGTCCTTTTCGATGAACGTGTCCGTGTGGGGGATGTAGGCCTCCGGCTGGTAGTAGTCGTAGTAGCTCACAAAATATTCCACCGCGTTTTGGGGGAAAAATTCCCGGAACTCCGCGCAAAGCTGGGCGGCGAGGGTTTTGTTGTGGGCCAGGACCAGAGTGGGCCGCTGGACTTTCTCGATGATTTTTGCCATAGTGAAGGTCTTGCCCGAACCCGTGACGCCCAGAAGGGTCTGCTCGTCCAGGCCCAGGTCCAGGCCGTTGGCCAGGGCTTCGATGGCCTGGGGCTGGTCGCCGCTGGGGGTGTATTCCGATACTACTTGAAAATCCGGCATGATATGTTACCTCAAATTAAAACGATCTCGATGTTCAGAATTTTCGGGACAGCAGAGTGTACTGCCGGTAGCGGTACTGTTCGCTGTCCGCCATGGAAACCATCTCCCCGTCCTCAAACACAAAATGGTCCACCAGCTCCACGCCCAGAGGAGCCAGAGCCGCGCGGGCCACATCCGTCGCCCGCCAGTCCTCCCTGGAGGGAATGGCAAGGTTGTTGACGTGGTTGTGAGCCAGGTAGATTTTGACGGCCCGCAGGGAGAGCGCCTCCTCGGCGATCCGGCGCAGATTCACCTCCGACGACTGAATACTGCCCTCCGCCACCCGGCGCACGCCCAGGATCTGGTTATTGCCGCCCAGGCACAGGATGTAGACCAGCTCATTTCGGGCGCCGTAGAAATAGGGAGCCAGCTCCTCCTTCGCTTCCTGCTGGGTGTTGACGATGGTGGCGCTCCGGGCGCGGGATTTCTGGTAGCGCTGGGCCACCGTGGGGAGCATCCGGAGAAAGATCGCCGTATGACTGCCCACCCCCTTGACCTTGCACAGCTCCTCCACCGATGCGTCCAGCACACCGGCCAGACTGCCGAAATGCTCGATCAGGGCGTGGGCCAGGTCGTTCACATCCCCCTGGGGGATGGCGAAAAACAGGGCAAACTCCAAAATGCGGTGGTCCGGCCAGCCCTCCACGCCGCGGGCGAGAAATTCCTCCTTCATCCGGCTCCGGTGGCCGGTGTGGACCGATTTTCCCATGTCAGCCCGCCGCTCCGTACCGGGCCAGGTAGGCCTCCATGCGGGCTTTTTGCTCCGGGTCGTCCAGAGTTTCGATGATCTGCCGGACGGTCACAATGGGATAGACCTGGATACCGTAGTCCTGGCGCAGCTCGTCCAGCGTAGAGCAATCCCTGGTCCCCCGCTCCATCCGGTCCACACTGACGAACAGGGCTTCGATCTTCACCCCGCCCACCTGCTTGAACAGCTCAATGGACTCCCGCACAGCGGTGCCGGCGGTGACCACATCCTCAATGATGGCGATACGGTCCCCGTCCTGAGGCTTGTACCCCACCAGGGAGCCGCCCTCTCCGTGGTCCTTAGCCTCCTTGCGGTTGAAGCAGTAGGGCAGGTCCCGGCCGTAGTTCCGGAAGAGGGAGGCGGCGGCGGATACTGCCAGAGGGATGCCCTTATAGGCTGGGCCGAACAGGCAGTCGATGCCGTCGGGCATATTCTGCTGGATGCAGGCGGCGTAGCAGTCCCCCAGACGGGCGGCCTGCGCGCCGGTTTTGTAGTTGCCGGTATTGACGAAATAGGGGGTCTTGCGGCCGGATTTGGTGGTGAAATCCCCAAAGGTCAGCACACCGCAGTCCATCATAAAGGAAATGAATTCCTGCTGGTAATCGGTCATAGTTGCTCTGCTCCTCTCTGGTAAATTAAAATCATATCATTATAGCATATTTTTTCCCGGAAAGCCAATACCTTGTGTGGATTATTTTTTGTTGGCAAGTTTTAATATATAAATGGACTGACCGTCGGACGAGTTGTCCGGCGGCTGTACTCCGTGCGGCTGCAGAAGGATGAGGAGGTCAAGCGGGAACGGGTGGCCAAGGGTATGGTTGAGAACGTGGGCGGCGACGGAACCGCCCCGAAGAAACAGCCCATTAAGGTCATTAAAATCAGCAAAATAACCAAAACAGATTTTCTATAAATCATATTTTTGTATCAGTCCTATCTTGCAATCGGATTAACCGGGTGTTACCATGCAGGTACAAATTGTAAAGGAGATGCTATAACCATGCGTTTTTTTGACGAAAAGTTCTATCATGTTTTTCCGGGCAAGGGAACTCAAACTGAGGGGCATTGGATTCTGGCTTTTGACGGCACAAAGGCTGAAATTGAGGAAGTTTATGACTACGTTCTTACCGCGAAAGAGGATTTTTATGGAGAAGATTATCCCGATTTCGTGCATGATTTCGAGGAAACCAAGCAGTTCTTTGTAAAAAAGGAAGGCAAGTGGACGCCCTGTAAATGGGAGGACTGCAAGGACACCGACCGGGTGCTTCTGCGCGCAAACAGCCTTAACCCCTGTGATATTGAAAGGCTGGAAGATCACACCCTTTTCTTCGATCTTGTGGACGATATGGACGCTCCATCGCAGATCGTGGAGGCTTACTGTATTTGGCCTTTGGATTCCAAGCTGAATGGATATCTTTGTTATCGTTTTTCCGATGACGAAAGACCGGGCTTCTGGATTAACGATGATTACAGTGTCGTCCTTGAGCGGGAGCCGGACCGGATTCCCCCGGTTATCAGTGATTGCGCCAAATTTGAGCACGACGAACGCGGGGGAATGTTTGTGGAAGGTGATGTGGATATAGATCATATATTGAATTATCTGGGAATGGAATGGAGCAAATGAATGACGGCCTCCTGGCCCTGCTGCAAGACATCAAGCAGATGATTTTCGGCTGCGGCCTCCTGCTGCTGGGCGGCATTCTGACGGTGGTCTTCCTGCTGTTTGAGCGTATTTTCCTGTGAATTGTCTCCATTCCCGTCATTGATCTTGTCAATATCAGTTGACACATTCAACTCAAAGATTTGCGGAACTTACGCGGTAGCATCCAGGGCCGCAAAGTATCTCCGTCGTTTCACCACGGGTGGGAGGCCGTCGTTGGCGGAGCAGATCCGGCGGCGGTTCCAGTAGCTGATGAAGTACCTCCAGATCAGGGACTTCAAATGCTCAACGGTCATGGACTGCAGTTCGATGCGGTCATAGAACAACTCAGTTTTCATCCTGGCCCATATGCTCTCACAGCGGGCGTTGTCGTGACAGCGGCCGCCGTCGCTGTTCATGCTTTGGCGGATGCCGTGCTTTTCCAGCGCGGCCCGATAGGCCCCACTGGTGTACTGGGACCCCCGGTCAGAGTGGACGATGGCCCCCCGCGGGGCAGGGTAGGACAGCGCCGCGCTGTCCAGCGTCCGCACGCACAACTCCGCCCTCATGTTGTCATCCATGACCAAGCCCAGGACGGTGAGATCGAAGCAGTCGAAGATGGCTGAGACATACAGCTTTCCATCCTTCGCCTTCAGTTCGGTGATGTCGGTGACGCACTTTTCCAGAGGCTTGTCCGCTGAAAAGTCCCGTTTCAGCAGATCATCCGACTTTCTGGCTTCCCGGTCCGCCTTGGTGATGCCGTTGGGCTTGCGTTTCGGATGGTGGACCAAGCCGATCTCTTTCATCACCCGGTAGACCGTCCGCTCACTGGGGATGGCGACGCCCTCCGCCTGCGTCAGCTTCTCCGCCTCTGCCTCCGGCAGTTCATTGAGCGTTTCCTCCACGCTGCCTCGCACAAGTTCCTTGAGCTGACCCTTGATTACTTCCTCATTTAGCTGTACAATCTTCTCGGACATGGTTTGCTGTCTCCTTTCAGAATGGTGTGTCGCTACTTCATTCTACCAGAGTTCTGCAAACTATGTCTCTTTTCCTTTTTGCGAAACTTATTCTACCTTATCTTGAAAAGTCCTTGACCTGGCGGAAACGCTAAAAAATATGAGATGCTTTCATTCAAAAAACATTTTACCAAGGGGGATTTCATCAAAAAGATGAAATCCCTTGATAAACATCATCCTATTGGGTAAAAGAATCCATCACCCGTTCTAACGTGCTTTCTACCTGTATTTGTGCATCAGATTCGCCAACAATATTAAAACAATAAAGCACATTATCATATGCCAGATACGCCACATTAGAAAAAT
>CAJTOE010000133.1 GCA_910577805.1 uncultured Oscillospiraceae bacterium | reverse complement strand
TATCCCCCAGCTTTTCATAGTTCAGCCCGTCTCCAATCGCCAGACACTGGGTCTGAATGTCCCGGAGATAGCCGTCAGCGTTGTGGCCCCGCCGGACGCCAGTGTACATCAGCAGCTGCCGCCCATCGGGCAGCTCCACCGCTCCGCCGGAGAAGCATCCGGCGCTGTCGTAGTCCTGATCCGGGGCCAAGGCAATGGGCAGCCGCTCCCAGCGGAGAAAGTCACAGGTCTTCAGATGCCCCCAGTGCATGGGTCCCCACTCGTTGGAATAGGGGTGATACTGGTAGAACAGGTGGCATTCGCCCTGATAGAAGGAGAAGCCGTTGGGGTCGTTCATCCAGCCGATGGTAGGGGTGGCGTGAAAGGCGGGGCGTTCACTGTCCGGGATATGGGGGCCGTATTGGGTCTCAAACTCCCGGGCTTTCTGCAATGTTTCGCTGATCATAACGGTTCCTCCGACTCCTGTTTGATAAAGGGCAGGGGCGCAGCACCCCTGCCCTTGTTTTTGCTTCTGGCTGCTTTGGGGGTCAGCACTCCAGTTTTTCCAGAGTGCAGGTCTTGGCAATAGATTTGCGAATTTCCGCCCGGAGGGGAAGAACGGAGGTGGGGGAGACGGACAGCTCGTCGATGCCGATGGCCAGGAAGGTTTCCAAAAGGGACAGGTCCGCGCCCAGCTCGCCGCAGATGCCGATCCAGATGCCCGCCTTGTGGGCGGCGTCTGTTGCCAGCTTCAGCGCCCGGAGGACAGCGGGGTGGTGGGGATCAAAGAACTTTCCCAGGTCGTTGGCCTGCCGGTCGCAGGCCAGGGTGTACTGGGTCAGGTCGTTGGTGCCCACAGAGAAGAAGTCCACCTCTTTTGCAAGCTCCTCCGCCACCAGGACGGAAGCGGGGGTCTCGATCATAATACCGATCTCGGTGTCCTTCCGGTAGGGGACGCCCTCCTTGTCCAGCTCGGCCATCACCTTTTGGCAGGCCCGCTTGCACTCCTTTACCTCCCAGACGGAGGTAATCATGGGGAACATGATGGCTACCTTGCCGTAGGCGGAGGCACGGTACAGGGCCCGCAGCTGGGTGCGGAAGACCTCGGGCCGGTTGAGACAGATCCGGATGGCCCGGACGCCCAGGGCGGGGTTCTCCTCCTCGTGCATCTCAAAGTAGTCCACCTGCTTGTCGGCGCCGATGTCCAGGGTGCGTATGACCACCCGCTTGCCGCCCATGGCTGCGGCGACATCCTTGTAGGCCTGGAACTGCTCCTCCTCGGTGGGGTAGTCGCTGGCCGCCAGATACAAAAACTCAGAGCGGAACAGGCCGATGCCCTGGCCGTCGTTGGATTGGACGGCGGTCACATCCTCGGGCGAACCGATGTTGCAGTAGACCATCATCTCCCGGCCGTCCAGGGTTACGTCCTTCTGGCCCTTCATGGTCTCCATCAGCTCTTTCATTTCCTGCTGCTTGGTCTGCTTGGATTGGAAGGCTGCCAGGGTAATTTCGTCCGGCTCGATGGCCACCTGTCCGGTCTCACCGTCGATGTAGACCTGCCGTCCGCTGAACTCCGCTTTCAGAGCCTCGCCCAGGCCGCAGATGGCGGGGATGCCCATGGTCCGGGCCAGGATGGCGGTGTGGCTGTTGCCCGAGCCGCCCTGAGTGATGAAGCCCAGGATTTTGGATTTGTCCAGCTGAAGGGTCTCGGAGGGGGCCAGGTCGTCGGCGGCCAGGATGACGGGCACGTCGGAGTCGATGCCGCCCTCGGTCACCCCCATCAGGTTGTTGAGGATGCGCCGGGTCACGTCCTTGATGTCGGCGGCCCGGGCCTGCATGTAGGCGTCGTCCATGGCGGCCAGCATAGCGGAGAACTCCTCCCCGGCGATCTCCACCGCTTTCTCGGCGGTACAGTGCTTCTCCTCCAGAGCGTTCATCATGCACTCCACATAGTCGTCGTCCTCCACAAACATGGCATGGGTCTCAAAGAGGATGGCAGTCTCATCCCCCGCTTCGGCCCGGGCCTTGTCCGCCAGAGCGTTGAGCTGCTGGGCAGACTTATCCTGGGCGGCGGCAATGCGGGCCTTCTCGGCCTCGATGTCGGCGGCGGGCGCGTCGGTGATTGTGGCGCTGGCGCGCTGGAAAAAGTAGATGGGGCCGCTGGCTACGCCCTTGGAGACACCCTTTCCTTGTATGACAATCATTACAAATTCTCCTCGAAGAATTTCTTCATGGCGGTGATGGCCTCCTCCTCAGCGGGGCCCTCGGCGGCCACTGTGACATGGTCGCCCTGCTTGACGCCCAGGCCCATCAGCTTCATCAGCTGGGAGGCTTTTACGGTGCTCCCGTCCTTGGTGACGGTCACGGTGGTGTCGCTGTAAGCCTTGGCGGCTTTGGCCAGCAGGCCGGCGGGGCGGGCGTGGATGCCCAGGGGATCGGTGATGGTGTACGCGAAGCTTTTCATGGGGATACTTCCTTTCTGTTAAAATTCAATTTCCATGCCGTCATAGGCCGCTAAAATGTTCCGTTCAGCGCCCCAAGCGGTCAACTGGTCGTGGGTCATCTCTCCGTTATGGCTGAAGTGGTTGATTACCTTGACAGTGTGTTCGTCTGCGCAGCCCAATTCAGTCAGCTTTTGAAACATAGCTTCATCATCGGGCAGGCCCATGTGATAGCCCGGAATGGTCTTTTTGCCCATCGTGGCGTCCAGACTGATCAGGTCGTAGCGTTCCGCTGTGATAAGGCCCCAAGCTTCAGGACTCAGGTTGGTGCCGGTATCATGGCCGTAAAAAACCGTTTTACCATCCTTTTTGCAGATGTAAACCAGACACTCCTCACGCTTGTCGTGGTCGGCAGGGACGGCGGTAATCTCCCAGCCATTTGCCTGGATGCGGTCGCTGCCGTGAATAATATGAAAGTTCACCACGCCGTCAATGGGATGGGGCTTGAAGCGGTCAATGAGGATGTGGGCGTCAAAAGCGTCCTTGACCGTCTGGCTGCCGTAGACCTCCAGAGTACCTGTTGCCCCGTGACCGAAGTGCTCATGCCGGTGGATTAAATCGGTGGGAAACCAGTGGTCCATGTGGCTGTGGGTCACCAGCAGGGTGTGGACCTTTGCCAGCTCCAGCCCGTATTGCAGGGCGTGGCAGTAGGTGTCCGGGGGAAAATCAATCAGCAGTTCGCCGTCCAGAATTGCCTGGGTGCGGGTGCGCAGGTTTTTGCCCCCCTGTGTCCGGGCGTGGGTGCAGATGGGGCAGGAACAGAACAGGGCGGGCCAACCCTCGGCCGCGGCAGTGCCCAAGTAGCGTATTTTCACAGTAACTCCTCCTTCTGGAGTGCATGATATCAAACCTGAATGACCTTGTCCAGCACCTTGCAGGTTCCGGCCTGAATGGAGAGATTTTCGTAGTCGTCGGAGTTGGTCACCAGAACGACCACCACATCGGGGTGTCCGGCTGCGGCGATCTTCTCCCGGTCAAAGGCAATCAGCTTGTCGCCGGCCTTTACCTGCTGACCCTCCTGAACGAAGCATTCAAAGCCATCTCCGTTCATGGCGACGGTATCTACACCCACATGGATGAGCAGCTCCATGCCGTCGGGGGACGAGATTCCCACCGCGTGTCTGGTGTCGGTGAGCTTTTTTCTCTGCGGGGACGGGGTCCTTGTAGCCAAACACCCAGGTCAGGGCAAAGGAGACGCCGATAGCAATGGCTGCCATGATGATGTAATTGATGGGGTCATTGAGGTGGAGTACAGCCCACCCATGATGAGACTGCCCAGGCCCAGGGGCAGAGTGAGCAGGGTCTGGATGCCGCCAATCACGCTGTTCTCAATGGTGACAAAGATGGGGCCGATGATGGAGTAGGTCAGATATCCGGTGACGAACACGCTGACCAAGGGGGTGACAAACAGATCAAACATGGCGGGGACAATTTTGTGAAGCCGCTTTTCGATGAAGCACATCACCCATACGGCGATGATAACCGGAATCACGTGGCCCTGATAGCCCACCAGATCCACCTCATACAGGCCGAACCACACGCTCTGAGTCCGAAGCACGCCCTGTGTTGCCACCGTCCAGGCGTTTTGCAGGTCCGGGTGGATCATCAGCATTCCGATGACCGCACCCAGATAGGGGTTTCCGCCAAAGGCTTTTGCGGCGGAATAGGCAATTAAAATCGGTAAGAATACGTATGCTGTATTGGCGAAAAGATTGGCGAAGACATAGATGGAGCCAGAGGTGTCAATATTCAGGAAGCCGTTGTTTACCATGAAGTTCAGCGCTTCCATGATACCCATGAGGAAGCCACTGGCTACGATGGCGGGGATGATGGGAACAAAGATATCTCCCAGGCACTTGATGGCCCGTTTGAAGATATTCTGCTTAGCGGCGGCGGCAGCCTTGACCTCTTCCTTGGTGGCGGCGGTGAGACCGGAGATGGCGATAAACTCGTCATAGACCTTGTTTACCGTGCCGGTGCCCTGAATGATCTGGAGCTGGCCGGAGGCGCTGAATACTCCCTTGACCCCGTCGATGTCCTCCACGGCCTTGGCGTCGCACTTGGCGTTGTCCGCCAACACAAGCCGCAGCCGGGTGGCACAGTGGGCGGCGGAGACCAGGTTCTCCTTTTTACCTACCTTTTCATAGATTTCCTGGGCTGTTTTTTTGTAGTCCATAGCGCATGTTCCCTTCCTTTTTATTTCAGCTCCAGCCGGAGCAGATAGACAAACCATGGAAGAATACGTATTCTCGATTGTTCCCAAAAAAGGACAACTAGATGCCGTCCTTTTTATGTGCTCTCCCGCAGTACCAGTTCCGCTGAGAGGGGGTAATCCAGAACCTCCCGCTGTCCAGGGTGCTCAATCCGGTCCAGCAGCCGCATTACAGCTTCCTGGGCCATCTGTGCAATGGGCTGGGATACACTGCTTAGCCGGGGATTGAGATAGCGGCCGGTGGAGGTGTCATCAAAGCCGATGACCCCCACTTCCTCCGGGATGGAAACATCCAGCTTGCGCAGGACGTCCAGCACCCGCAGGGCGTAAATGTCGTTGCCGGCAAAGACAGCCCCACGCTCCGAAGCTTGACAGAGCCAATGCTCCAGGGCTTGCTTTAATTGGATATCGTCCTGATAGACAAGATTTGCCGTCTGCCCGCCATAGCCCATTTGAACAAGCAACTGACGAAATCCCACATATTTCCCATCGTAGTCTTTTCCGATAAAGAGGAAACGGCGGAAATCCCGTTCCAGTAAGTGTTCCGCTACCATGGCTCCGGCCTGGGCGTGATCCACATAGACTGAATCCAAGCCCTCGGCCCGGCGGGTGACGGTGACAATAGGGACATCCAGCTTCTTGACGTATTCCTTCCACTCGGCGCTGGTTTCCCGAATGGGAACCGCCAAAACACCATCCACCCGATAGCGGCGGACCACACCCAGGTACTCCTGTTCATTCTGAGGGTTGTAGTCGCTGTTGAACAGGATGATGCTGTACCCGCGCTTCCGGGCTGCTGTCTCGATCTGTTTGGCCAAGTCAGCAAAAAAGCCGTTGGAGATGTCGGTAACCAGCACGCCCAAAAGCTGAGTTTTGCTGCCTTGCAGTCCTTTTGCTAAGGCGTTGAACTGATAGTCGTGTTCTTTGGCACAGGCCAACACCCGCTCCCGAATCTCCGGATCTACCGTTTGGCTGCCATTGAGCACTCGGGATACTGTGGGCTGGGATACGTGGGTCAGCCTTGCGATTTCAGTCATTGTAATCATATCTTTTACCATGTGAATTCGTATTCTCAAGATGAATATAATATAACATGTCCTCAATCGGGGTTCAATTCGCAGAGCGCATAAAATTTTGAACACTTTTTTGTTGATTTCGCCGGATCAGGGATAAAGAACGAAATTTCTATTTATCTGTACCACTGGGTCCGATGATGAGGCCGCTGTATTGTTTACAGCATAGCAAATTCTGCGTGGGTGCTGGGGCTTGTGTTTCACGATCCGCTATGGTAAACTGTTTTTAAAAGATCGGCAGTTTGCGGGGAAGACTGCCAGGGCCACCTTTGAGCGAGGAGTGGACAATCAAGCTAGGATTCCCGCTCTCTGAGGTGCGCCACATGTTTGACCTGTAATTGGGGTTGACCCACACCATGACCCACACGCGGAAAAAAGCGGGCGGAGGCAATGGACAGGAAAGTGCCAAAGACCATGTACCTCCGCAACAAAAATGCCCCGAAAGTGCTGAACAGTACCACTCCCGAGGTTGGCAATCAGTTGGTAAGGACAGAGAGACGGGCCCATGCCAAAATAGCACCGTCATCAATAGGTCGGATTCTTCTTCAAACACCCGGGGAATTTCCAATATTCAGCACTTTTACTGCGTGTTTCATTCTGGCGCTTTTGGCCTGACCACATATCTGCCCACAGACAGAGAAAAACCGAGGGACTCTGGATTTTGCGCTCCAGAGTCCCTCGGCATATATCAGCTAGCTTGCTTTTCCAACCTCAGCCTCTCCTTTTCAGCGGCGATCTCCGCTTTCATCTGGAGGATCATCTCCGCCAGCAGTTGCTCACATTCCTCTCTGGTCTTGGTGTAAACATTTCTGGGATGCTTCTTGCCATCCGGCCAGACTGGGGAGTAGCGGCCCTCCCACAGGTGGTCGTTGATTTGAGTGACGCATCCGGTGCCTGGCTTGCGACGTTTACCCTTGTAAGGCTGGAAGGTGCTGGGAGCGGGTTTTCGTGGTGCTGACTGTTTCCCCATTTGAGGCTCAACCCTGCCAATCCCTTGGTCGATCT
>CAJTOE010000132.1 GCA_910577805.1 uncultured Oscillospiraceae bacterium | reverse complement strand
ACCTCGCCCACAATCGTGCGTCCCCCAAGATGGGTGCCCGTGGCAATGACGGCGGCTTTGACCGGATAGACGGCCCCAGTGTGGGAGACTACCCCGGAGACACGGCCATTTTCGGTCAAAATTTCGACGATCTCCGCCTGCTTGACCCACAGATTTTCCTGCTGTTCCAGGGTGCGCTTCATCACCTTTTGGTACTCACGCCGGTCGGCCTGGGCACGCAGAGACCACACAGCCGGTCCCTTGCCCCGGTTGAGAAGCCGGTATTGGATGCAGGCCTTGTCCGCCGCCCGGCCCATCTCGCCCCCCAGCGCGTCCAGCTCCCGGACCAGATGGCCCTTGCCGGTGCCGCCCACAGCGGGGTTGCAGGGCATATTGCCCACCGCGTCCAGATTGACGGTGAAACATACCGTCCGCAGTCCCAGACGGGCGGCCGCAAGTGCCGCTTCGATGCCGGCATGGCCCGCGCCTACTACGGCAACGTCAAATTCCTCGGCCTGATAGGTCCTCATATGAAATGCCTCCGCTTACACCTTAAAATATGGATAAATTCGCACTATTTTATCACAGAGCGGGGGAGAGCGCAAGAGTGGTTCTGTATAATTCGGGAAGTAGTGCGGACCTTGGGGTTTCACCCTCATCCGTCACGGCTTCGCCGTGCCACCTTCCCCCGTCAAGGGGGAAGGCTTATCGGTGCGACGATCGGGACTACTGTGCAGTTCAGTAAGTGCCATTGTTCGAGCCTTCCCCCTAACGGGGGAAGGTGGCTGGCCGTAGGCCAGACGGATGAGGGTGAAGCGTTCGTTATGTGATAAGTTTGTTTCATAGCAATCAGTGTACTGATTCGGATGTTGTAACGTCCCTGCTCCATCTTGGATAAAATATCGGGCGCACTGACCAGCCCCATCACTAAAATGAAATTGGATATATTTATCCGATTTCATCTTCTTATATGTGATAAAATTGGATCAATACATTTGATTTTAGATTGGAGTAGATGAAATGAACAACCGCAAGCAAAAGGAACTGGAAGCCTTGTTTCCACAACTACCAGAAGAAAAACTGGAAACTATGAATTGGGCATATAAAATGTGCGAATTTATCCTACAAGTTTGCAAAGAGCAATTACATGAAGAATTTGGTTTCGGGAATAAAGAAGATGGAGCAGTTTTGGAGAAAATTATTATGTTAGGAAGAAGGTACTTAAAAGAAACAGAATTTACTTGCACAGAACATAAGAAAGGGGAATAAAGAATATAAAATATTCCGATATTTTTTCACAGAAAATTTACAAAATTTAAAAAACCTCTAGCATTTTCAAAACACCTATGGTATAATAGTGCCAATTTTGAAAGGGAGTGAGGTACACTTTATGGGCGAAATTATTGCGAGTATCAGCAACGTGATGTACAGCTACATCCTAATTATCATGCTGCTGGGCGTGGGTCTTTACTTCACGATCCGGACCAAAGGCGTTCAGCTGCGTCTGTTCGGCGAGTCCATCCGGGTCGTGTCGGAGAAGTCCGACGATGAAAACAGCGTTTCCGCGTTCGAGGCTTTGATGGTCTCCACCGCCAGCCGCGTCGGCACCGGCAACATTGTGGGTGTTGCCAACGCCATCGCCATCGGCGGCTACGGCGCGGTGTTCTGGATGTGGATCATTGCCCTGGTGGGCGGCGCATCCGCGTTCATCGAAAGCACGCTGGCACAGATTTATAAGAAAAAAGACCCCGACGGCGGCAGCTACGGCGGACCCGCCTACTACATCGAGGCCGCTCTGCACAGCCGTGGTTTGGGCATCGTCTTTGCCGCAGCGCTGATTGCCACCTACGCCGGAGGCTTCAATATGCTGGCCTCCTACAACCTGATCGACAGCTTCACCGGCTACGGCTTCTATGAGGCGGCGGGTACGATTACTCTGGGCGGCAAGGAGTTCAGCGTTGTGGCCCTGGCGGGCGGCGCTGTTTTGGCTATCCTGGTCGGCGTGTGTATCTTCGGCGGCGGTAAGCGCATCGTCAAGGTCACCGGCGTGATGGTCCCTGTAATGGGCGTTCTGTACATCTTCATGTCCCTGGTGGTCGTGGTGCTGAACATCAGCAACGTGCCTATGGTGCTCGGCCACATCTTCAGCGAAGCCTTTGATTTCAAGGCCATCTTTGGCGGCTTTGCCGGTTCCGCTCTGATGCAGGGCATCAAGCGCGGCCTGTACTCCAACGAGGCCGGCGTAGGCTCCGCCCCCAACGCGGCGGCTGCGGCTGACGTATCCCATCCCGTGAAGCAGGGCCTGGTGCAGATGCTCTCCGTGTTCATCGACACCATTCTCATTTGTACCGCTACCGCGCTGATGGCGCTGTGTACCGGCATCGTTCCCTCCGAGGAGCTGAAAGGCGCTCCCTTCGTGCAGGAGTCTCTGGCTACCACCTTCGGCAGCTTCGGCCCCTACTTCATCACCTTCGCGTTGCTGCTCTTTGCGTTCACCACGCTGCTGGGCAACCTGTTCTACTGCGAAGGCTGTCTCAACTACATCGCCGGCCACAAGGTCAATAAGCAGGGCATGATGGTGTTTAACCTCATCGCCATTGTGCTGGTGTTCCTGGGCGCACAGATGTCCTTCGGTATGGTCTGGGACCTGGCCGACGTGCTGATGGGCGTGATGGCTATTATCAACCTGCCCGTGATCGTGATCCTGGGCGGACGCGCCATGCGGGCCTTGGACGACTATCTGGAGCAGAAGCGTCATGGCAATGATCCAGTGTTCAAAAAGTCCAGAGCTGGCATCACTGAGCCGACCGATTTCTGGAACTGATCCCGGTTTTTTTCACAGACAGCAGGGACCGTCTTTTAGACGGTCCCTGTTTCGTTGACAGGGAAGGAAAAAAGAGGTACAATAGCCTAAATAACTGTGTGCGGAGGGTTACACTATGGATCGTTTTTGTCCTAACTGCGGCACCCGCCTGGAGGAAGGGGCCGGAAAATGTCCCTTTTGCGGCGCTGCGGCCGGTTTCGGGGGAGGAAAGGCCCCAAACAATCTGAAAAAAATCCTGGCCATCGGCGGTGGAGCGCTTGCGGTGCTGATGGTGGTCGTACTGATGATGCGGTATGTGCCTACAGCCCAGGCATCCCCGGTCGATGAATTCGTCCGGGTCCACATGGAAGCCCTGACCTTTGACCTGCCGGAGCAGGCGCTTGATTTTTCCACCGATATGACCTTACGCATGGGGGTGGATAACGCGTTTATAAATGCCTACTTCCGCCAGATGGGGGTGGACTGGGAAATCGACGTGTCCGGGCAGAAGCTGAATACTCTGCTGGACGTGGTCTGGAGCGGCGCGCCGCTGATGACGGCCCAATTTACCTATGAGGACGGTCAATTCGGCCTCTATATTCCGGAGGCCAGCGAAAAGTACTACCTGTTCGACATCGAGGAGTGGTACGAGAAGGAGGGGGGCAGCTACGCCCAGCTGGAGGCCCTGCGCCGGAGCGGCCTGTCTGTGGAGGAGTGGCAGACGCTTTACCAGACCTACCTGAATATTTTTTTGGAGATGGTGGACGACAACAACCTGACCGTGGAACGGAACAAGGGCGTTCAGCTGCCCCAGCTGGGGGAGAAGATCAAGGCGGACTGCTACACGTTCCGTCCGAACGAGAAGTCCGTGGAAAAGATGCTCCGCCGTCTGGCTGACGCGCTGGAGGAGGACCAGGAGCTTCGGAACGCCATGCGGGTCTTTTGGGAGGAGTATTACCCCACTGTGATGCTGGGTATTTCCTACGAGGAGGACTTGGACGAATATCTGGACGATTTGGCGGAGGAACTGCGGGAGGACGCGAAAGAAGCCGCACGCGAGGTGGTGGAGAGCGGGTTCTACACCCAGGTCTATATCCGGGACGGACGTATCTGCTATGAGCGGCTGGCCTGGGAGGAGGGCAGCGGAGAGCAAGCGTTTGTCTACGAGTCCGGCAAAAGCGGTATGGTACTCTATCTGGACGAAGACGGCGATGCCATCGTTTCTCTGGAACATAAGAAGCTGGATAAAAACAAGGGCCAGTGGAGCTTGACGGCCCAGGACGATTGGGAGGAGGATGTGTCTATTGTGGTAGATTATGAGATCGACCCGGAGCAGAAGTCTATCCTCAACATCCCTTACGGGACCTACACCCTGTCGCTGTATGCCCAGGATTACACCTGGGAGAATGAGATGGAAATGACCCTCCAGGTTGGCCCCGGCGAAAACGGCGGCAGCGACCACACCCTGACCCTCACCGGCCAGGGCTTGATGGAGGAGAGCGGCCTGTACGACATGGGCGTGAACGAGCTGTTTTTCACTCTCCACACCACCGATGAACCCTCCAAAATCACTCTGCCAAGCGCTCCCGCAATCCAGGTCCACGAGGAAGAGGACCTGGCGGAGCTGGCAGAGGGCCTGGACCAGCTCATGTACCTGTTGTCCGGGCAGTTGTCCGGGATTTGACAGATGGAGGCGGTTTGTACCCTGCGGGAAATTTTGAAGGGATACGGCTCCAGAGCACCTAAGGCTCTGGGGCCTCTGTCCCTGGACATATTTCCTGGGGAATTGATTGGCGTCCGGGGGGAGAACGGCGCAGGCAAAAGTACGCTGCTGTCCATTTTGGCTGGTGTACTGAAGCCGGACGCGGGGGAGGTCTGGACTGCCCCGGAGCTTCAGGGGCGGGTGGGCTACGCTCCCCAGGAGCCAGCCCTCTATGAGACGCTTTCCGGGCTGGACAACCTGCGCTTCTGGGGCCGGGTCCACGGCCTGCCGAAAAAGCCCTGCGAAGCCCGGTGCCGCTGGCTGCTCCGGGAGATGAATTTGGAGGAAAAGGCCAAAGCTCCGGCGGGGGCGTACTCCGGCGGGATGAAGCGCCGGCTCCATCTGGCCACCGCGCTGATGGGGACCCCGAAGCTGCTGCTGCTGGACGAGCCTACGGCGGGGGCGGACGAGGCCTCCGCCCAGCTGATGCTGTCTATGGTGAAGCAGCTGGGGGAGCAGGGATGCAGCGTGGTGCTGGTCAGCCACCGGCGCGGGGAGCTGGAGCAGGTGTGTACCCGGTTCCTCACCCTGTCCGGCGGGCGGGCCGCAGAGGAGGAGCGCCCATGAGCGGACTGCGGGCTTCCCTGTTCAAGGACTGTAAGCTGCTGCTGAAGGGCAGCGGCTGGTGGTCGTTTCTACTGCCAGTGCTATTGTTCGCAGCGCTGGGGGCCGGGATGGGGGATTACTCCCAAAAAACCGTCCTTCAGCCCTTTGCTATCGCCGTCCGGGACCTGGACAATACCCCGATGTCCCGGTCCCTCCGGGGGCAGATGGCCCAGATCGAGCTGTTTTCGGAAATCATGCCGGTCCAGGAGGGACAGCCGGACGAGGAACTGCTGGAGCGGGGTGCGGCGGCGGTGGTCACCATCCCCAAGGACTTTTTTTATACCATGTACACTATGGACAACCAGGAGGTCCAGGTGACTCTGAACGGCGCTATGCCGCTGGAATCCCAGTTGTTCGGCTCCATGTTTGAGAGCGTAATGGGCATCATCCAGGCGGACCAGACCGCCATTTTAGGGGTGTACCAGACCTGCTATGGGGAACTGACCCCGGAGCTGGAGGCGGACCTATACGCCCAGGCCTCCCAGCGTCTCATTTGGGACGCACTCAGCCGTCAGGCGGTGTTTGACGGCGGTGTGACAGCCTCGGATGTGCAGGGGGCGCTGGAGCGCCGTCTATTTGCCTGCACGCTGTCGGTGCTGTGCCTGTTTTTTGCGCTGGCGGCGGCGAAAACCGTCCCTCAAGAGTTGCGGCTGGGCCTTCTGGCTCGGTATCGGAGCGCCGGCGGCAGTCTGGGAGCCTTTGCGCTGTCCAAGCTGCTGTGCGTTCTGGTGCTGGCGGTCCCGGCCCTGGGCGTACTGCTGGCGGTGTTCCAGGGAAAGCAGTTGGTGAAACTGGCGGCTTTGGGCGGAGCGCTGCTCCTGTGTGCCTTCTGCCTGATGCTGTGTCTTGCGGTCTGGGCCTGGGAGGAGGAGCGGACCCAGCGGTGGGGGAATTTGTTACTGCTGGTCTCCCTGCTGGCTG
This sequence comes from uncultured Oscillospiraceae bacterium, assembly GCA_910577805.1. Taxonomy (GTDB): domain Bacteria; phylum Bacillota; class Clostridia; order Oscillospirales; family Oscillospiraceae; genus Lawsonibacter. The sequence continues at coordinate 725 of CAJTOE010000132.1, read as the reverse complement.
GTGGCGGTTTGTACCCCCTGTCCCTGCTTCCGGAGCCATTACGCAGGCTCGCGCCGTTGACTCTGCCGTACTATGCGGGACTGGGGGTCGAGCTGGTGGAGCAGGGCGGGGACCTTCTGCCGTGGCTGTGGCCGCTGGCGGCGCTGTCCCTGGGGGCTTTGGCACTGACTGCTTTTCGGTGGAAGTGGTGTAACGGGATTTCGCTTTACAAGGATTTTGATTTTGGCATACACTCCATCGTGTTTCTCAAGGCAAAAGCCATGTCCGGCGGAGCGCTCAGTTTGGTGCTGAGTCTAGTGCTATTGTTGGGATGCGGCGCTGGTTCCGCCTGGGCGCTGGGGCAGGAGTCCCAGGAGCAGTTGGTGCTGGCGGTGGTGGACGAGGACCAATCTGCCCACGCCCAGGAGATGCTGGACGCGCTAGAGGAAATCAGCACTGTAAAGCTGATATCCTGTACAGACAAGGAGGGGGACCGCCTTCTATTGACCGGACAGGCGGAGGGCCTTTTGACTCTCGCGCCGGGGTTTGGAGAGGCGCTGGACAGCGGTGCGGAGCAGCTGCCCATGACCTACCGGGGGACGGCGACCTCGCATTCCTCCCAAGCGGCCCGTGAGCTGATTGCGGGACAGACTGCTGTTTTGCGCAGCCGGGTGTGGGCCATACAAGAGGCCTCCCAGCGGGCAGAGGACGTTTCCCAGGAGATTTTGTTGGAAAACATCGCAGTT
>CAJTOE010000131.1 GCA_910577805.1 uncultured Oscillospiraceae bacterium | reverse complement strand
TGGCTACTATGTGCCCAACGACACCAACCCCGCGAAGATCACTGTGCGCACTGTGAACGCCAACAAGACCTACGACGTGAAGTGGAACAACGGCGCAGCTGTTGGCAGCGTGACCGCCGACGAAAAGGCTGTTATCTCCTACCGGCTGCCCACCGCCAACACCGGCTACACCGTGAACTTCGTGATGAACACCAATCCCGTGAAGCCCATCGAGGGCCTGACCGGTAGTGTGGCTGAGGAGCTGACCGGCGTGGAGGCCACCTTCGACGGCAACGCTGAGGGCGATAAGTTCTCCGCTAAAGTGGGCGACAAGATTCCCGTCGTCATCAAGGGCGCTGAGGCTCCTGAGAGCCGCGTTGCGGGCGACACTGCTACTACCTTCGAGGTGGGCAAGTTCTACGACGTGACCATCAACGACCAGAAGTTCGGGGGCGTTAAGTGTGAGGTTGCGAACCAGCTGACCGTGGAGTATGTCATCGCGGAAGCCGACAAGACCGGCCTGAAGATTACCGTTAAGGCGATTGTCGAGGCTGAGACTCCCGTGGTTCCCACCGAGGGCACTGTAACTCTGAAGGTTGCGGACACTACCCGTTACAGCATTGCTGTGACCGACGCTGAGGGCGTTGCTGTTGCTGACGGCAAGATCACCGAGGCTGGTACCTACAACGTGACTATCACCGATACCAAGGTGCCCGCCACTGGCACTACCACCTATGTGGTGGCGTGCGACGACGGCGTGACTGCCGATGGCACTTCCCTGACCTTCACCTACGAGGTCACCGAGGTTCCCACGGCTGGCAAGACTGTCACCTTCACTGTGACCGCTACCACCGAGGGCGGCAGTGAGCCTCCCGTGGACGGCGAACTGCCTGCTCCCAGCCCCAATAACGAAGCGAACCCCACCAGCTACGAGATTGCTTGGTACGATGCGAACAAGGAAGCCACCGGCCCCGCCGTTGATGCTGTGAAGGCTGACCTGGCGAAGGCCTTGGGCGTGACCGCTGACGAAGTTACCCTCATTATGAGTGGTGCTACTGGAAATGCGCAGGTTGGCGACAAGACTTATGCCATTACCACCGCGCGTTACTGGAAAGTCAGCGTGAAGGGCAGCGAGACCTTTGTGTATGTGAAGGCTAACGGGACTGCTGTAACCGGCCTGGATACCCTGACTGTTGGCAATTACATTGCTGGCGATGATGTCATGGTTACCTCTGGCTCCCAGGTTACGGTTGCCACCGCTGGCTCCGCTACCGTACCTGCGGTTACTGAGGACACCGTCCTGACTCCTGCGGCTCTGGTGAACGGTAGCTTTGCTGGAAATGCCAAGATTCTGGTGACTGCTGCTGATGGTGCCAGCAGTTGGCAAGATACGAAAGGCAACTATGTTGCCTTTGGTCAGGTACTCAAGGTGACTGGCACGAATACAAATACAGGTAAGTTCGTGCAGTTGACGCTGAATGGCGAGGCTCAGGGCGAACCCGTTCTGGCCACTGCTGAGGCTACGGCTTACGGCAACGTGACTGTGGGTGCGGATACCGTGAAGGATGGCGCGATTGTTCTGGAAGAGACCGCCGGCTACAAAGTCATCCTGAGCACGACCGGCGAGACTATGGGTATTGCGTCTATCAGTGGAAACAATGCTACCCTGGCTATCGACGACACCGCGGATATTGGCAAGCATTACGTGATTGTTAATGACACCAATAAGGCGGCTGATGATACCGCTGTGGAAGTTGTGAAGGTCGACGGAACTGCGGGCACTGGCTGGCAGATGTCCTCCAAAATCGTGTTTGATACATCCGACTATGGCGCTCCCGAAAGTGACGGAACTATTACTCTGACCCCCGCCACTAAGGTAACTCTGGGCACTAACGTGGAGGCTACTATTACGCTGACCGTTGGAGATAAAACCTATGAGACTGCCAATGCCACCAGTGTGCTTTATGTGGCTGAGGGTGCTGTTGTGGAGGCTTCCGAAAGCGCTGGTGCCGCCATTAAGAACCGCATTGACGTGACTACCGGCGCGGACGGTACTCCCGTTGCTGGTACTCCCGCTACTAGTGCGAGCGGCGCGACTGCGACCGAGACCGTTGGCTCTGAGGAGCTGACCTTCACTCAGGTGAAATATGTTGGTACAATTGCCTTGACGAATGTGACTCTTACTGCGGGTCAGGCTGTTCCTACCGCAATGACCTTGTCTACGACCGGCGTGAAGAACAGTGCCGCACTGACCAAGGTTAAGGGAACTGTCGATGGAGACGGTAATGTTGGCAATGGTGACTGGGAATTCTCCGTGAAGATCGAGGCGGACACTGGTTACTATTTCGATGCACAGACCGCATTGACTGCAACCGCACTTACCGATGCCGGTTGGGTTATGGCAACTACTGATCCGACTGTGAGTGCTAATGGGAGTTCTATTACCACTTCCTTCTCTAAGACCTTAAGCTAATTGTAACTGGGATATGGACCCTCGGAGCTTTGCTCCGGGGGTTCACCCCTATTATTTACAAAAGATAAAATAATAATTCCTTACGTGTACGCAAACGTACACCTTTTCCCGGATTTCCACCCCTTATGAAAACTACTTTTAAGGAGGAAATCCAATGTCTACAAATCACACACGAAATTATGATCTCTGCCAGTGGGAAGCGTCCGACAAGGTTTTACGCGAGGATTTCAACGCCGACAACGCGAAAATCGACGCCGCGCTAGGCACCCACGCCACCCAGATTGCCCAGGCCCTCACCACCGCCGGGAACGCGTTTTCCCCCGGCAAGCTCCCGGTTGTGACCGGCAGCTACGTCGGCGACGCCGCCCCCACCCGGACCATTCAGCTGGGCTTCCGGCCCAGGGCCGTGGTGGTGGTCCGGCAGTTCCTGCTGGGGTTTGAGTCCGGCGGCGGCGAGTTTAAGTGGTACAGCGGGATCGCCCTGGACGGTTCCCCCGCCGGGTGGGACGGAAAGCACCCCGTAGTGATTCAGGACGGGGGCTTTCAGGTGGGCTACGTCCGCACCCCCACCAGCGACAATACGGTTTGGATTCTCACCAACCAGCAGGGTTACACTTACACCTATTTTGCAATCCGGTGAGATGTGCGCGGCCTGGCCTCCCGTTCGGGGGCCGGGCTTTTTTTCACCCTCATCCGCCGCCGCACCCTCGTCACATTGCACATACTCCCGCCCCTCACCCGCAGAAGTCTTTGACAGAATGAGGGGATCGTGCTAAAATAACGTGGGGAAAAAGAACCCAAATCGACCTGCTAGGCCGGAGAAATAGGAGGACTGATTTCGGATGGAAGAGAAAAAACGGGAAAATGTGCCTGCTGGTATCGTCGGCGCATTTTTAGGCTCACTGATTGGCGTGGCCTGCGCGGTCCTGATCGGACAGCTTGGGTATGTCGCGTCCATATCAGGGCTGGTGATGGCGGTCTGTGCCCTGAAGGGCTACGAGCTGCTGGGAGGAAGCTTGACCAAAAAAGGCGCGTTGATTTCCACCCTTTTGATTCTGGCTATGACCTATCTAGCCCACCGGCTGATCTGGGCGGTGGCCGTGGCCGACGCGCTCCATGATGGGATTTTTGAGGCGTTTCAAGAGGTGCCCGACCTCTTGGACCGGGGCATAATCGAGAGCGGCCCCTACTGGGGCGATTTAATCATGCTGTACTTATTCACCCTGCTGGGTGCGGTGCCCACCATCTGGAACGGCCTGAAAAGCACCGAAATGCCGGACCTGCCACTGGTCCGGACCACGGCAGATGCCGCCAGCGCACCGGAAGAAGCCGCTGTATTCTACCCCGGCGTGATGAAGTGGACGCGGGGCGCCCGGTTCAGCGCGTCGCTGTCCATGGTGCCCGGACTGCTGCTGGGTATCGCCCTGCTGTTCGTCGCCATCCCGCTGGACGGCCCCATCCCTCTGTCCATGGCCGCGCTGGCCTGCGTTCTGAGTTCCTTCGTGATGGTGTGCGCCGCCGCCCCTCTGATCAACCTGGGCGCGGCCTCTACCTTCGTTTTTGTCAAATCCGCCAACACCCTCTGGCGGGTGAATCTGATGGGCCTGAACCGGATGGACACCTACCGTTTCAGCAAACAAACGATGCCTCTGCGGGGGATGCGCTGGGAAATCCTCTCCCCGGAGGAGCAGGCCCAGTGCCGGGCGTCGGTGCAGCGGGCCATCGCTCTGCTTACCAGCGGACAGATTGCGTCCGGCAGTAACCTGAGCCTGATGGTCCTGCCTCTGACGGACCTGGAAATCACCAAGGAGAACAAGTGGTGCTGGAAGGGGACCTATTCCGGCGGCGGCGGGAAGCGGAAAAAAGTGACCATCGCAAAGGCTTACCCGGACTTCGCCCCGGCCCCCGGCCTGGAGCGCTGTCAGGAGCCTATGCCCTGGCGCACAAGCCTGCTGGCAGCTGGTGTGGTGCTGGCGCTGGCGGCGGCCGTAGCGGGCTTCGTGGGCGGAAAGCTTCTGGACGGTTCCCTCCAAAGTCCCTCTGTCACGACCACCACGCCTGACCGGGTCCAGACGGAGCCTTGGGACCAAAAAGCCCGCGTCCCGGAGGACGCCGATTTCTACTTGCTGGACGACGGCGTTGCCTATGAGATCGACAGCAGCTTCCAGGCCTCCACGGGCAACAACTTCTACGACACCGCGACCCACACCGACTACGCAATCAGTGTCCAGTACGGCGCGAACGAGGAAACCGCGCTGGATGTGCTGCTCGCCCCCATTGAAGCGTACCGGACCTCCTCCCGCTATCAGGACTTTCAGTTCGCCCACGCCGGAGCAGGCTCGACGCTGGTGCCCATGACGGCGGCGGACGGCAGAACCTACCAGTACGAGATATTGTCCCTGCATTTCAACGATAACAAGGCCATACATGTAGGCGTGGCCCTGGCCGACGGCGGGACCCTGCTTGTGGTCAAGGCCCAGCAGCGGGACAAGGCGGACGAAAACGTCATCAAGGGCAACATTCTATATATTCTCGAAAGCATCCAGCTCTCGGAAATCACCCCGGAGAACTACCAGGAGCTGTACCACCAGGCGGCGGAAATGGGCTACCAGTACATCGGCGCGGGCTATGTCAAGGCCCCGGAGGAGATGTTCGGCCACGAGGCCTTTGTGGACGTCTACGTGCCCTACAGTGAAGCGCCGGAGTTTTTGAACGACGGCTATACGCTGCGTACCCAGGCCCACGGAATGGCGGTCACCGTCACCATGGCCGGGACGGACGGCGACGCCCGGGACGTCATAGCCCAGGCCTACGAGGACCTGTCCGGCCGGGTGGAGATGTACCAGGAGGGCGTGGCCGAGGTCGAGTACGTGGAGGACTACGACATCGCCATTCAGCGGGTGGCCTACATGGACGGCGGCAAGCTGCGCATCGCCATCCTGTACGCGGACTATAAGCAGGACGGCTATTACCTGTCCGCCCAGATCGACTACCTGCTGGACCAGCAGGACGAGGCCTATCCGGATTTGCTGGCAGAACTGAGCGACGTGTTTGCCCTGAATCTGCCCCAGTTCGATCCATTTGAATAATTCCAGCTTTCAGGAGGAACGAAGATGAAACAGTACACAAAACTCACCGCTGTCCTGCTGGCCCTGGCCCTGGCGCTGACCGGCTGCGCCGGAGGCACAGACGGCTCCGGCAAGCCGTCGGACAGCTCCAGCGAGCCCCTGGCCGAGCCTCCCGCGGCCTCTGTCCCGGACCAGTCCCAGGAGGAGGAAGAAAATCCCTTTACCCCGGAAGAGATGGACATGATAAAATTCAACTACTATGTGGAACTGAACAACGATCTGGTGGATATCCTGGACTCCATGGAGTACTATTTCCAGGTCGTGGATTATCAAGAGGAATTTTCCCTGCTCCCCGACACGGGGCTGACCTACGGCTACCGGGTGTACGGCAAAAATACCGACATCATTGAGGACTGCCTGTATCTGGCGGACATGGAACCCAGCTACGGCGAGATGGACCAGATGGTGAAGGACCTGGCCGGGCCTCTGGAGGCGGTGATGGACGCCTGTTCCTCCATCAGCGGAAGCTATGACTACGCCGACAACCAGTACCAGAAGGCCAAGGAGTACCACGCGGCCCTCTACGCCAACGCGGAGACGGTGCAAAGCCTGGGCTACGACTTTATGGACGCGGTCGCCGCCATGGGCGCGGAGCGCCGGGCCGAGGAGGAGGAACAGATGAAGGCCGACGGACGGCTGATTATCTACAACGCCAGCCGGGCCATCTCCATCGGCAAGGACATTTTGAACACGATCTACAGCCAGGGCGTCGGGGACGAGAACATCAACGACATGGATTTGAGCGAGATCCGGCCCCTATACGACGAGCTGGTGCAGGTGGTGGCGGACTTCGACGCGGCGGCCGCGGACAGCGACCAGATGATTCAGGAATCACTGTCCAACTCCCGGCCCTTCGACGGCCTGCTGGACTCCCTGATCCAGGCTTTGGATTGGATGATGAAGCAGGTGGAGAGCGGCAAGGTCCCGGACATGAGCCATTCGGGCGCGCCCCTTGGCTCCATCGCGCACGTCTCCGAGACGCTGAGTAAGTGCATTGAGCGGTACAATTCGGTCTTTGTAGACTGATTTCATCCACCCGGCAGGCGGCGCGGAGAGGTTTTCCCTCTCCGCGCCTGCGCATTTTTATCCTATCCTATTTTATCGTATCTTTGATTCGTAAAATAGAGCAGCCCTTGGGCTTCACCCTCATCCGTCACCGCCTGCGGCGGTGCCACCTTCCCCCATGAGGGGGAAGGCTTCGTACATTGGCAGTTGCCCAACTGCGGAGTAGCTTCGATAGACGCACCGATAAGCCTTCCCCCTTGACGGGGG
>CAJTOE010000130.1 GCA_910577805.1 uncultured Oscillospiraceae bacterium | reverse complement strand
CCCGGCACGCATCCCGTTCCTCCAGGCTGTCATCCAGTACGCCGCAGGGCAGTTCCGCCGGGTCTGTGGCCTGTTCCCGACTGCGGCGTGTGGCGTACTCCAGCTGTGTGTAGATCTCATTGCGGATCAGGCAGTAGGCGTAGGTCGAAAAGGCGTTTTCGTGCCCGGACCGGTCAGTCTGGGCCGCCTTGCACAGGCCAATGCACCCAATCTGGAAGAGATCGTCATAGGTATAGATGCAGCCCTTGTCCAGCGTGTGGACACAGTCCCCTATTACCTTGCCCACCAGACCCATGTTTTCTTCAACTTTTACTCGCTGCTCGGTTGTAAGCGACAGCATACCATTCACCTCCCGATATTTTAAGCTCACGCCGCCCCAGTGCGCTGGGCCAGCAGTTTCCTGCTCTCTCGGATCACGACCCGGCAGTAATACTCGCCCAGGTGCCCGATGTGGGCGTGAGACATGGGCGCCTGTGTCGTGTAGGACAGCCATTGGTACGCCTCCCGCCTGGTCATCAGGCCGGACTTATGGAGCTGGTCGAACTGCTGATGGGCCTCATACCGCAGCCGCCTTAGCTCCGGCGGGGCCAGCGTGCCCATTGGTTCCAGAGTCCCCGGGTGGGCCATGACAAAGGAGTCGCACGCGGGATAGCCGGAGCAGACATACACCTTGGCATCCGGCCGGTGGGTCTTACAGATCCCTTCCGCGCTGCGCAGAACTGCCAGGCGGCCGCAGTGGCACCGCACCTGTCCAGATGTACCTCGCGGGTTCCATACCTTTCCCCGATTTGATTTTCGTTTCATGCTCAAAACCTCCAAATAAAACAGAAAGAGCCGGAAGACTGCCGAAAAAAGACAATGCAAAGCCAAGCGCTGGGATAGTGGGGTCGCACCCAGCCATTGACTCTGCACTGTATTTCAGCAGCCTTCCGGCTACAATTTTATGAGACAAGACCTGCGTCGTGTGGATCCGGCTATACAGCAGATCCGTAACGATTCCCTGCTAAGTTCCGGCAGGTCTGACGCCAGGTTATCCCGGCGTATCGAGAGCCTGAACGCAGTGTCTTGCTATGGATAAATATTACCATAAACATTTTGAAAAGTCAACCAAATTCCCAAAAATACACGGTTTATTCACAAGTTTTGTGTCAAAGTGAGTATGGGAGCGCGAAGTCAGTATTACGGCTCGTCGTCTTCATACTCCCACTCGTCATAGGCGTATTCCTGGCGCTTCTTTGTGATATGGAGCGTGGCGATTACTCCGGCCACGACGGCCAGGCCGACCAGAAAGATGACTGCTGGAATCGGAAGGCCGCCTTGCTTCCCCTCTTTCTGGGGGCTGACTGGAGCCTCCGGCACGGGGTCGGATACAGCGGGCGGAGGCGGGTCGGTCTGCTCGGGTTCCGGGTCAGGGATCGGGGCGGTGGAGTGAATGCAGCTCAAGGTATAGGTCGTGCTGCCGCCCAGGTCCATGGTCAAAACGCCATACTCGTCTACCACAACCGGAACAGGAAAGATACCGGCGTCGGTGCGCAGCTCAAACTCCACCCCGGCCCAGCGCGTTCCCAACTGCAGGACCAGTTGGTCGGGCTGCTGCACAATTTTCGGCTCAGTGCCGTCGGTATCCGCATAGGCGGCAGGGGTTAAAACGGCGGTCAGCACCATGACGGTTATGAGCATGGGAAACAGCTGGTTTTTTCGCTTTTTTGATCTATTCATCGGTTTATCGCTCCTTTGCAATGGATAGCAAAAGGGCGGAGCCGTTTTACCAGCTCCGCCCGTTCAAAGATAACATGGATTCTATCAATTTGCTCGAATTTATACTGTTTCATGATCGGCAAGGACGGTCTCTATGTCCCTCCCCCCGTAAAGTACGCGGGTGATGTTCACGATTTTGCGGTCGTGACCCGGCGTATAGAACACACAGTAATGGTCTACCGGCATAACCCGCCAGCCCCGGCTATACCACGGCTCCTTTTCATACCGGCGATACCGCTCCGGCATCCGGTCGAGGGCGCAAATGTTTTCCTCCAGTCTGGCAAGCTGCGCCGCAGCGTTTTGGACCGATTGCAGCTCGTAGGCGATATACTCAAAGATACCGCGCAAGTCCTGTTCTGCCTGAGCCGCGATCTCGACTGAATATGTCATATACCGTAGTCCTTTCGGATTTCGTCAAAAACCCTGTTTGCCGGTCTTGTCCTGCCCGCCAGAACATCTTGGTATCCCTTTTCCAATTCCTGATCAAGTTCCTGTGCGGTCAGCTTGCCCATATCCACTACTTTTGCCTGCGGCAGTTTCATTTCAAAGGGGATGCCACGCTGCAAAATGATTTGCTTATAGAACATATTGATCGCGTTAGAGACCGGGATGCCCAGCGCAGCTAAAATGCTTTCCGCCTGTTCCTTTACTTCCGGCTCAATGCGGGCGTAGAGGTTCGCTGTCTTTGCCATGTGAGACACTCCTTCCTGTAGATGGCAAACTGTTTCCCTCGTATTATACCACTATGTCCGCACAATAGCAATACATTTTCGGAAGTATGTGGTCTAGGTTGATTTTCCATGCTGCCGCACCGTACATGAGTCCAAGCTGAAAGATTGAAATCAGGACCTTCTGACATTCAGCGCACGGTGGACATATGGGTGATGACGCCCCAGATACGGTTGCTCTCGTAATTGATGCCCAGGATGCGCACTGAGACACGGCAGCCGCGGGGCGGCCGGCCCCGCTTGGGATAGGTACACAGGCAGTCGATGCCGCCGTCCAGAGAGACAAATACTCCGGTAGTATCCACCATACTGACTGTACCCATATACAAGCTGCCCAGCGCATACTTCTTCAGCGCTTTCTCATAGGGGTTCTCACCTGCCTGCTTGACAGATGCAGACACCCGGAGCCGGCTGCGGTCGGACCGGTCTACCTCCAGCACCCTTACCAGCACGCGCTGTCCAGACTGGTAGTGGGCGGTGGCGTCCACCCACCGCTGGTAGGACAGTTCCCGCAGGGGGATGTAGCACTCCGCGCCGAACAGGTCCACGAAGATACCCGCCCGGATTACAGAGACCACCCGGGCCTCGGCGCCCAGCCGTTTGTTAAGCAGGTAGTGCAGGACATCGCCCTTGGGCTGCCCACGGTAGTCCTCCGGTTCCTCCACCGCCTCCAGTACCGGGATAATGACCTTGTAGTCGCCGTGGTAGGTGACGGCGTAGGACATCTCCGGGTTGTCCGCCAGCCGCTCCACGCCCTGGATGGTGCCGGTCAGGATCTTCTTGCCCTTCAGGGACTCCACCAGGTCCAGCAGGTCGCTGCGCAGCTTGTCCGCATCCGTCTCAACCGTGCGCTCAGCGTCAATGGAAACCACGCGCTGGCCGCGCCGGCTAGGCATTCTGAGCCGGCTTTTGGGCTGCCCGGAGTCAGTCTGGGAGGCGGCAGGTCCAGACTCGCCCGCAGCCTCATCATCTGGCACTTCAGAGCCAGTCTGGGGAACAGCGGTCGGCTCGCCCAGGCCAGGCGGTTCTGCGCCGGGTTCCAGGTCAGCCTGGGGCGGCTGGCCGCCTTCCGGTTCCTGATTCATCTCAGTCTGGGGAGCGTTGGGGTCCAGCGGCGTGCCGTCCGCCAGTTCCAGGTCGGACGGGGTCGGAGCGCCAGGCTCACCGCCCGGTACCAGGCCGGTACCGTCGGCACCAGCTCCAGCGGTCTGGTCCGCAGTCTCGCTGCCGAGCAGAGGATCCTGATCTTTCAATTCCTTTTTCGTACGTGCCATGATTTGTTTCCTCCTTGTAGTTGATAAAATAATGCGTGATTGCCTAAAAATAAGACGGTGGCTTCGCACTCTCGTAGAGGGTCGGCCTCCGCCTGGCACGCTTGGGTGTTTCTGCCGGCGCCACAGCAGGGGCGGCCTCCGGTTCCGCAGGCGGTACGGGTTCTTCTGGAGCTGGGGTAGGTATAGTCTCCGGCGCTTCAGGGGCAGGCTCCGGATCCACAGCGGGGGTACACTGGAGTTGTGGATAGTCCCGTATACTGGTTTTGACACACTCTTTGGCGTAGGGATGGCCAGTGTAGTCGAACTTCTTTGCCCGCAGGATTTTCTGGCCACGGATGATGATCAGCAGTTGGTCGTTGGGCAGCCGCAGCACCTCGTCTGGCGTAAGCAGCCTGCGTCGGCCAAGGCCCTGCGTATATCGGTATTGGGGGATGATTTGGGCAATGGCGATGCTCTGCCGGGTCGTCATGGTGGAGTTGACCTCCACCGTCATATCTCCGCTCCGGACACTGAAATATTCCGCCGTCACATCGTCTGTGCAGCCCAGCATCAGCTGCGTGTCCGCATTGCCTACCAGCTCCGCCCAGAGGTTGTTGGGATAGCGGTTCTGGATCTGAGGCAGGTTTTGGCAGCACATCAGGACCTGGAGGGACCAGGAGCGGATGGTGCTCAAACGCCGGGAGAAGTCCGGGATGACACCGATGTTGTTCATCTCGTCCAGAACGATATTCACCGGCACTGGGCACCGCTGCTCCGGCGTGCTGTCAGCGAAGCGGACCAGCTTGATGAACAGAAAGGCGAAAAAAAGGGACGACAGAAATTCCAATGAGGAGTTCTGGTCGTCCAAGATGATGTAATATGCGCATTTGGTCTGCCCGGGAAGAGCGAGGTCGATGTCAGACTGACGGGTGATACTTCGGACGGCCTCACTCTGGAGCACCTGCAGCCGGGTGCCCAAGCCCAGGACCACACCGGCCCGCACGAAATCGCTGGCCTGGCTGAACAGGCTGTAGGGCGCCCGGGCCGGATGGTCCAAAGGCAGCCGGTCAAAGAGAGCGGTGAGCTGCTTTTCCGTGTTCTGGGTAAGCATCTGGTAAACGGCAGGCAGGTTCCGCTCCTCTGGGCGGCGTGTGGAGTCCAGATCCACATAGAGGATCAGGCTTTGCAGAAGATTCGCCTCACCGTTATCCCAGAAATGGTCCCCCTTGCCGTCCCCCTTCGTGTTGGCAATGATGACATCCGTCAGCACCTGAGCCATCAGGGTATCGCCGCCCAGGTCAAACATGCAGTTTCAGGAGTCGCTCAATTCGGGCTGTAGCAGGTTGTAGACCCGGACGGTATAGCCATATTTTCGGAATAGTTCCACTGTGTCACAGTAAATTTCCGACTTGGGATCTGTGACTACTACCGATTCCCCGCGCCTTATGCTCTGGAACAGCGCCGGGCGAATCACTCCTCTGGACTTCATGGTGCCGCTGGCGCCGAAGACTGCAACATGCTTATTGAGCCTGGTATCTTCAGGCAGACAAATCACGCTGCCACGGTCAGTCTGGCCCAGTATGATGCCCCGGGCCTTCTGCGGGCTGGCCACCTCCAGGACTGTGCGCAGGTCCGTCTCAGCCATCCAACCGGCGGTGCCGTATGCGCCTCGCTGGCTGCGGGAAAAATTGCGGTCATCAAAGTCGCGGCTCCCAAAGCGGTCATAGAGCCGGACAAAAGCATAGGCGCTGCCGCCGATCAGGGCTACCAGCCCCGTGTACTTCAGTCCAGACAGGGTAAGCGCTTGGCGCCAGCAGGAAAGTGGCCCAAAGCGGATGTCGCCGATCTGGGCCTGCCCCTGCATACCGCCGCTGGCCAGCCATACCTGATACTCGGTGAGCAGCTGGCACACCAGTCCGCCAAGATAGAGCAGAGTGGCCAGACCCAGTATGACAGCGATGATAATGCTATTGGTACGGGTACGGTTATTGTTCAAGGCGGTACCTCCTCCCGTGGATCACTGTACTCCGGGTCAGTCAGGCCCAGGGCATCCTCCAGTGCATCCACAGTCACCTCACGCAGTCCTACACGGTTACCCAGATAATCCCGGACAAATGCCGTTTGCCACGGAAAGCACAGCACCTCGCAGCGTGCTTCGCTGTGCTCCAGCGCCTGGCGCAGCCGCAGGAGCCGGGCCAGGTCTCCATCCAGATGGGAAAGGATGAATGTCCCGTCCCGCTGGGCGTCGCATTCAATGATGTCAGGGCCAACAGCACGCCATTCTGAAGGGAATACTGCAGAGAGTACCTGTTCGTTCCAGTTTGGGAGCGTCAGGATCCTCAGCAGCTGGATACCCTGCCAGTCCAGTGGAATGAAATGGATATGGGGGTAGATACGGTCAAAGCGCAGCTCCATACGGCGGCTCTTATCCGACTCCTCCATCGTGCGCAGCGCAATGTCCATACACTCACCCAAGAGCAGCGCATGGTCCGCCCGGGGGAGGCCGGCATTCATCCGGGCCAGTTCCGCAAGGTGCTGCGCGGTCTTGAACTCACCCATGCCGCTCCACTTCATGACGGCGCCGCGGGTGTTATAGACGGCCCAGCAGGTTTCCTGCGCAAACAGCACCCCCGTCAGCCGGGTGAAGATGGTCTTGTTCATCTCTGTACTGTCCAAGCGCTTGAGTGACTTGGCAGTGTAGAACGCAGGGAATGTTGGTACGATCTGGACAATGCGCTGTTTTTGCAGAGCCGGGAGCTCATAGGGCCGAAACTCGACTCCGGCCCCCATACACACTGCCAGCGTCTCTGCGACCCGATGGTTTCGCTGCACATGTCCATCGCTGCTGGAAAAGCGGTGTCCGCCAGATAAGGCTAAATACTGTTCCAGTGCTGCCGGGTGGAGCGTATTCAGGAGTGGAAGCGCGGTTTTGTGGAGGCGGATGGTACGCCTGTCCCGCTTGCCGCTGACCGACAGCATCCTGCATCTGCCCAGGTCTGCCCCAGACTCATTTCGGAATTGCTGGGCATGCTCCAGCCGGTATACCAGAGCCTCCAAAGAGCGAACACTTCCCAAAAGCCGCATAGAGCGTGTAGGAAACTCACCAGCAGCAGATATAGTCACCACAGGTGAAAAGCGGTAGAAAGGGCATCGTCAAAGGAAGGTGCAGAGGGAAGGATTTTTCTCAAGAAACGCTTCAGGCAAGCCCAGAACAATTCAATGGGATTGAGT
>CAJTOE010000129.1 GCA_910577805.1 uncultured Oscillospiraceae bacterium | reverse complement strand
TTCACCTTTTCCGACTCCCGGTCCCGCGCGGAAATGACGATCACCGGGGCCTCGTTGGGCAGGCCGCTGAGCTGGGAAAGCACCTGGGTGCCATCCATGTCGGGCAGTCCCAGGTCCAGCAGGACCAAATCCGGCTGGTGGGAGAAAAACAGGGACAGCCCTTCTTTCCCGCTGGAGGCCGCGATGGCCTTATAGTCGCTGGCGTGGAGGGCGCGGCAGATAAAATTGCTGATGGTCCGCTCGTCCTCAATGACCAGTATCACACGTTTTTCATTCATATTCTATCTCCTTGACAGGCAGGCCGAAGCGGAACACCGCGCCTCCCTGGCTGCCGTTCTCCGCCTCGAAAAAACCCTCATGGATTTGGATGATGCTCTGGCAGACGGTCAGGCCGATGCCCATACCGCGGGATTTGTCGTTGGACTGGGGCATGAACTGCCGGCCCGCCTGGATGGCCTCCAGCACCTCCTGGGACAGCCCCCGGCCCTGGTCCCGGATCTCCACCACAGCCCAGTCCTCCCGCCGGAACAGTTTTAGGAGGATACCCTCCTGGTCTCCGGAATGGCGGATGGCGTTTTCCAGCAGATTGATGATGACCTGTTTGATGAGCATGGGGTCCATTTCCAGGTACAGAATATCGTCCGACAGCTCCAGGGACACGCCGCTGTCCGGGAACCGCCGCCGGATGGTCAGCGCCGCGTCTCCGGCCACCTCCTCCAGCATCTCCGGCTGCTTGTTGATGGTCATGGTGCCGTCCCGGATACGGGTGACGGAGAGGATGTTTTCCACCATGGCGATCAGGGAGTTGGCGTCGTTCCGGATGTCCTGGAGCAGGGAGAGGCTTTTTTCCGAGCGCATCTCCTCACTGCTCAGCAGCACCGTAGCCGCGCCGGAAATCCCCGTCAAAGGGGTGCGCAGGTCGTGGGACACCGCCCGTAAAATGTTGCCCCGGATGGTCTCCCGCGCGGCCTCCAGCTGGATGGCGTTTTTTTCTTCGTTGAGCCGCTCGTTGGCCTCGTACAGCTCCTTGGTGTTCTGTTCCCGGCGCGCGGCTTCCAGGGCCTGGTTCTTGATGGTGGAGGTCAGGCCGCAGATGATGATGGCGATGACAACCATGCTGACCATAGCCACCGGGTAGCCGGCGTAGCTGAGGGAAAATTCGGTGTATGGCTCCATAAAAAAGTAGTTGATGCAGAAGGCCCCGAACAGGGACGCCCCCACTCCGTACACAAAGCTGTTGGTGAGCAGGGCGATGAACAGCACCGCCAGCACGTAGACCAGGGCGGAGTTATTTTCCGCGCCTGTATGCTCCAGCAGCATATCGCTGACCCAGAAGGCCACGGCCATAAAGAAGCTGGTGGTGAGCAGATCCAGCAGGGGCCTGGGGTAGCGCTGGCTGCTCTTGGTCAGCCAAATGAGGATTTGGTTCATCCGTACGCTTCCCTTCTCTCGAACCCGGACGGTTTCTGTTTTCTTTTTACAGTAAGGATTATAACATACAATAAATCACACGTAAAGTCTGGAAGCGGAGAAAAACCGCTGGAAAATTTTAAACGGGGCGGGGCGGGACCGCGCTTTTCAGGTTTACATAATAATAAGCTGCGGCTATGGGCACACTCCAGTAAAAGCCCACAGCCGCAGCTGTTATTTTTTGTCGAAACTGTTGAAAAAAATCCCTCAGCGGTCACTGGTCGTATGACGCTCCTCCGGCTCCCAGTAGGTATCGTATCCGAAAATCATATCGTCGATGTCCCGATCCTCCCGCAGGCTGCTCCAGATGGGGTTTTTCTCAAATTTCTTCTTCATCGTCATTGGCTGTTCCCTCCTTTTTGTGTAAAAACTAAGCGCTAAAATAGACACAAAAAACCACCGATTGCAGTCATTTTCGACCACAGGCGGCGGCAAAACGGCATATATTCGGGGATGTATCTCTATCACCCCGCGCCGGTCTGACCGGCGGCTCCTCACACGTCATTGTGACGCGGAAAGGCCGCACCGCCTGTATTTCGGTTTGTACTGCTGAAACAAAAAAATAAGCCGCACCATTTCCGCTCACCTCTTTTTTGTAATTTTGGCAGCTGCTGTCATGCCCTCATTAGGCTACTCGATTATTGTAAACCCTTTGATTGGATTTGTCAAGTGGTTTTGAAAGAAATTGTAAATAGGCTGGGAGCAGCCCTCCCTCCCCCTCATCCGCATTCATAAAATCAAAACAAAAACAAACCAAAGAATTTTCAAAAAAAGCTTGACAGGATTCGTCACACATGGTAAAATTTTTGCAATTTTATAGGGATGGATAGAGGCGCGGCGCTTATGCGTACGGGGACCCCCAGCCAGGCAGCTTGGGTCCTCCGAGAGGAAGTGCCGCCGAAGGTTTGGTCGGGTGCCTGCCCGTCCGTGCCTGGGCCGTGCGGAAAATATCCCGCGGACTGTCACAATCACTTGTGGAGCGCTATCCAGACGGTCCTTCCGGCGCGTCCGGCAGGAGCGTCCGGTTTTGTCATGGCTGCGCTTCGCGTGCCATGCTTTTTTATTTTTGCGCAGAAAAATTTGGAGGGAAAATTTATGAGAAAAACCAACCGCCGGCTGATACAAGGAGCGGCCATACTCCTGCTCCTGTTCAGCCTGGTCACCACCGCCTTTGCCGCCGGGGAGGACCCCACGGAATTCAACGGCACCAAGTATATCGAGTGCCCCGACTGTGCGACCATGGGCGTGGTGCTGTCCGACGAGGGGGAGGCCGTCCCCTGTGAGACCTGTGCTGAAAGTGAGTACGCGGGCTATATCACGTCCTCCAGCGGCTTTTTCAACACGCCCCTGTCCCTGCTCCCCCCGGTGATCGCCATCGGCCTGGCTCTGCTGACCAAGGAGGTCTATTCCTCTTTGTTCATCGGCATTGTGGTAGGCGGCCTGCTCTACTCCAACTTCTCCTTTGAGGGAACGGTCCTGCATGTGTTCCAGGACGGCATCGTCAGCGTGCTCTCCGACGGCTACAACGTGGGTATCCTGATTTTCCTGGTGATTTTGGGCACCATGGTCTGCCTGATGAACAAGGCCGGCGGCTCCGCGGCCTTCGGCCGGTGGGCGGCAGACAACATCAAGAGCCGTGCCGGCGCTCAGCTGGCCTGCGTTCTGCTGGGCGTGCTGATTTTCATTGACGACTATTTCAACTGCCTCACCGTAGGCAGCGTCATGCGGCCCATCACCGACAAGCAGAACATATCCCGGACCAAGCTGGCCTACCTGATTGACTCCACCGCCGCGCCTATCTGCATCATTGCCCCCATCAGCTCCTGGGCGGCGGCTGTATCCGGCTTCGTGGAGGACGGCAGCGGCCTGGCCCTGTTCATCCGGGCCATTCCCTACAACTTCTACGCCCTGCTGACCATTGTTATGATGCTCGGTCTGGTGGTCCTGAAGATGGACTACGGCCCCATGGCCATGTACGAGCACAACGCCGAGACTAAGGGCGACCTGTTCTCCGGCAAAAACCCCTACGCCGGTGCGGAGGACGACGCCCCCTCGGACGGCGGCGGTGTGATCGACCTGGTGGCCCCCATTATCGTGCTGGTGATCTGCTGTGTAATCGGCATGATCTACTCCGGCGGCTTCTTCTCCGGCGCCAGTTTTGTGGACGCATTCTCCGGCTCCGACGCGTCGGTGGGCCTGATGCTGGGTTCCGCGTTCGGGCTGATTTTCACGCTGGCATTCTACGCGGTGCGCCGGGTGCTGTCCTTCCGGGACATGATGGGCTGTATCCCGGAGGGCTTTAAGGCTATGGTGCCCGCCATCATGATCCTGACCTTCGCCTGGTCCCTGAAGGCTATGACCGACTCCCTGGGCGCGAAATATTTTGTGCGTGACCTGGTGCGCAGCAGCGCCGGCAGCTTCGATATGTTCCTGCCCGCTATCGTCTTTGTGATCGGCTGTCTGCTGGCTTTCGCCACCGGCACCTCCTGGGGCACCTTCGGCGTGCTGATTCCCATTACCATGGCGATTTTCCCCATGGACGACCCCCTGGGCATTATCTGCATCTCCGCCTGCATGGCCGGCGCTGTGTGCGGCGACCACTGCTCCCCCATCTCTGATACGACCATCATGGCCTCTGCGGGCGCGCAGTGCGACCACGTGAACCATGTGTCTACGCAGCTCCCCTACGCGATTTCAGTGGCGGCGGTGTCCTTCGTCACCTATATCGTCGCCGGTTTTGTGCGCACGCCTCTGATCGCGCTTCCGGTGGGTATTGTGCTGATGCTGGGCTTCCTGTACTTTATGAAGATGCGCCAGAATAAGGGCTGATTTCTTGTCACCCTCAAAGCCACAAACCAAAAACCCGTTGAGAAGCATCTGCTTTTCAACGGGTTTTCCATTAATCAAGGAACAAAGTATTCGCCGTTCTCACAAAACGCTCTGCCGCCAGGGCACGTCCTGGAACCGCTCGCCGGACACAAGGCCCTCGATCTGCCCGGCGCTCAAATCGTAAATAGAGGCCAAAATCTCCTGGGCCGACTGCTCCGGCAGCAGGGCGGTGAAGCACACATCTGCACCGTAATCCGTTCCGGCGATGGTCCCGCCCAGCCGTTCCACCTCCTGCCGCACACGGTCGTGCCAGCTGTAGGGGCAGGACAGCAGGGCCTCCACCCACCGGCGCACCACGGAAATCCCCGCCGCGTCCAGGGCGTTTTTGGCGCTCTGGGTGTAGGCCCGGACCAGCCCGCCGGCCCCCAGCAGCACGCCGCCGAAATACCGCGTGACCACACAGCACACGTTTTCCACCGCCTCCCGCTCAAACACATTCAGCATAGGCTGGCCCGCGGTGCCCTGGGGCTCTCCGTCGTCGGAGTAGCGCACCGGGCCGTCCTTGATGCGGTAGCACCAGCAGTTGTGCCGGGCGTCGTAGTGCTCTTTTTTCGTGCGCTCGATCCAGGCCCGCGCCTCCTCCTCGCTGTCCACCCGCCATACATGGCCGATGAACCGGGAGCGTTTCTCTGTAAATTCCGTCACGCTGGCCTGGGTGGGGATGAAATATTCCATTTAACTTACCCCCTGCTTCCATTCATAACGCCGCACCGGGCCTCACTCGTCCTCTTGCCTGGCCTCGTCCGGCTCCGGCTCCAGCTTTTCTATCAGCGCCCAGTTCACCCGCCGGTCGGACAGGTCCTCCACCCGGATGCGTAACCCCATGGACTCCACCACAGGGCGGCTGCCGTCGTCGGGGATCACCGAGAGCTGGGCGAACACCAGGCCGCCCACAGTATCGCAGTCCAATTCCTCCAGCTCATCCCAGGGCAGTTCGATTTCCATGGCCTTGGCCAGGTCCTCCAGGTCGGCGGAGCCGGACACCCGCCACAGCTTGTCGTTGATGGGGATAATGTCCTGCTCCTCCGGGGGGTCGAACTCGTCATAGATTTTACCCACCAGCTCCTCCAAAAGGTCCTCCAGGGTAATCAGGCCGCTGGTGCCGCCGTACTCGTCCACCACCACGGCCATATGTATTTTTTTGCTCTGCATATCCCGGAACAGCAGGTCCGCCCGGACGGATTCCGGAACAAAATAGGCTGGGCGCAGAAGCTCCCGCAGGGGCAGGGGCTTTTTGGCGCGGGCGTTCAGGAAATATTCGCGGGTAGACAGGATGCCCAGGATATCGTCGGTATCCTCCCCGTACACTGGGAACCGGGACAAGCCGGATTCCCGGATTGCCTGTAAAATGGTCTCGTCGCTGTCCTCCACGCCCAGAGATACCATATCCGTGCGGTGGATCATCAAATCCTCGGCGCAGGAGTTGTTGAACTCAAAGACGTTTTCGATCATTTCCTTTTCGATGGCCTCGATGGAGCCGGATTCTTCTCCCTCCTCCACCATGGCTAGTATCTCGTTTTCCGAGACCTCTCCCCCGTTTTGGTGGAGCAGGGTCAGGATTTGACGGCGGAACAGCAGGAACAGATTGAGCAGTAAGCTCAGGACCAGGCAGGCGGTCAAGACCCACCATAATCGGTCGTCTGATGGCACAGAGATTCCCCCTAATTTGTCAAAATTTTCTTTTGGGTAAAAGAATACAGATAGCATCATAGCATTTTTTCCGGCGGCTGTCAAATTTTATGGGGGGATTTTAATAGGTATTTTATATGTGGAGGATGAGGGTGAAAAAATGAGACGGCCTTTGCTGGGCAGTCTCATTTTTGGTCTGTTTTGTTCTGTTGATAGAGGTCCAGGAGATAATCCAGCATCGCGCGAAAGAGCAGGGCGGAGGTTGAGCAATCTTTTTGGCTGGCTTCCTGGCAGAGGATACGGAACAATTCCGTATAGGAGGAGTCTGGGGGAAGCTCACGGCTGGCCATTTGGAGGACGCCGGTTTGCAAATCCGGGTCAATTTCGTAGAAGATGGAGCGTTTGTCGTTGAGGATGTAGTGTATGGGGTACATTTCTTCACTCATATATGATTCCTCCTAATAGTTCACCTTATACAAGGGTACACTATAAACGGGAAAATGTCAAGCAGGGATAGGAAGTGTTAAGATAACCTCACAAGGGTTGGGGTGGAAAATGGACACAATAAAGAATATCATTTCATATCAAACAGCAGAATATGGGTATATTCGCGTGAAATTGGCAGATGTGATGCACGACCGAGGCATTACACGAAATCGTTTGCGAAAAATCACAGGAATCAAATACGATGTAATCACCCGCTATTATAAAGGAGAGTGCATCGAACGGGCGGACCTGGATTTTCTTGCAAAGGTATGCTTTGTTTTGAACTGCAAAATCGAGGACCTCCTTGAATACATCCCCCCAGAATCATAAAATCCCTCCCACCAGGAGGGATTTTATTTTCGATCCTGCTAAGCGGCCCTACACCCTCACCCTCATCCGTCACGCTTCGCGTGCCACCTTCCCCCACTGGGGGGAAGGCGCGGACACTGGCACTTGCTTGACTGCACAGTAGTCTCGGTAGGCGCACCGATAAGCCTTCCCCCCTGGCGGGGGAAGGCCGACTCCCCCTGTCAGGGGGAGATGGCCGCAGGCCAGAGG
>CAJTOE010000128.1 GCA_910577805.1 uncultured Oscillospiraceae bacterium | reverse complement strand
GGCGGCTGGCTCATCAACGCAAGCGGCAAGCTGCTGGAGCAGGCTAACGGCGAGCAGGTCCTGACCGTCACCGGCCTGACGCCCCTGGCCCCTGCGGCGGGCACCCACCTGGTCACAGACGAGGCGGCGGCCTTCAAGCGGGAGAGCCTTCTGGGCCTTCTCCAGGCTCTGGAGGAGCGGGAGCTGCTGGAGCAGGCCATGTCCATCGACCTCACCCGTGACGCATGGATCGAGATGGAGTTCACCCAGCGCTTCCGGGTCAAGCTGCCCTATGGGGCGGACTATCTGCACAAGCTGCGGGCCTTGGAGGCCGCGATCAGCTCCCGTGAGGAATATGAAACCGGCATCATGGACCTGACCCAGCCGGATTACGATGTGGTTTTCCAGCCCGATTAGGATATCTTACCAGAAGCGCAAGAAAAAGTTTGCAAATTAGACGGATTTCTCTTGACCTATGGCGAAAAGAGGGATACAATAGTGTGGCGTGTAGGAGTGCTGTTCTCCTGCAAGGCTCTTGACTTAGGAGGAAGATCGAATGGCCTTTGGATTGGATATGGGACCTGAAAGTGTCGTCACCATTAAGGTAATTGGCGTAGGCGGCGGCGGAAATAACGTGGTCAACCGAATGGTAAAGACGGGGACCAAGGGCGTGGATTTTATCGCTGTGAATACGGACAAGCAGGCCTTGGCCGTCTCCAGCGCTACTTATAAAATACAGATCGGCGAAAAGCTGACCAACGGTCAGGGCGCCGGCTCCGACCCGGAGGTGGGCCGCAAGTCCGCTGAGGAGAACCGGGCGCAGATTTCCAAGGCCTTGGAGGATGCGGACATGGTGTTCATCACCGCCGGTATGGGCGGCGGCACCGGCACCGGCGCGGCTCCCATCGTGGCCGACATCGCCAAGGAGCTGGGGGTCCTCACCGTCGGCGTGGTCACAAAGCCCTTTCGCTTCGAGGGGATGCGCCGGATGCGTCAGGCCGAGGGCGGCATCTCCGAGTTGCGCAGCAAGGTAGACTCCCTGGTCATCATCCCCAACGAGCGCCTGAAGCTGGCCACGGACCAGAAGATCACCATGCTCAACGCCTTCGAGATCGCCGACGATGTCTTGCAGCAGGCTGTGCAGTCCATCTCCGACCTGATTAAAAACACCGGCTTCATCAACCTGGACTTTGCAGACGTGTCCGCCGTCATGAAGGACGCGGGCCGTGCCCACATGGGTGTGGGCCGTGCCGCCGGCAAGAACAAGGCCGAGGAAGCCGCAAAAATGGCCGTCTCCAGCCCCCTGCTTGAGACCTCCATCAATGGCGCCAAGGGCGTGCTGATTAACGTCACCGGCTCTGTGGATATCGGTCTGGAGGAGGTAGAGACCGCCGCCGACCTGGTCCAGCAGGCCGCTCACCCGGAGGCCAATATCATCTTCGGCGCCACCTTTGACGAGAACCTGGAGGACGAGCTGCGGGTGACCGTCATTGCCACCGGCTTTGACGAGACGCCCCACTCCATGCCAGATCAGCCCTTCTCCCGGATTGAGGATAAAATCAATAAGGGCGCAGCGCCGGAAACTCCCGCTCCCGAACCTGCGCCGGTCCAGCCGGAGCCTGTCCCTGTCCCTCCCCCGGCTCCTGCGCCCGCCCCCGCGCCGGAACCGGAAAAGCCTCCCCTGGTGGACGACGACTGGGATTTGCTGGAGCGTATTTTCAACAAAAAAAGATAAGGATAAGAAAGCGGCATAGCTTGAGGCTGTGCCGCTTTTCTTGATAGGCGGGTCTCCCCTCCCTCGCTTTGGGGACAAAAAAACCGGCACAGTAAAGACTGTGCCGGTTTTTTACACGATGTTCCCTGGCTTTTATCAGCCCTGCTCACGCATACGAGCGAAGCAATCGCTGCAGTACACAGGACGGTCAGACTTGGGCTCGAAGGGGACCTTCGCCTCACCGCCGCAGGCGGCGCAGGTAGCGGTAAAGAACTCACGGGGGCCGCGGGAGGCATTCTTGCGGGCGTCACGGCAGGGCTTGCAGCGCTGGGGCTCGTTCTGGAAGCCGCGCTCCGCATAGAACTCCTGCTCACCAGCGGTAAAGGTGAACTCATTGCCGCACTCTTTGCATACCAGGATCTTGTCTTCGTACATTGGATTTCCCTCTCTTTGATTCGTACCCAAGTTGGATGGGTGGTGTATTTTTGCGATCAGCTTACGCTGAAAACGCCGTTTATGATGGCCGCGCCCATTTTTTCCGGATACGCTGCACGGCATTGTCCACCGATTTGGGGGACCGGCCTACCCGGACGGCGATTTCCCGGCAGGAGAAACCGTCGAGATATAGCTGTAAAATCTCCGACTCGAAGCCGGAAAGCTGACCCTTCAGCGCGTCCAGCTTCTCCTCAAATTCCTCTCTGCCGATGACGACGTCTTCAGGGCTCTTTTCCCGTGGGAACAGATGCGCGTTGGATTCATCAAAAAGAGGGGGCAACGAAACGCTGTGGTTCAAGGGTGAATGTTTATCGCGCTGGGCCGCCCGGATCGCACTGTGCAGGCGGCTGCGGATACAAATTTCTGCATAGGTGCGGAACGCGGTGTCCCGCTTTCGGCTGAAAGTACGGATAGCGGTGAGCAGGCCCACCATGCCCTCCTGGATCAAATCCTCGCTGTCTCCCCCGGCCAGGAACAGGGGGCGCGCACAGGCCCGCACCAAGCGGGCGTAACGTCCAGCCAGCTCCTCTTCGGCCGCCGGGTCGCCCTGGGCCGCACGGTCGCAAAGGACCTCGTCTGCGGGAGCTGGATGCTTTAGCTGCATATCGCTCATAGGAATTTGCTCCTGTCTATACTATACAAAATGAGCGGATTTGTCAAGTCCTTTTCAGAAGGTTTTCGAGAAATCACGCCATTTTTCGGATGAGACTGGCCAATTCCTCCGCTGCGGACCGGGCTGCGTCCTCTGTTTGGGCCTCTACCATCACCCGCATCAGGGCTTCCGTCCCCGACGGGCGCACCAAAACCCGGCCTGTCTCCGCCAATTTTTCCTCCACGGCCTGGATGGCCTGGGCCAGCTCCGTGCTGGCCATGACCGATTTTTTCACATCGTTGTCCGCCACCGGCACGTTCACCAGGGATTGGGGATACCGGGGGCAGGCCCCAAAAATCTCCGAGGCCTTTTTGCCGCTCTCCTTCAGCAGCGCCAGGATTTGCAGGGCGGTAAGCTGGCCGTCCCCGGTAGTGGCGTGCTTGCGGAAAATCATGTGCCCCGATTGTTCGCCGCCCAGGGCGTAGCCCTTCTCCAGCATCCGCTCCAGCACGTTGCGGTCCCCCACGTCGGTACACTCCAGATTCAGCTCCTGCTCCTTGGCGTACCGCCGCAGGCCCTCGTTGGTCATCACCGTACCCACAATGGTGTTGCCCGACAGCTCCCCCTTGGCGCGCAGGTCCAGGCCGCAGGCAGCCATGATCTGGTCCCCGTCAATGAGGTTCCCTTTCTCATCCACCGCCAGGCACCGGTCCGCGTCCCCGTCGAAGGCCAGCCCCAAGTCGTAGCGCCCCGCCGTGACCATCGCCGCCAGGGAGTCCATATGGGTGGAGCCGCAGTATTCGTTGATGTTCACCCCGTCCGGGTCGGCGTTAATCACGTCTGTGCGAAGCTTGGAGAACCGGTCGAACAGCCGGGCGGCGGTGGCGCTGGCCGCACCGTTGGCGCAGTCCACCAGAATGCGCAGGCCCCCCAGGGTGGAGTCAATGGTGTCCTCCAAATGGTCGATGTAGTCCTCTGAAGCCTTGGGGGCCACGTAGCTGACCTTGCCGATCTCCCCGCCGGTTTTCATGGGAATGTTGTTGCTGCCAAACAGCACGATATCCTCAATCTTCTCCTCCAGCTCGTCGGAGAGCTTGAAGCCCTGGCCGTTGAAAATTTTAATGCCGTTGTAGGCAAAGGGATTGTGGCTGGCGGAGATGACGATACCCGCGTCCGCATCCTCGTCCACCGTCACCCAGGCTACGCCGGGGGTGGGCAGGGTGCCCAAATCCAACACGTCCGCTCCGGCGGTACACAGCCCCGCAATCAGGGACCCTTTCAGCAGGTCCCCGGAGATACGGGTGTCCTTGCCGATGGTCACCAGGGGCTTTTCACCCGGCTTTTTTTCCTTCGCCAGCACGATTGCCGCCGCCAGACCCACTTTATAGGCCAGGTCCGCGTCCAGACCGGCATTGACGATTCCGCGAATGCCGTCGGTTCCAAATAATTTTCCCATAGTCCAACACCTCACTCTTAAAAACTCAGCTGTTCCAAGCCGTTCCCGCTTCCGCCGGGGACGGGCAATCCCAAATGCTCATAGGCCTTCGCGGTCACGCACCGGCCCCGCGGGGTCCGGGTCAAAAAGCCCAGCTGCATCAAATACGGCTCATACACGTCCTCCAAAGTGACCGCCTCCTCGTTGATGGTCGCCGCCAGGGTGTCCAGCCCCACCGGCCCGCCCCGGTAGTTTTCCATAATACTGCGCAGCATCCGGTGGTCGATGGCGTCCAGGCCCAGGTAGTCGATCTCCAGGGCGGTCAGCGCCTGGTCGGCCACCTTTTTGGTAATCACGCCCCCCGCCAGCACCTGGGCGAAATCCCGCACCCGGCGCAGCATTCGGTTGGCAATACGGGGGGTCCCGCGGGAGCGGCGGGCGATCTCCATCGCGCCCTCCGGCTCAATGGGGACCTCCAGGATGCCGGCGGAGCGGGTGACGATCAATGCCAGCTCCTCCGGGGTGTACAGCTCCAGCCGCAGCGTCACGCCGAACCGGTCCCGCAGAGGGGCCGAAAGCTGGCCCGCCCGTGTGGTCGCGCCAATCAGGGTGAACTTGGGCAGGTCCAGCCGCACGGAGTTGGCCGAGGGGCCCTTGCCGATGATGATGTCGATGGCGTAGTCCTCCATCGCCGGGTAGAGTATCTCTTCCACGGACCGGTTCAGGCGGTGTATCTCGTCTACAAACAAGATATCATTTTCACTTAAATTGGTGAGCAGCGCCGCCAAATCCCCCGCCTTCTCGATGGCGGGACCGGAGGTGATGCGAATATTGACCCCCATCTCATTGGCAATGATGTTGCTCAGGGTGGTCTTGCCCAGTCCCGGAGGCCCGTGGAGCAGCACATGGTCCAGAGGCTCCTGGCGCATTTTCGCCGCCTGAATAAAGACGTTCAAATTGCCTTTGGCCTTCTCCTGGCCGATATACTCCCGCAGGGCCTGGGGACGCAGGGAATATTCCCCCTCGTCCTCCGGGGTCAGAGAGGTGGTGACAAGGGGTTCGGGGCTTTCAAAATCCGGCTCCAGCTCGGAAAAATCTATGGCCATAACCGTCTCCTTTTACTTGATTTGTGCAATGCTGCCAGCTTGAAGCGCCGCGATATGTTCTGCGATCCGCTCCCTGGGCCAATTCCACCACTGCAATTCCAGCAGCTTTTCTGCTGTTTCCTCCGGAAAGCGCCTCCGAATCGGCTTCGCCGGAACGCCGCCCACAATGGTATACGGGGGCACGTCCTTGGTCACCACCGCGCGTGTCCCGATAATCGCCCCGTCCCCAATGGTAACGCCCGCCAGAATCACCGCTTCATAGCCGATCCATACGTCGTTTCCAACGACGATATTCCCCTTGTTGTCCCAGGCGTTTGTTACGTTTTCCCTCTTCAAGCCCCACTCCTCATAGAAAATAGGAAACGGGTAGGTGGACAGGGAGCGCAGGGTGTGGTTGGCGCTGTTGAACAAAAATTTCGCGCCGCACGCGATGGAACAGAATGCTCCTATGATCAGCTTGTCCCCGTTGACAGGATAGTGATACAGCACATTATTGCGCTCAAACTCCCTGGGGTCATGGACAAAATCGTTATATATCGTGTACTCACCTACGGTAATATTGGGGTTTGTGACCACATTTTTCAGATAAACGGTCTGAGTGTCCCCAGTGCGGGGGTAAACTTTTTTCTCCGGTACAGTCATTTAAATTCCTCCTGTATTTTTATGCGACTATACCGGCAGCCACAAGGCAGCGCCTCATGCTCCTTCCCCCTTTGTTATCTAAAGCTGTCATTCAAAAAGTTGAAACCAAAGGGCTGCTCTGCTTTACGCGTCACAAAACAGGGCACCTTCAATCATACACATCCGCCATCACCCGGCGCTCCAGATAGTCCCGGAACCTCTGGTACTCTTCTCCGGAAATCGCCGCCGGAGAGGACAGCACCACCAATTCATGGCCTTGATTTCCCCGGTGGTACGGCGGGTGAACGTGGTGATAAGGATTTTCCACAAAGCCGCAGCGGCTATAAAACTGTTTCCTGCGGATAGAAACGTCGCCCACCGGCGGGTCAATCTCCAGAATAACCTGCCTGCCCGCCTCCCGCAGCTCCTCCAGGACCCGCTGTCCGTAGCGCCGGCCCCGCAGCTCAGGCTGGATACAGAAATGCTCGATGTAGAGGAATCGTTCTGTCTCCCAGCCTAACAGCAGGCCAACAAAGGTATTCTCCTCTAAAATCAGATAAAAATGGTAGTCGTTCCAGCCCAGTATCTTCTCCTGCGAAGCCTTTTCCCGCTGTTCATGGACCGGAAAGCTGATTTGATACAGGGCCGTCGCTTTTTGATACCACTCATGTTCCATATCCGTTATACGCTCTAATTTCATTACAGTCTCCTATCATCCCAGCATCGCAAACAAGTCCATCTGGCTGGTCTCCGGCATACTGCCGAAGGCCCCCGCCTCTTTCAGCAGCTCGATATGGGTCCTGGACACCTTGGGGCAGGCGGCGGACACTTCTTCGATGGAAATAAATCTCCGGCCCTCCCGCTGCTCCGCCAGGGAGATTGCGGCGGTCTCCCCCAGACCCGCCACCGAAACAAAGGGTGGAATCAGGGCGTTGTGTTCCTGGTCCAGCTTAAACAGAATCGCCTGGGACTCGTAAATATCCATCCGGCGGAAGGTGAAGCCCCGGAGATAAAATTCGTAGCAGACCTCCAGGGTAGTCAGCATATCCTTCTCCACCGCCGAGGCCTCCTTGTCCTTGGCAATGATCTGCCGCATTTTCTGCTGGCAGACCTCC
>CAJTOE010000127.1 GCA_910577805.1 uncultured Oscillospiraceae bacterium | reverse complement strand
TCTGGAACACGCCGGAAGTCTGTCCCTTGGAGAGCATCTCATAGGTCTCCGGATCGTCCTCCGGGATATCGCGCAGGCAGAAATCCGGCTGCGTCTTTTGGACCATTTTCAGCGCGTCGTTTAAAATCGTCAGGTTCCGCAGGGCCAGAAAATCCATTTTCAGCAGGCCCAGCTCCTCCAGCGTCGTCATGACGTACTGGGTAACCACCATATCGTCATTTTTCGCCAGGGGAACATACTCGTACACAGGCCGCTTGGTGATGACCACCCCGGCGGCATGGGTGGAGGAATTCCGGGGCATCCCCTCAATAGCCTTGGCGGTGTCGATAAGCTTTTTCACCTGGGGGTTGCCCTCGTAGGACTCCCGCAGGGGCTTGGACAGCTTCAGCGCGTCCTCCAGGCTGATGTGCTGGTTGTTGGGGCCGCTGGGAATCTGCTTGGCCAGGGCGTCCACCTCGCCGTAGGGGATCCCCAGCACCCGGCCCACGTCCCGGATGGCCCCCCGCGCCGCCATGGTGCCGAATGTAATGATCTGGGCCACGTGGTCCGAGCCGTATTTCCGATTGACATAATCAATCACTTCCCCCCGGCGCTGGTAGCAGAAGTCGATGTCGATATCCGGCATGGACACCCGCTCCGGGTTTAAAAAGCGCTCGAAGTAGAGGGAATATTGAATGGGGTCCAGGTCGGTGATATCCAGGCAGTAGGCCACCATGGACCCCGCCGCCGAGCCGCGGCCCGGTCCCACCGGGATATCGTGGGACTTGGCGTAGCCGATAAAATCCGCCACAATCAGGAAATAGTCCACAAAGCCCATGCGGATTATCATATCCAGCTCCATCCGAAGCCGGTCTTCGTAGTCCTGGCCGGCGTTGGGGTAGCGGCGCCGGAAACCCTCCTGGCACAGCTTTTCCAGAAAACTCTGGCTGTCCCCGTCCCAGTCCTCCGGGAGCTGAAATTCCGGCAGGTGATATTTGCCGAACTGGAACTCCATTTGACATAATGCCGCGATTTTTGCGGTATTTTCGATCGCCTCCGGATACTCCGGAAAGAGCGCGGCCATCTCCTCCTCGCTCTTGACGTAAAACTCCCGTGTGGCAAAGCGCATCCGGTTGGGGTCGTCCTGGGTCTTGCCCGTCTGGATGCACATCAAAATGTCCTGGGTTTCCGCGTCCTCCCGGCGCAGGTAGTGGGCGTCGTTGGTGGCCACCAGGGGAATGCCCGTCTCCCGGTGCAGGCGGAGTACCCCCGCGTTGACGGCCTTTTGTTCCGGAATGTTGTGGTCCTGAAGCTCCAGATAATAGCCGTCCGGGCCAAACAGTTCCTGCATCTCCAGGGCGTGGGCCTTGGCCCCCGCGTAGTCGTTGGCCCGGAGCCGCCGGGGTATCTCTCCCCCCAGGCAGGCGGACAGGGCGATCAGGCCCCCGGCGTGGGCCCGGAGCAGGTCCATGTCGATACGCGGCTTGATATAAAATCCCTCGGTAAAGGCGCAGGAGACCATGTACGACAGGTTCCGGTAGCCCTCCTCGTTCCGGCAAAGAAGCACCAGATGCCGGGCCTCGGCGTCCAGCTCGTGGACCTTGTCGAAGCGGGTCCGGGGGGCCACGTACACCTCGCAGCCAATGACGGGATGCACGCCTTCCGCCTTACAGGCCCGGTAAAAATCCACGGCCCCGTACATGACCCCGTGGTCCGTGATGGCTACGGCGGTCTGGCCCAGCTCCTTCACCCGCCGGGCCAGCTCCTGGATGCGGCAGGCTCCGTCCAGAAGGGAGAACTCTGTGTGCAGGTGCAGATGGACAAAGGACATAATTACTCCTCCCGATAGCCAAAATCGCGGATCAGGTTCACGTTGTCCCGCCAGCGCTCCTTTACCTTCACCCAGGTTTGCAGATAGATTTTTGTCCCCATAAAGCGTTCCATATCGGTCCGGGCCAGGCTGGAGATTTTTTTCAGCATCTTCCCGCCCTTGCCGATGATAATGCCCTTATGGCTGTTTTTCTCGCAATAAATGGCTGCGTCGCACTCAATGACCTCGTCGTCCCGCTCGATGAAGCGGGTGATCTCCACCGCCGCGCCGTGGGGGATCTCCTCCTCCAGGCACAGCAGCAGCTTTTCCCGTAAAATCTCCGCCATCATCTGGCGCTCCGGCTGGTCGGAGACCATTCCCTCCGGGAAGAGCGGCGGCCCCTCCGGAAGCCAGTCCTCCAAAAGGGCAAGCAGCTCCTCCACGCCCTCGCCGGTCCGGGCGGACAGGGGTACCACCGCCTGGAAGGGGTACGCTTTACGGTAGGTCTCAATGACCGCAAGCAGGTCCTCCTTCCGCTCCAGCGCGTCGATTTTGTTGATGACCAGCACGGCGGGACAATTTTCTTCCCGGATGCGGGCAATGAGCTGCTCCTCCGGCGGGCCGATGTTGGGGATAGGCTCCACCAGCAGCAGAATGCCATCCACCCCGGACACGCTCTGCTTGACTACATCTACCATATAGTCGCCCAGGCGGGTGCGGGGGCGGTGGAGGCCGGGGGTGTCCACAAAGACGAACTGGCAGCATCCCCGGTTGAGGATGGCGCAAATCCGGTTGCGGGTGGTCTGGGGCTTATTGGTGACGATTGCCACTTTTTCCCCCACAAAGGCGTTGGTCAGGGTGGATTTTCCCACGTTGGGCCGGCCGCAGATGGTGAGGATGCCGGATTTTTGACGCTCCGCCATCTCAGCGGCCTCTCCGGTAGGGGTGCTTCATCAGGCGGCGGCAGATGGCCAGGGTGGCTCCGAACACGGTGCCGGCCACCACCAGGGGCAGCAGCGACCCGCTTCCCTCGGTCTCCGGCTCCGGCTCCGGCTGGATCGTCTCAGGCTCGATTTTGGTCAGGATGACTTTCTTTTTCTTGTCCATGATGATCTCTCCTTTTTCTTCTGTGCGGGACACGCCTAAGCGTGCCATAATGGCCTCCTCCCGCTCCCGCATCTGCGCTTTTTGGGGGCCTTCGTCCAGGTGGTCGTAGCCCAGCAGGTGGAGGACGGAGTGTACAGTGAGGTAGCTGACCTCACGCTCCAGGCTGTGGCCGTATTCCTGGGCCTGGGCGCGGGCCTGGTTGAGGGAAAGGACCATATCGCCCAGGGGAATCAGGCCGGTTTCCGGGTCGGCGTCCTCCGGGGCGGGCTTGTCCCCTGGGGTGAGCTGGAACATGGGGAAGGACAGCACGTCGGTGGGCTGGTCCACGCTGCGCATGGTGGAGTTGATGTCCTGGATGCCGTCGCTTCCGGTGACCAGGACGTTGATCTCGCAGGGGAGGTCGATGTCCTGGGCGTTCAGGGCGGTGGTGATGGCGGTTTTGATTTGGGTTTCCAGGGATGCAGGGGCCTGGACCTCCGGTTCGGCCTGGTAGATGATTTTGTGTTTCATGTGGTCCTCCAAGATTTACTTATTTTATTGATTTAGTTCTCTTTTGTCGGTGCGGCCTGCCAGATAGTCCATTGAGACCGCGAAGAAGTCGGCGATTTGGATGAGATTAGAAAAATTAGGGGTATTGCCATCCGCCTCAAGTCTCTGATAATTCCGATGCGCAATTTTTAAATATAGCGCAGTTTCTTCCTGTGTCAATCCCTTTTCTTTGCGTAGTGCTTTTAGTCTCTCGTTAAAAATCATATTTTGTTACCTTTGTTTTGTAAATTTCGTAGGGTAGAGCGGTCCTTGGGCTTTCACCCTCATCCGTCACGGCTTCGCCGTGCCACCTTCCCCCGTGAGGGGGAAGGCTCGAACATTGGCACTTGCTTGACTGTGGAGTAGTATCGGTAGACGCACCGATAAGCCTTCCCCCTAATGGGGGAAGGTGGCGCCGCCGCAGGCGGTGACGGATGAGGGTGAAGCCCCTCCGCCGCCCGCTCACTTCTTCTTCCCCCGCCGCTCCTCGTCAATCTCATAAGCCTTGATAATCCGCTGTACCAGCACATGCCGTACCACGTCGCTCTCCGTCAGACGGCAAATCTCAATATCCTCCACGCCCTTCAATACCCGCATGGCCTCCCGCAGGCCGGATACCTTATCCGCCGGAAGGTCGATCTGCGTGATATCCCCGGTAATGACGATCTTCGACCCGAACCCCAGCCGGGTCAGGAACATCTTCATCTGTTCCCGGCTGGTGTTCTGGGCCTCGTCCAGAATAATAAAGCTGTCATCCAGGGTCCGCCCGCGCATATAAGCCAGCGGAGCCACCTCGATATTTCCCCGCTCCAGATACTTATTATAGGTGTCCGGACCCAGCATGTCAAACAGCGCGTCGTATAAAGGCCGCAAATAGGGGTCCACCTTGGATTGCAGGTCCCCCGGCAGAAAGCCCAGCCGCTCTCCTGCCTCTACCGCCGGGCGGGTCAAAATGATCCGGTTGATGCTCTTCTCCCGGAACGCCGCCACCGCCGCCGCTACCGCCAGATAGGTCTTGCCCGTACCGGCGGGGCCGATGCCCAGGGTCACCACGTTTTTCTGAATGGCCTCCACATATTTTTTCTGCCCTAACGTCTTGGGCTTGATGGGCCGTCCCTTGGCCGTGACGCATAAAACCCCCGCCGCAAGCTGGCTGATCTGGCTCTCATTGCCGGAGCGGACCAGCTGGATGATATAGCGCACGTTCTGCTCGTGGATGCTCTCTCCGCGTGCCGCCAGGGTCATCAGGCCCTCAATGGCCTTACCCGCCAGCATCACACCCTCCGGGTCCTCCCCGGCGATTTTCAGCTGGGAATCCCGGTTGACCACGGTGACTCCCATGTCCCGCTCTATGATGCGGATATTTTCATCAAAGGACCCAAATACATTGATGGTGTCCTCCAGCCGTTCAAAGCTGATGCTCTGCTCTGTCATTGGTTATCGTTCTCCTCTTGTTGTACTCGCGGGTCCGGCCCTGTCTCCTGCTCCCGGCCGATCTCCTCCCGGCACTCCGCCCGCAAAGAGACTTCCAGCATCTGCCCGTTCTCCCGGACGGAGAATTGGGTGGACAGCACCTCGCCGTCCTCCCCGATTTTCTGCTCCAGCTGTTTTAAAAGCTGGTCCTCCAGCAGAGCCTGGGCGGCGTCCCGGTCCACCCCGACAGCGGAAATCTCATAGGCCCGGACCGTCTCCGCCGTCAGCCGCACCGGCAGAAGCCCCGCCTGGGGGAGCTGGAGAGGATGTTCTTTTTTTATTTTATCATAAGTGGCCCATGAAATGCTACTGTTTTCATAAAAATTAACACGGTGGCGAAAGACCGTCAGGGACCAGAGGGTCTTTTCCTCCCCGGTGTAGGATTTTACGGCGGCCTGAAGGGGAATCTGCGCCGTCAGCGTCCGCCAGGTCCGGGCGTACACCCGCCCTCTGGCGCGGGTCTGGTAGTAGCGCACAGGCAGGCCGCTGTACTGGGGCGGCTCCATGGACACCACCCCGGAGATCAGCACCTCCCCCTGGAGGACCATGTCCCCCGGCTGGACCAGGGCCTCTCCCTCCAGGGCCTCCACCTTCTCGACCATGCCGTCCGCCTCACAGAGTATGTCGCAAAATCCCTTCTCCGGGGCCAGCTCCGGCGCGGCCACCGCCTCCCGGACGATGACCTCCGCCCGCGTGCCGTGGAGATTGACGGTCATCCAGGCGATGTCCTCCAGCCCCAAAATCGCGCTCTGGGCGATGCTGCCCCGGTCCAGCCCCGGCCCGAACACCCCAGGCCGCAGGCCTAACCGGTCCAGCTCGCTTAAAATGACGGCGGTGGGGACTTTTTCGTTGCCCGTGACCTGGATGGTCAGCACCAGGCTGGACAGGAGGGTCACCGACAGCAGGGCCGCGGCCAGCCCCGCCAAAAAGGTGTACCGGGTCCGGAACCGCCCCAGGAAATAGGGCAGACCCAGCCTGCCCGCCTCCTCCAGGGTGCAGTCCACCCGCTGGGCCAGCTCCTGGGTCCGGGCACGGTCCCGCCGGAAGATGGTGAAGTGCAGAGTATGCTCCCCGGACCACTCCACCCCCCAGAAGTCCACCCGGTTCAGGGCGCACAGATTCATCAGCCGCTCCGGAAAAGGGCCGCTGGCCCGCAGAGCCACCGTCCCCCGCAGCAGGTGCATCACTCGATTCATAGCTTCCTCCCCCGCTCAGGATAGCTGTATGCCGGTGATCCGGCCGGTAATCAGCAGCTCCAGCCCGGTCATCGCCCGCAGCTCCAGGCCCTCGCCCTCCACCCGTATCACAAAGGGGCCGCCGCTGACGTGGATCTCCTCCCCGCCGTAGGCCAGGATGCCCCGATGATTTTCGATGCGCAGCTCCTTATCCCCCACCAGTTCCAGCTTCGGCAGGCCCGCGATCACATCCGCCGGCAGGTCGAACAGCCCGGCGGCCCGCTCCAAAAATCCTTCCCGTCTGGGTTTTCCGGCCATGACGATCCCCCCTCCTGGTAACGGTATGCTGTTTGGGAAAAAACATGATTTATAAATTTCTTCTTTTTTCGCAAAATTAGGTCTTGACTTTTTGCCAAAGGTCCGCTATAATAGCGTTCGTGTTCAGGAGATGCGAGCGGCCTGAAACCAAAACAGCAAGATAGCGGGCAAATTAGATAGCGGGATTGTGTAAGGGTAGCACGACAGACTCTGACTCTGTTTGTGAGGGTTCGAATCCTTCTCCCGCTGCCATGAAAAAACCTCAGGACCGGCTGGTCCTGAGGTTTTTTGTGTATAAACAGCCCGTACAATACAATGTACGGGTGTCCTTTGAGTTTGGTCAGTGCCGGGGGGAATCCTTGACGATCTTCGACGCCTTGATTAACGCGGTGCGGATATCCGTCATATGCTGGATACGCAGGCTGTCCGCTTTGCTGATGGTGCCGCCGGCGGAGGTGGCGACGTAACGGGTGGGCAGTTGATTGAGCGCAAAGGCAATCATGTCACTGCGGCACTGCGCACAGGTGCAGCAGTCCAGCGAGTCTTTCAGCTCGTCGTACTGCTCCTCGACGATAGTTTCCATGATATTCTGATACATTTTCATGGGGGTATCTCCTCTCCATTCAACTGATTTGATTTTACTCTGGGAAGCGGAAATTGTCAAGAGGAGGACGTATGCGAAACGTAATTGGCGGGGGGCACCCTCATC
>CAJTOE010000126.1 GCA_910577805.1 uncultured Oscillospiraceae bacterium | reverse complement strand
CAGCCCGCCAAGGCTCCCCCTGCCCCCGATATGGTGAACGTCACCTCTCTGGAGGGTTCTCTGGCCGTGTCCTGGAAGGCCAGCGAAAACGCCACCTACTATGAGCTGTACTACACCGACCAGCCCAACGCCGCCGCGTCCGCCTTCCAGCAGTACGGCGACCGGACCACCGGCACCCGTATGACCCTCCACAACCTGACCAACGGCACCCCCTATTCCATCTACATCGTGGCCGGAAACTCCGTGGGGAAAAGCGGACCCTCCCGCATCTACACCGGCACCCCCACCGCCGTGGACTACGACCGCCCGGAGGGCATCCCCACCGAGGGCGTGGTGGAGTACGACGGCATCGAGCGTATCTGGCTCTCCGACAAGGGCAACGTGGCCAACGGCTATTACACCGCCGAAAATCCCTTCCGGGAGTCCAACATGGCTGACGGCGATTTCAAGACCCACTGGACCTCCCAGTCCTACGGGGACGGCAATTTCTCCCGCAGCAAGCAGGTCAACTGCACCTTCAAAACACCCCAGGATCTGAGCGCCGCGATCTGGGTGTCCCGGATGGACGGCAGCTTCGCCAATCATCTGCGCTCCTACACCGTGACCGTGTGGACCGCCGAGGACGACCAGAACGGCCCCGGCACCGTCATTGCCCCCAGCAGCGGCCAGACCAGCAACACCCGCACCTGGCCCGCTGTGACCAACATGGGCAAATTCGCTCTGCTCCCCTTCACTCCGGTACAGAACGTGACGAAAATCGCCGTCACCGTGGAACAGCGGGACTATCTGCCCGTAAGCCTGTCGGAGCTGATGTTCCTGACCTACGACCCCAGCCGCGACCTGCCCAACGACATTGCCAAGCTGTTTCACGACGCGTCCTACACCAGCCTGAAGCCCGGCGTGACCCAGGCCCAGATCGGCGGTCTGCGGGACCGGCTCAACAGCGACGAGGGCAAATATTACATGGATGTGGACATCCTGGCCGACGAGCTGAATCTGGCGGAGGAGCTTTTGAACGGCCAGAGCCGGGGTGTGATCCTGGACCGCCTGTACTCCCTCACGGGCCAAAATAACTACGGCCAGGGCGGAAGCACCCTCCAGCCTCTGGGCGCAGCCGCCCAGGCCCAGGCCGACCCCAGCGCCGCAGACTACAAAATCGTGGTCTACGCCTCCGGCATCCCGGAGGGAGAGAGCGTCACGGTCTACGCCACCCAGCACAACGCG
Organism: uncultured Oscillospiraceae bacterium; assembly: GCA_910577805.1. GTDB lineage: Bacteria > Bacillota > Clostridia > Oscillospirales > Oscillospiraceae > Lawsonibacter. Next base: position 5,950 of record CAJTOE010000126.1, on the reverse strand, counting down.
GAGGCCTCCACATGGCGCGCGACTATGGGCACCCTGCAAAACGGCCGGAACGTGCTGACCGTCCCCAAGATCGGCAGTCAGAACACCCCCAGAGGGGGCAGTCTGTACTACGCCTACGGCGGCGCTCACGGCGGCCAGATCAAGCTGCATATACGTATGGCTACTGACATTCCCGCTCTGGAGCTGTCCGACTGGTACAGCCTGACGGAGGCCCAGCGCAAGACCCGTATCAACGACTATCTCACCGAGCTGGCCGCTTTCACGCAGACGGTGGACTGTCTGAACGTGACCGAAATCGCTACGCCCTCTGTCCTGCTGTCGCTGCCCGCCTCCTCCGTGAAGCAGGCCACCGCTGACAGCCTGTACAACACGATCCTGGCCTGGGAGGATATCATGCACATCTGCCTGACCACCCAGGGCATCGACAAGACCTATCGGGACAACGATATGAACGTGCGGCAGAATATCCGCTGTATGCAGATGTTCGCCGGAGCCTTTATGTACGCGGCGGGCAATCATATCGGCATCGGCGCCGGCTCCTGCGCCGGTATGGTGGCCGGAAAACCCGTGGTCAACGGAAACCAGCTCTTCGGCTGGGGCATCGCCCATGAGATCGGCCATAATATGGACAAGCTGGGCAAGGCCGAAATTACCAATAATATCTACGCCCTGATGGTCCAGACCTGGGACGGCAGCCAAAACATAAAAACCTCCCGCCTGGAGGCCAGCAACAAATACCCCGCCATCTTTACCAAGGTGGCCCAGGGCAACCCCGGCGCGTCCAACAACGTGTTCGTTCAGCTGGGCATGTACTGGCAGCTGCACCTGGCCTATGACGGCGCAGATTCCACCGAGTTCTTCAACAAGTTCTTCAAGGCCTGGAAGGCTGGCACCTATTTTGCGGGCCAGACCGCCTATGACGACAAGGTTGCCCTCACCGCCAGCGCTGTGTCGGGCAAGGACCTGACCGAGTTCTTCACCCGCTGGGGTATGACTTTGAGTGAAGCCACGCAGGAGAAGCTGAAAACCTACGAGAAAGAGACCCGGGCTATCTGGTATCTGAGCGACCAGAGCCGCCGGGAGCGCTTGAGCAACACTGAGGCTGCCTCTGGTACTCTTACGTTCACCGCCGCGGTGGAAAAGGAAAACCCGAAGGAAGTCAAAATCACCATTGACAGCTCCAAGCTCACCGGAAAAATCCAGGGGTATGAAATCCTGCGGGACGGTAAGTCCATCGACTTTATCTGCCACCCCTCCTCTGAGAGCGAATTGACCTATACAGACGTGGTAGGCTCCGCCAACCACCGGACATACAAGTATAGCGTGGTCGCTTACGACATTCTGGGCAACAAGGTCACGGAAGCCTCTGTTGACAGTGTGCGCATTGCCTACGACGATGTGGTCCCGGCTGACAAGATTGAAAGTACTGAGCGAAATGGCACAACTGTAACCATTACCCTGACAGAAGAAACCCCAGTTTCCGGCATTAAAATTACCGGTGAAATCCCCAAAGAAGGCGCGTTTGAGGTCACGGTCAACGGCAAGACCGCCCGGACAGGCGATTTCAAAGACAACCAGGCTGTGGACGACACGAACAGCTTTGTGGCCTATCTGAACAAGCCCGGCACGGAAACCCCGGATACCCGCATCTGGACCTACGACGCAGAGACTGTCACCGTCACCGGCATCCCCGCCGGAGCCGAAGTAGAACTCATCCGCTACGCCGGAGACGACGTGAGCATTACTGCGGTGGGACGGCTCTCCAAAGCGTACAAATACGGCGACAAGGCGGACGAGGTCATCCCCAAAGGCACCCTGGTAGTGGTCGGAAACTACCGCGGCGACCCGGTCTATAACACCGTTAAGCTCCTGGGCCAGTACACCGTCACCTCCCTGGACGTGAACGGAGAGGCCGTGGAGAAGGAGGTCATTACCCGCCCCGTGGCTGGCGAAACCATTCTCTTTGCGGAAATCCCCGAAGACAACCAGGTCAGCGACATCAGCGACGGTCTGTTCCTGTTCATCCCCGACGAGCAGGAGGAAAAAGAGCTTCAGGAGAATGACCGCTGCCTGGGCAACAATCTGCTGCCCAGCAAGATCCAGGCGGTCATTGCCCGCACCAACGAGCCGGACTCCACGCTCTCCCAGCACACCTCCGCCCAGAGCGCCTGGATCAACAGCCCCGGCGGCGACACCCTGCCCACTATTGTTTTGGAAGAAGGTGACCCGAAATGAGACAGAGGCTTTGCGCAGCCCTGCTGGCCCTGGCCCTGCTGGTCCAGCTCCCCGTATTCGCCGCCAGCAACGGCACGCCCGCCGTCGTCTGCACCCCCGGAAGCGCCAGCGGCTCCGCCCAGGTGTCCCTGAGCGGCCTGACCGATAAGGTCTACGCGGCCCAGGTGGAGCTGGTCTGGAACACCCCGCAGTCCACCGCCGCCTTTACCCCCAGCGGAAACGCCTACAGCCCCCGCTGTCTGGTCCAGAACGTGGAGGGGAAGTCCCATGTGACCATCTACGTGGACCTGACCGCCAGCCCCACAGAAGGGGCCGCACCGGCTCTGGGCACCCTCCAGCTTGGCGGGGCGTACACCGCCCCCGTCCAGGCCCGGCTGACCCTGCTGGACCGGGATTTGAAGCCCTACACCAACGCCAACGGAGCCTGGGTCAGCCTCAACGGCACCGGAAATAATAACAATAACAACAACGGCAATAATGGCAATAACGGGAACAATAACAATAACACCAACCCGCCCCCCACCGGCGGCAGCACCTACTGGATCACCACCACCGCCACTACCAACGGCACCCTGCGGGTCGATCCTGTCCAGGCCCGGCCTGACACGGTGGTCACCGTATACGCCACCCCCGACACGGGCTACAAGCGGGTGGAGCTGAGTGCCATTGACGCCTCCGGCCAGCGCCTGCGGTTGACCCACGTGCGCGACGACCGGTACACGTTCACCATGCCCGCCTCCCCGGTTTCGGTCAGCGCGGTCTTTGCGCGTCAGGATACCGAACGGCCGGACCCCAACCCCGACCCCGGCAATACCAACGAGAAAGAGCTGCCCTTCTCCGACGTGCGGACAAAGGACTGGTTCTATGACGCGGTGTCCTACGTCTATAACCGGGGCCTCATGTCCGGGACCGAGGGCACCCTGTTCAGCCCCAACGTCACCACCACGCGGGCGATGATCGTAGCCATCCTCTACAAGCTGGAGGGCCAGCCTGACAGCGGCCTGTCCGACTTCACCGACGTGCCCGCCCACCAGTACTACGCCGGGGCGGTGTCCTGGGCCGCATCCCACGGCATCGTCAGCGGCTACGGCGGCGGACTCTTCGGCCCCAACGACCCCATCACCCGTGAGCAGATGGCCCGCATCCTCTTCCAGTACGCCCAGATGAAGGGCTACTCCACCCAGGCGCGGGCCGACCTGTCCCGGTACTCCGACGCGGGCCGGATCAGCGGCTACGCCAAGGACGCCATGAGCTGGGCCAACGCCCTGGGCCTGATCAACGGCCTGGATGACGGACGGCTCTCCCCCGGCGGCGGCGCGACCCGTGCCCAGGCGGCTTCCATTTTAATGAATTTCTGTGAAAAGGCCGCCCAGTGATTGACAAGCCCGCCTGAAAAATAGTACAATAGAGCATCTTTACACGAAATCAACCAGGAAAAGGAGTTGCTATCTATGGTGAATCGGAATGCCTCGGAAAAGTTCCTCAAGCAGGGGCTTACCTTCGATGATGTGCTGCTCATCCCCGCGGCCAGCGACGTGCTGCCTGCCGATGTGGACCTGCACACCCGTCTGACCAAAAAAATCACCCTGAATATCCCGCTTATCAGCGCCGCGATGGACACGGTGACCGAGTACCGTATGGCCATTGCCGTGGCCCGCGAGGGCGGTATCGGCATCATCCACAAAAATATGTCCATCAGCCAGCAGGCCGAGCAGGTGGATATGGTGAAGCGTTCGGAGAACGGCGTTATTACGAACCCCTTCTGGCTGGCCCCCGGCCACACCCTGGCCGAGGCCGATGAGTTAATGGCGAAGTTCCGTATTTCCGGCGTGCCGATCTGTGACGGCGGAAAGCTCATCGGCATCATTACCAACCGGGATATGAAGTTCGAGACGGACATGAACCAGCTTATTGACAACGTTATGACCAAGGACCACCTGGTCACCGCCCCGGAGGGGACTACCCTGGCCGAGGCCAAGGAGATCCTGCGGCGGCACAAGATCGAAAAGCTGCCCATCGTGGACAGTGAGTTCCGCCTGAAGGGCCTGATTACTATTAAGGACATCGAAAAGGCGGAGGTCTATCCCAACTCCGCCCGTGACGAAAAGGGCCGTCTGCTGGTGGGCGCGGCCATCGGGGCCACCCCCGACGTGCTGGACCGGGTAAAAGCCCTGGTGGACGCGGGCGCGGACGTGCTGGCGCTGGACTCCGCCCACGGCCAGACCCACAACGTCCTGGAGACGGTGAAGCGCATCAAGGCCCTGTATCCGGATGTGCAGCTCATTGCGGGCAACGTAGCCACTGCCAGCGGCACCCGCGCCCTTATCGAGGCCGGTGCGGACTGCGTGAAGGTGGGTATCGGCCCCGGCTCCATCTGTACCACCCGCGTGGTGGCCGGCATCGGCGTGCCCCAGATCACCGCGGTCTATGACGCGGCCCAGGTGGCGGCGGAGTATGACGTGCCTATCATTGCCGACGGCGGCGTGAAATTCTCCGGCGACCTGACCAAGGCCATCGCCGCCGGTGGCAGCGTGGTTATGCTGGGTTCCCTGCTGGCGGGCTGTGAGGAATCCCCCGGTGAGACGGAAATCTATCAGGGCCGTCAGTTCAAGGTCTACCGGGGCATGGGTTCCCTGGCGGCTATGGGCAAGGGCTCCAAGGACCGCTATTTCCAGGAGAGCAATAAAAAGCTGGTCCCCGAAGGCGTGGAAGGCCGTGTCCCCTACAAGGGAGGGGTCAGCGACGCGATCTATCAGCTTATGGGCGGTCTCCGGGCCGGTATGGGCTACTGCGGCTGCCGCAGCATTGAGGAGCTTCAGGAGAAGGCGCAGTTTATCCAGATCACTGCCGCCGGCCTGCGGGAGTCCCACCCCCACGACATCTATATTACCAAGGAAGCGCCGAACTACACCATTAGTCCTGACTGAATCTGAATCCGTTCCGGCTGACTGCGTAAAAAATCCCGTTGGACAATTTAAGTCCAACGGGATTTTTTCAAGTCGGTAAAGGGAGCGGCCCTTGGGCTTCACCCCACCTTACAATATAACAATCGTTTTACGAAATCCTCGCGCTCTCCTCAATCCGGAACCGGCTGATAAGCGTATTCAGGCTCCGGGCCTGGTTCGACAGCTCCGCAGAGACCGCCAGGTCAGTGGACTCCGTACCGGTTTTCACGTCCTGCATGGAGCGGTTAATCAGGCTGTTGGTACTCTGAGCCGCCTCCGCGGACTTCGCGGCCAGATTGCGCACCTCGTCCGCCACCACTGAGAAGCCCTTCCCGGCCTCTCCGGCCCGTGCGGCCTCTACCATCCATAGAAAAAAGTTTTTGGGGATACACAGCAGGGTGCGCAGAATTGCCGTCATTTCGCGGCAGAGTATTATAACATGGATTTTGAAGTCTGTCGAGATAGTTGTAAAAACTTAACAGGAAAAACCCCGCCGGTCCGAGCAGCTGACACACAGCATACTTAGACCGGCGGGGTTTTGTATTTTGGAGGTGCCACCCAGATTTGAACTGGGGGTGGAGCTTTTGCAGAGCTCTGCCTTACCACTTGGCTATGGCACCGGACGGAACGCCGGGCGTTCCGGAAAAAAATGGAGCGAGTGACGAGGCTCGAACTCGCTACCTCCACCTTGGCAAGGTGGCGCTCTACCAGATGAGCTACACTCGCATTGGGGGGTCCCCTGCAAGGGCGAGGCCCTTACAGGGGGTGGT
>CAJTOE010000125.1 GCA_910577805.1 uncultured Oscillospiraceae bacterium | reverse complement strand
CGGACCTGGTCGTAGTCGATGCGGCCGTCGGGACCCAGGCCGTAGGCCACCATGTTGTAGTTTTTGCCCGAAAAGTTCGCGGGGGAGCCGTGGGTCAGGTGTCCGCCCTGGTCCAGGCGCATTCCCAGCACCGTGTCGCCGGGCTGGCACAGAGCCTGATACACGGCAAAGTTGGCCTGGGCGCCGGAGTGGGGCTGTACGTTGGCAAAGCCCGCGCCAAAGAGCTGCTTGGCCCGCTCGATGGCGATATTTTCCACCACGTCCACGCACTGACAGCCGCCGTAGTACCGGTGGGCGGGGTAGCCCTCCGCATATTTGTTGGTCAAGACGCTGCCTGCGGCGGTGAGGACCGCCGTGCTGACAATGTTTTCCGAGGCAATCAGTTCGATATTCTGCTGCTGGCGGTCGAATTCCGCCCGGACAGCCTGTCCGACCTCCGGGTCGGCGGCAGAGAGAAAGTCCATCATTTGATTGACCATAAAAGTTCCTCCTTTTTCATTTGAGTTTTATTATAACAGGTTTTCGGGAAATTACAAGGATTTTCCCGTGGGAGAGGGTGCGCTTCAGACTTGCTGCTCTCCCCCCCCCAAAAAATAAGGGTCGAATTTCCCCGCCGGATGTGTTAGAATAGAAACGAGGTGAACGCTTATGAAAACATCGGAACAAGTCCGGGCCATTGTGGAGGAACTCAAAGTCCTCTATCCGGACGGCATCTGCTCTTTGGAATATGAAAAGGACTACGAGCTTTTGTTCTCTGTGCGCCTGGCCGCCCAGTGTACCGACGAGCGGGTGAACAAGGTCACCCCCGCCCTGTTCGCCCGCTTCCCCACCCTGGAGGCCCTGGCTCAGGCGGAGATAGCGGAGGTCGAGGAGTACATCCATTCCACCGGCTTTTTCCGGGCCAAGGCCAAGGACATCGTGCTGGCCTCCCAGATGCTGTTGGAGAAATTCGGCGGAAAAGTCCCTGGCACCATGGACAAGCTGTTGGAGCTGCCGGGGGTGGGGCGCAAAACGGCCAACCTGATTCTGGGGGACGTGTACCACACACCCGGCGTGGTGGTGGCGGACACCCACTGTATCCGCATCACCGGTCTGCTGGGCCTCACCGACGGCACCAAGGACCCGGCCAAAACCGAAACGCAGCTGCGTAAAGTCCTGCCGCCGGAGGAGTCCAACGACTTCTGCCACCGGATGGTGCTGCACGGCCGGGCGGTGTGCATCGCCCGCAGGCCTCAGTGTGCCAGATGTACGCTGCGGCCCTGGTGCGACCACTTCGCAAAACAGGACAAATAAAAGGAGGTATGCGTTATGATGGGTATGGAGTCTTTTGATAGGATGTTTCATTTAATGTCGTTTATCGTCCCAGTCATGTTTCTTCTGTTCATTGGTGTGTTCGCGGCGATTTTGATTCAAGGCATCGGCCAGTGGAATAAAAACAACAACTCCCCGGTCCTGACCGTAGACGCGTCAGTCGTCTCCAAGCGGACCAACTTCTCCCGCAGCGGCGGAGAACACCACCACTCCAGCACCAGATACTATGCCACGTTTCAGGTGGAGAGCGGAAGCCGGATCGAACTGCCCCTGTCCGGCCCGGAGTACGGCCTTCTGGTGGAGGGCGACACCGGAAAGCTGACCTTCCAGGGCACCCGCTATCTGGGGTTCGCGCGCCAATGAAGCCGAAATTCTACCGCTGGGGCTTTTACACCCTGGGCATGATAATCCTGGCCCTGGGCCTGACGCTGAACACCAAAACCGGGCTTGGAGTCTCCCCCATCGTCTCCGTGGCCTACAGCACCTCTGAGATTTGGGGCCTGAACTTCGGCGACGCGACCTTTTCTCTCTACGCCCTGTTTGTCGTGGTCCAGCTCTTCCTGCGCCCCCGCCGGGAGTGGCCCGCCACCCTGATGCAGCTGGTGGTCAGTCTGGTGTTCAGCCGCTTCCTGAACCTGTTTTCCGCCCTGGTTGCCTACGACTGCACCAAAAGCCCCGCTCCCCTGAACTACGTTCTGCTGGTCCTGGCCATCGCCTGCACCGGAATCGGGGTATCTCTCACGGTCAATATGCGGCTGTCCCCCAACGCCGGGGACGGCATCGTCCAGGCCATCGCCCAAAAAGCCGGCTGGGAGCAGGGGTTCGGCAAAAACGTGTTTGACGTGTGCTGTGTGACCTTCACCTGTCTGCTGGGTCTCGCCGCCGCCGGGCGGATCATCGGTGTGGGCATCGGGACGCTGGCGTCTATGATCGGCGTGGGCCGGGCGGTGGCGCTCTGCAACCGGCTCACCAAGAAAACACTTTGTCAATTATCGGAGGTGCCGCTATGAAAAACGCAGTAAAAACTGTTTTGTGGATGCTCCTGGCCGCTGTGCTGGCTGGCGGCGGAGTCTATGCGGTGATGTCCCCAAAGCAGGCGGAGCTGGAGGAAGCCTGCGCCGTCTACAAAGCAAAGCTCGCCCAGCTTGAGCCTACAGAGGAGATCACGTCTTTTACCGTCAACCCCATCGACACATACTTTGACCGGCTGATTCAGGACCCGAATTTTTACAGCACCTACGATATGTGGTGTCAGGCCCAGGGCGCATTGCTGGCCTGGCAGATGGAGTTGGACGCGTTCCTGTCTCAGGTGGACAGCGGGCAGTACCCTGAGGACGAGGCGCTGAAAGAGGAATATTCCGCCCAGGCTGCCCAGCAGGCCCAGCTTCTGGAACAGCTGATGTTCCTGCACAGCGAGCCGGATACCCCTCCGGCAGAGAGAGGCAGCGCTGTTTTGTACGGTTCTATGTACACTTACGTTTCTGTCTGGCGGCAGGCCGGCCTGTATGCCGACTATATGCAGAAATTATATGATATTCTCTACTTTACGGATGCGTCGGTCCCAGAGTATCACTTTTCCTTCGGGGAGGAGACTTTAGCACAGATACGCGCCCAGCTCTGGCCGGACGACCCGGAGGAGGCCCTGTACCATCTTCCGCCGTTTGATGACGTGAACTATAATCTGAAATAACTTTGATTTGTAAGGAAGTGTTTTTATGGCATATCGCCCGCTGGCGGACGAGATCCGGCCCCAAACCCTGGACGAGGTGGTGGGCCAGCAGCATATTCTGGGCAAGGACGGCCTGCTGCGCCGCCTCATCGAGGGGGGCGACGTGCCTAACCTGATTTTCTACGGCCCCTCCGGCACGGGCAAGACCACCGTAGCCAACATCATCGCCCAGAAAACCCACCGGCCCCTCCACCGGCTCAACGCCACCACCGCCTCCATCTCCGACATCAAGGCCATCATGGAGCAGATCGGCACTCTGATGGCCCCGGAGGGGGTGCTTCTCTACCTGGACGAGATTCAGTACTTTAATAAAAAACAGCAGCAATCCCTATTAGAATTCATGGAAAACGGGAAAATCACCCTCATCGCCTCCACCACGGAAAATCCCTTTTTCTACGTGTTCGGCGCGGTGCTGTCACGGGCCTCCGTGTTCGAGTTCAAGCAGATCACCCCCCAGGAAACTTTGCCCGCCGTCCAGCGGGGGCTGTCCATCCTGGAAAGCCGGCTGGGTACGCCTATCCACTGTGAGGAGGGGGTGCAGGAGCATATCGCCGCCGCCTGCGGCGGGGACATCCGGAAGGCCATGAATGCCCTGGAGCTTCTGGCAGGCACCGCCCGGAGCCGGGAAGGGTTTTTGGAAATCGCCCTGGCGGACGCGGAGACTGCCGCCCAGAAATCCGCCATGCGCTACGACCGGGAGGGGGACTCCCACTTTGACATTGCCTCCGCCCTGATGAAGTCCATGCGCGGCTCGGACCCGGACGCGGCCCTGCATTACCTGGCCCGCCTGCTGGAGGCCGGGGACCTGATCACCGCCATCCGGCGTATCCTCTGCTCCGCCAGCGAGGACGTGGGGCTGGCCTACCCCCAGGCGGCGCTGATTGTCAAGGCCTGCGTGGACAACGCCTTGCAGCTGGGCCTGCCGGAGGCCAGGCTCCCTCTGGCGCAGGCGGTCATTCTGTTGGCCACCGCCCCCAAGTCCAACACCGCCTATATGGGCATCGAAACGGCACTGGCGGACGTGCGGGCCGGAAAAAGCGGGGAAATCCCCCGGCATTTGCAGAACGTCCACGCCGACTCCGCCGGGCAGGAGCGGGAGCAGGGATATTTATATCCCCATGACTTCCCCCGCCGGTGGGTGCAGCAGCAGTATCTGCCGGACGCGCTCAAAAATCGGGTCTACTACCAGTACGGCGACAACAAGACCGAGCAGGCGGCAAAAAAATATTGGGAGGAGATCAAAAAATAACGGAACATCCTTCGTTTTTTTGCGTCTATAAGAGCAGAGGATAAAAAAGGAGGATTTTTATGAAAAAGAAAACGTATCTTGCCCTGAGCCTTGCTCTGCTCCTATTGCTGGCCAGCGCCTGCGGCAGCAGCGGAAGCGCTGGCGCGCCCCCCTACGGCGGAACCCCCTCCGCCAGCACGCCCAGCGAGGAATACTGGCCTGACGCGGAACCGCAGGAGCCGGGGGACGCCGATTTCGGCTATGGCGGCGAAAGCATGGACAGCGCCGTCTACCAAAACCCAAACGCCAAGCTGATCCGCCGGGCGGAGCTGCACATCCAGACGGAGCAGTTCGACCAGAGCCGGGAGGCTCTGAATAAGCTGGTGGGGGACTGCGGCGGCTACTTTGAAAGCGCCTCAGTCTACGGCGGCAGCCGCCGGGACGCTTACGCCAGCCGGTCCGGGGAGTACGTGGTCCGGGTACCGTCGGAGAAGTTCAGCCAGTTCTTCAGCGGAGCCGGGGACCTGGGCTACGTGACCAACAGCACCGAGAGCAGCGAGGACGTCGGCACGCAGTACTACGACCTGGAAGCCCGTCTCAAAACCCAGCGCACCAAGCAGGACCGCCTGCTGGCTCTGCTGGAGAAGGCGGAGACCATGGAGGACATCATTGCGCTGGAGAGCGCCCTTTCGGAGGTGGAGTATCAAATTGAGTCCTATTCCTCCGAGCTGAACCAATACAATGAGCTGATTGGCTTTTCCACCTTCCGTATTTACCTCAGCGAGGTGGGCAAAGTCACCCAGGAGGTCGGCAATACGGCTTCTCTGGGGGCGCAGATGCTGGCGGGCATACAGTCCAGCTTCCAGGGGCTTGTCCAGGGCGGTCAGGGCTTTTTGGTCTGGGTGAGCTACAATTTGTTCCTGGTTCTGTTTTTGGCCGCTGGCATCGCCGCTGCCGCCGTGGTCGGGGTCCGGAAGCTGAAACGGGAAAAGCGCGAAAAGCAGGACGAGAAGACAGAGGACTGAGGCGGTCGGTTTCACCCTCATCCAACACGACCTGGAAAGGCCCAGCTCCATCTTGGCTGAAAAAAACCGCAGTCCCAATAAAACGGGACTGCGGTTTTCCATATCACTTAGACAACTCCGCCAGCCGGTCCAGCGACACGATCACCGCCGAGTCCGGGGGCGTTGTCTGGGCGGAGCGGTTTCCTGCTGTCAGCGTCCCCTTGGCCTCCATGGACAAGCTTTTTCCGGTGTAAGTATTCACCTGCTGAAAGGACAGGCTCATCGCCTCATCGCTCAGGGAGGATTCCACTGTCACCTGGGCCCCCTCCTGGTTCTGGTAGGTCGCCCGCATGGCGTAGCCGGATACGCTGTTTTCACCGCCCTTCAGGGTGAGGCTGTAGGTCCTCCCCCCCTGGGTGAAGCTGCTGACATAGCCCTCTTCCCGGCGCTCAAAGCCGCTGTCCCCCACCAGGCGGTTGTACAGGGCCAGCAAATCCGCGCAGGTCATCTCCGCGTTATCCAGCGGCAGGGCCTCCAGCTTCCGGCGGATCAAATCCTCATAGGTGCCCGTCTGGTCCGCGTCCACCCACTCCAGCAAATCCGTGTAGACAGAGTCGCCGGGGATGCCCTCCTCCACGCCGTAGTCCATCTGATACCACACATTGGTGGCTCCCAGCTCCGCGGTCTGCTCCGCCAGGGTTTTGGAGTAGAAATAATAGGTTCCCGTGGACCCGTCGCCCCGGACCGTGATGTCCATAGCGCTGGGCAGACCCGCCGCACCGGAGCCGCTGACCCGCACATGTCCCTCCAGCTCACTGCCGGAGCCGCTGTTGACCATGGTAAACGTGTCAGCGGTCAGAACCAGCGCGCCCTTGTTCTGGTCCACGGTGAAGCTGCCTGTCGTCTCCCAGTTACGGTTCTGGAAGCGCTGGGTCCACGCCTGGTACTGGTCCATCAGATGATAAGTCTCCTGATTATTGGCCAGCAGAGCGTTCACATCGTCGATAATCACCGTGCGGCTCTCCCGGTCCCAGCCCACCCGGCAGTCCAGGGCTTCGGCCACGTAGCGGGCGGGGATATACGTCCGGTTCGTCTCCGGGTCCAGGTAGGGAGCCACGTCCGTAGGGGTGGTCACCGCGTCCCCGTCCCGCAGTACGGTCACCTGCTTCTGGTCGATGGTAAAGGAGACGGTCACGTCCTCCTTCGCGGCGCTGATGGTCCGGGTCCCGCTGTCCCAGGCGATATCCTCATCGGCGAAGCCCAGCGCCAGGAACACCGGCCGGAAGGGGATCATGGTCCGTCCCTGGACCAGCTTCACGGGGGCGTCGCTGTCCTCCAGCTGCGTCCCGTTGATGACCACAGTGGCCGTCTCTCCCTGGGCGGCGGCCGGCATACAGAGCGCCGCCGTACACAGCAGCGTACACACAAGCAGGGCAAACAGTTTTTTCATAAAAGGTCGCTCCTTTCCCTTAATCCTCCAGCATTCGGTAGCCTATCCCCAATTCTGTCAGAATGTATTTCGGCTCTGAGGGGTTTTCCCGCAGCTTCCGGCGGATGTTGGCCATATTCACGCGTAAAATCTGGTTGCTGCCGCTGCCGCCGTAAGGCCCCCACACATGCTCCAGGATGAAGTCGTAGGTGAGGACTTTTCCCGCGTGGATGGACAGCAGCTCCAGGATTTTGAACTCGTTCTGGGTAAAATGTATCTCCTCTTCTCCCAGTAAAACCTGATGCTTGGTGATGTCCACCGTCAGGTCCTTCACTTTATAGCAGTCCCGCTGGACCCCCATACTCAGCTTCAGCCGGTCCGCCCGGCGCAGGGTGGTACGGATGCGGGCCAGCAGCTCCGGTACGCCGAAGGGTTTTACCACATAGTCGTCCGCCCCCATATCCAGGGCCTTCACCTTTT
>CAJTOE010000124.1 GCA_910577805.1 uncultured Oscillospiraceae bacterium | reverse complement strand
TTTCAACACCTCCGGCTCCGGGAGTTTTCCCGCTCCCACCGCGCCGCAGGCAAGCCGTCCGCTGGCTGGGGCTATGACCTCCCAGCCAAAGCGCCGCAGGGTGTCCAGGTTCTCCTGGGTGACGGGGTTGTCCCACATGCGGGTGTTCATGGCCGGGGCAATGAGCTTGGGGCAGTTGCAGGCCAGCACCGTCGTTGTCAGCATATCGTCGGCCAGACCGTGGGCCAGCTTGGCGCAGATATTCGCCGTGGCCGGAGCGATCAGCACCAGGTCCGTCCGGTCCGCCAGGGCGATGTGTTCCACCTGGTGCTGGAAATTCCGGTCGAAGGTGTCCACCATGACCCGGCGGCCTGTCAGCTGCTCAAAGGTCAGGGGGGCGATAAATTCGGTGGCGTGGCGGGTCATAACGGTCTCCACCGCCGCCCCCAGCTTCACCAGCCCGGAGGCCAGGGCCGCGGCCTTATAGGCGGCAATGCCCCCGGTGACCCCCAGCAGGACGGTTTTCCCTCTCAGCATAGGGCTTCCTCCCACTGAGCTTCTTGAAAGCCCACCAGGACCGTGTTCTCCCCCACCAGCAGGGGGCGCTTGACCAGCATCCCGCTGGTGGCCAGCAGGGCAAGCTGCTCCTCCTCGGACATCGAGGCCAGCCTGTCCTTCAGGCCCAAGGCCCGGTACTCCATGCCGGAGGTGTTGAAGAACTTTTTCAGCGGAAGGCCACTCTGCTTCCACCAGGCCCGAAGCTCCTCCTGGGTGGGATTTTCCTCTTTGATATTACGCACTGTATAGGAAATATTCTTGCTGTCCAGCCACTTCTGGGCCTTTTGACAGGTGGTGCATTTGGGATAGCAGACATACCGCATGGCAGGCACCCTCTTAATAGCTCATCTGGCGGCGGCGGGACAGGTTCATCGTGCCGTCCTGCATGTGGTCCAGGTCCTCCAGGCTCTTGCCGGTGCCGTAGACCACGCAGGAGACCGCGTCGTCCGCCACATGCGTCTCGATGCCGGTGTGGGATTCCACCAGCTTGTCGAAGCCCCAGACCATGGAGCCGCCGCCGGTCATCAGGATGCCGTTGGTGGAGATATCCGCCACCAGCTCCGGGGGCGTGCGCTCCAGGACGCTGTGGATGGCCTCCAGGATACGGGTGGAGGGTTCTTCAAAGGCCTCGATCATCTCGCTGGAGGACACGGAGAACACACGGGGCAGGCCCGTCATGAGACAGCGGCCCTTGACCTCCATGTTGACCTCCTCCGGCCGGGGGAACACACAGCCGATGGTCATTTTCAGCTCCTCGGCGGTCCGGTCGCCAATCAGCACGTTATGCTTGCGGCGGATGTATTTAATGACCGCCTCGTCAAATTTGTCGCCGGCGATTTTGATGGAGGCGGACTCCACCACGCCGCCCAGGGAGATTACCGCGATATCGGACGTGCCGCCGCCGATGTCCACGACCATGTGGCCGTCGGGCTTTGCGATGTCGATGCCCGCGCCGATGGCCGCCGCCACAGGCTCCTCGATGAGGTACACCCGCCGTGCCCCCGCCTGGATGCCCGCGTCAATGACGGCGCGCTCCTCGACCTCGGTGATGCCGGAGGGGATGCAGATAATGACGCGGGGCTTGAACAGCCGGAAGGAAGTCACTTTTTTGATGAACTCCTTCAGCATACGCTCGGTCATATCGTAGTCGGAGATCACGCCCTCCCGCAGAGGCCGCATCGCCACGATATTGCCGGGGGTCTTGCCCAGCATGGCCTGCGCGTCCGCGCCTACCTTCAGAAGCTTGCCGGTGTTCTTGTCCATCGCCACCACGGAAGGCTCCCGCAGGACAACGCCCTTGCCCTTGATGAACACCAGAACCGAAGCGGTACCCAGGTCGATACCAATATCTTTACTAAACATACTTCCATCCACACTTTCTAAATTTTATAAATATTTCATTATTGTGTCATCCGGTAATAACCGGAGAGAGTTTCATTCCAGTCTGTATTATTATAGCCCGGCGGCAGGTACATTTCAACCGTGTTTTTGCCAATTTTCCGGTTTCTTTTGCTCAACTTTCTCTGGCTCTTGCCAAAGTGAGGCAGACGACCTCCTCCGCCCCCATCTCCCGCAGGACCTGACAGCCCTCTTGCAGGGTGGAACCGGTGGTCACCACGTCGTCCACCAGCAGCACCCGCTTCCCCCGACAGTCCGCGCCCTCCAGCGGGCGGTAAGCCCCGGAGACGTTGGCCTGACGGGCCTCCTGCGCGTCCAGCCCGGACTGGGCCTGGGTGTCTTTGGGCTTGTCCAGCAGTGGGACCGCGGGAACAACGATGCGCCGGGCCAGCTCACGGGCCATCAGCTCGGCCTGATTATAGCCCCGTTCCCGGCGGCGCTTGGGACCCAGCGGCATCCAGGAGACCAACTCCCCTGCGGGCGCGATGCGGGAAAGCAGCTCGCCGTAGCAGGGGGCGTACATCCTCCGGCCGGAGAATTTGTAGCGCCGGATGGACTGTGCCGCGTCCCCCTCGTAGCGCAGGACGGACAGACAGGCGGTCCCGTCCTCCAGGACCCGGCTGACGCGGACGCCCCGGAGCCAGGGCAGCTCCCCACGGCAGCGCTCGCATAAAAACTCCTCCCCGGCGTGCCGGTCCAGCAGCCGCTGGCAGAAGGGGCACAGCGGCGGATAGAGCAGGTCCAGCACCCAGCGCAGAAGGCTCATTGCAGGTCCTCCCCGGAAATGGGACCGTGCTCCTTCTCGTAGTCCCGGACGCACTTTTGGATCAGGTATAGGATCTGTCCGCTCATGGAGCGGCCGTCGTAGGAGGCTACGTAACGGAATTTGTTGTGCAGCCCTTCATCCATGCGGATGCTGAAATGGATCTTTCCATTGATTTGGCTCATAAGCTTGTTCACCTCTGTTTCCTGTTAGCATACCGAATGCAAGAAGTTTTACTCCGTTTTTAGTGCATTTTTACGGCATATTTTTTCCTCCCTTGACTTTTCCCCGGAAAGGCGGTAAAATACTTTGTTAGTTTAACGCCCAAAAGTATACGCCCAATTTTGGGAGAGAGAGGAAGGACGAAGCCATGCCCATCACCGATCTGCTGGAGCGCAACAGCAAGCTTTACGGCGAAGAAATCGCTTTGGTGGAAATCAACCCGGAGATCCAGGAGCGCCAGCGCGTCACCTGGAAGGAATATGAACTGATCCAGCCCTCCGCCTCCGCCCCCTACCGCCGGGAGATCACCTGGTCCGTCTTTGACGAGAAAGCCAACCGGGTGGCGAACCTGCTGATCAGCCGGGGCATCCAGCGGGGACAAAAGGTCGCCATCCTGATGATGAACTGTCTGGATTGGCTCCCGATTTATTTCGGCGCACTGAAGGCGGGGGCCGTAGCTGTCCCGCTGAATTTTCGATATACCAGCGACGAGATCGACTACTGCCTGAAGCTGGCGGACGCGGACGTGCTGTTCTTCGGCCCGGAGTTCATCGGGCGCATGGAAGCCATCGCGTCCAAGCTCTCGGACAAGCTGATGCTCCTCTTTGTGGGGGAGACCTGCCCCACCTTTGCGGAGGACTACCACCGGGCCACTGCCAACTGCTCCAGCGTCGCGCCTAAGATTTTGATCGACGACGAGGACGAGGCCGCTATCTACTACTCCTCCGGCACCACCGGCTTCCCCAAGGCCATCCTGCTCCGGCACCGCGCCCTGCTCCAGTCCGCCCGGATGGAGGCCATCCACCACGAAACGACCCACGAGGACGTGTTCCTGTGCATCCCGCCCCTGTACCACACCGGCGCGAAAATGCACTGGTTCGGCTCCCTGTTTACCGGAAGCCGCGCCGTACTCCTCAAGGGCAACTCCCCCAGCGCCATTCTGAAAACCGCCTCCCAGGAGCAGTGCAGCATTGTCTGGCTGCTGGTGCCCTGGGCCCAGGACATTTTAGCGGCCCTGGACCGGGGCGATTTGAAGCTGGAGGATTTCCAGCTGGCCCAGTGGCGGCTGATGCACATTGGCGCCCAGCCTGTCCCCCCCAGCCTGATCAAGCACTGGCTGCGCTACTTCCCCCACCACAAGTACGACACCAACTACGGCCTGTCCGAGTCCACCGGCCCCGGCTGTGTCCATCTGGGCCTGGAGAACATACATAAGGTAGGCGCGATTGGAGTCCCCGGCTACGGCTGGGAATGCAAGATCGTGGATGAGACCGGTACGCCTGTCCCCCAGGGGGATGTGGGCGAGCTGTGCGTGAAGGGCCCCGGCGTAATGGTCTGCTACTACCACGACCCGCAGGCCACCCAGAGCGTGCTGAAGGACGGCTGGCTCCACACCGGAGATATGGCCCGCCAGGACGAGGACAGCTTCTATTTCCTGGTGGACCGGAAAAAAGACGTTATTATTTCCGGCGGCGAGAATCTGTACCCGGTCCAGATCGAGGACTTTCTTGCGGCCCACCCGAAGATTCATGACGTTGCGGTCATTGGCCTGCCGGACAAGCGTCTGGGTGAGATTGCCGCCGCTGTCATTCAGATTAAGGAGGGCATGACCTGCACAGAAGGGGAAATCAACCAGTTCTGCATGGACCTGCCCCGGTACAAGCGTCCCCGGAAGCTGATTTTTGCGGACGTGCCCCGGAACCCCACCGGCAAAATCGAAAAGCCCAAGCTGCGGGAGAAATACTGCGGTGTGCGGCTGGTGGAGGCCCAGAATCAAGGGTAAGATAATAATTATAGGAGTAAGGGGCGGCCAAAGGCCGCCCCTGCTTTATTTTTCGTCACCCTCACGTTCCGAATTGCAGCGTTTCCCGCACGGTAATTGAATGAGTAAAGAAAGTATTAACAAAGTGCATCCAAAGAGGAGACGATATGGTATACTGTAGAAAACTAAAGGATAGGAGGCAGTCTACGAATGAAGAAAATAGGTTTGCTGGAAGTATTGGAAGGGATAGAAGACAGCCGGCGAGAGCGGAGCGTATGGTATCCCCTGCATGAAGTGCTGTTTATTTTTATAGCAGCTGTGCTATGCGGGGCAACAACTTATGTAAAGGTAGAGATGTTCGGCAAGAGCAAGGAAAAATGGTTGAAAAAGTATATCAAACTGGAGAATGGTATACCGGATGCATGCACATTTCGGAATGTTGTGAAAGCGATAGATACCTAGCAGCTGCATACCGTGTTTATAGAATGGATGAAGGAGACGGTGGAAAGCATCTGCGGTGTGGTTGCAGTAGATGGAAAGCAGGCGCGGCAGACAAAGGACAAAAAGAAGCGAGCACTTCATGTAGTAAGCGCTTTTTCAGCAGAATTCGGGTTGGTTTTGGGACAACTGGCCTGCGAAGAGAAAAGCAATGAGATCACGGCTATCCCCCAGCTGTTGGAACAGCTGGAATTGAAGGGGTGCATCGTGACCATAGACGCAATGGGAACGCAGAGTGAGATTGCAGCCGCCATCACGAATAAGGGAGCAGACTATATCCTGTCTTTGAAGGAAAACCAGCTGGGTTTATGCAGAGATGTGAAGCTGTATTTTGAAGAATACCGAAGGAACACGGCAGGATTGCCTGCCGCATGCTGTGCCAGGAGCTATAGTCAGGGGCACGGGCGCTTTGAGAGCAGGAGCTGCTATATCTGTGAAGATATTTCATGGCTGGAGGGGTGGGAGAAATGGTCCAATTTGCAGGGGATCGGCGTCATTTTCTCTGAAACAGAGGAAAATAGGAAGAAATCAAAGCAGGCACACTACTTCATCTATAGCTGCAAAGGAATGACAGCTGCACAGATATTGGAGGCGAAACGCAGTCACTGGGGCATGGCAATAAACTCCATTGGGTTTTGGATATGCAATTCCGTGAGGATGAAAGCAGAGCCAGAGCCGACCATTCCGCTGAAAATTTGAATGTCCTCCGCCATTGGGCCTACAATCTTTTGAAAGTGCAATCCTCTTTGAAGGGCAGCTTCTCGGATAAGCAGTTCAAATGTTTGCTGGATGACGCTTTCCGCGATGATGTCATCGCTTCTCTTCTTTGTTCATAATCTTTTTACTCATTCAATTACCGTGCCATCGAAAAATTCCGCTCTGGTCAAATGGGCAAAAATGGCGTATAATACCTGACAGCCATTCTTTTTGGAGGAAGTTTATCATGATACAAGACGCAAAGCGCTCGATTGCCTATCTCTGTCCCCACTGCCGCCAGTCCATCGTCGCGGAGCGGGACCTGTTTTCCCTGGCCGCTTCTCCCACCCGGATTCCCTGCCCCTGCGGCCGCTCGGAGCTGGAGATCGAATTTCTGCCCCAGCGGGTCCGTCTGCGGGTCCCCTGCCTGTTCTGCGGCCGGGAGCATCAGGTCACCTGCTCCTCCCACGCCTTTATCAAGGAAAAAGCCATGGCCTTTTCCTGCGCGATGTCCGGCATGGACTGCTGCTACGTAGGGGAGGAAGCGCCGGTCTACGCCGCTACCCGCCGGCTGGAGCAGACGGTGGACAAGCTCTACGAGGAGGAGGAGCGCGGTGCGTTTCTGGACGAGCTGGTCATGCACGAGGTCCTCTCCGAGCTGAAGGACATCGCCCAGCGGGACGGTATCTCCTGCACCTGCGGCTCTCACCAGTGGGAGTTTCAGGTGAACTACAGCTCCATCGACTTAAAATGCCGGGGCTGCGGGGCGCAGATGCGGATTCCCGCCGCCACAGCCGACGACATCGACAGCATTTGCAGTAAGATGACCCTGGTGATCCGGGGGAAGGGGGAGCGGACATGAGCCTGTCTTACGAGTGCCGCCAGTTGATCGACAGCCGGGATGTGGACGAGACGGGCTTCTGTAAGGCCTCGGCTCTGCTGGGGCACATGCAGGAGGCCGCCACCCAGGCGGCGGAGGGCAGCGCCTTTGGCCGGGACGCGCTTCTGCACAGCCGCAACGCGTTCTGGATGCTCACGCGGATCTTCTTCCGGCTGCGCCGCCCCCTGGGCTGGGAGGAGGAGATCACGCTGCGCACCTGGCATCGGGGAGGCCGGGGCGCTGTCCTCTACCGGGATTTTGACCTGCTGGCGGAGGACGGCCCGGTGGGGGAAGTGGTTTCCGCGTGGGTGCTGGCGGATGTGGATTCCCGCCGTCTGCTGCGGCTGGCGGACATCCCGGAGCTGCAAGGCACCGAGGGGGAGAATTGCAAAACAAGAAAGCTCACCAAGCTCAGACGGCCGGCGGAGCTGGTGCTGGCGGAGCGCCGCCCCATGCACTAC
>CAJTOE010000123.1 GCA_910577805.1 uncultured Oscillospiraceae bacterium | reverse complement strand
TTGGAGGCCTTTTTGATCTTGCGTTTTCTGGGCAGAAGCAAGTTCATCACCCCTACCAGCATAGCCAGGCCCCCGCACAGGACCACATCCCACTGCCTCGGCTCCATCAGACCTGGGAGCATCGCAAACAGCCCCAGCAGCACCAGTATCACACCGTAGATGCGATACCGCCGGATACGTCTCTCCCGGCCTGGACCAACTGCTGTAAAGTTATTCAGCTTGTCAGTGAGTTCCCAGAGACCAGGGACACTGCGCCGGCTGTAGGCCTCCAGCCGCTGCTCCATCAAGAGCGCCGTTTCCCGGTCCAGAGCCGGTTCGTCGTAGCTGCTCAGATCAAATACAAATTTCAAAACCTCACCCCCAATCCAATGAAAAACGCCCTGAGCCGGCTTGGCTCAGGGCGAATAAAATCCGCGGTACCACCTGAATTTCCCCTCATGGGACGCTTGGACCTCAGTAACGGGAGGATCCGCCGGCGCTTACTGCTGCATTCAGCACCGGGGCGCGAAAGCCACCTTCCCCAGCCCGGCGGGGAGACTTGCACCGTCCGTCTCCTCTCTTCTGCCGCCTGAAACCGGATACTCCTCTTTCGCATTGCCTTTTGCTTGGTCAATTATAAGCAAAACCCGACGGTTTGTCAAGGTAAATCCGACAAATGCTTTCAATTCGTAACGTGGAGGCTTCACCACGTTACAAATTTACAAATCGCAGCTCAAAAGCTCCTCTTTCAGCTTCAGATACTCCTCCTCCATCTGCGTAAACTGTAAGGACATCTGGTTAAAGGCCTCATTTTTCTTCCGCACCTCCGGAGAGACCAGGGACGCACCCTGCTCCAAAAGCTGCTCCAGCTCCGCCCGGCAGGAGTTAAGCTCCAGCCCCAAAAGATACAGGCCTGCGCCAAAGGCCAACAGTTTCTCTTTTTTTGACAGCTCCATTACAGTTCCCTCTTCCAAATATGATATAGTCTATTAGCTTATAGTATATATGCTCAAAGCATCTAATGCAAGGGGGCAATTTTATGTAAGCTGAAAGAACAGAAAGAAATGCTGACAGCTCATACTAGAGGAGAGATAACATGGAGCGAAAGCAATTAGGAAGACGAATCAAAGAGGTGCGGAAGGAACGCGGACTGACAGCGGACGCCTTGTCTGAACAATGCCACATTGACGCAACCTATCTGCGTCAAATTGAAGGAGGTTCAAAAACACCCAGCCTTCCGGTGTTCACAGACCTATGCAACGCATTACATATTTCACCCGCCTATCTGCTTCAGGACGAGCTTTGCTGGAACGAATTTTCCAACTTGGGAGAACTGTCCCGGCTGTGGACCCAGGCCGACCCCAGAGACATCGAGCTGGTCACGGCAATCGTCAGGACCGCGCTTGAGTGCCGGAGTACACCTGAAATTCATAAGGTAGAGTAAGCGTTGGGGAATGTAAACATCCAGCTTTACAAGTGCATCGAAAATTGCTACACTTGTACAAGGGTGATTACAAGCATGGACACATTACAATTTGACCCAGAGCTATATGATACAATCCGGCGCAATATCAAACGATATCGAATAGAAAAGGGCCTTACTTCCGCACAACTGGCAGAGCTTGTAGGCTTATCTCACGATTTTATCCGGCAAATTGAAAGCCCGAAGGTCCGCAACAATTTTTCTGTTGATACGTTCTATCGTATTTCGGTTGCGCTTGGCACTGGAATGGACAAATTAGCGGAAAAAACTGAAACCCAGGAAACCAGCCGGTTTCCTGGGTTTTTCTCACTGTTTTATGTAGCGCCGTTACGAAATGTGCTTGGAAATCCAATCCACATATTTGTCCCGCTTCATGATGCCCAGCAGGTAACGGTTCCCATCCTTCATCTTCAGGCGCACACCAAAGGGGAAAAAGGGCGGTGTGGTGCAGGTCTCCACGCTGGCTATGTCCTTCATCTCGATTTCCCAGCTCACAGCCGCGGTCCCCACCAGGCCGGAGGCCAAAAAGGCGATCCGCTGGTCGGTAAAGTACGCTTTGCCGGAGACCTGCCGCTTCCCCAGGACCTGGGGCATCTCCCAGCAGTCCGCCGCAACCTTTTGGGCAAATATTTCTTCGTTTTCTCTTGGGGTGAATGTGGGCTTTGCCATAAAATCTTCTCCTTCATGTTCAAGTTATGAAAAAACACATGGTTCTATATGCGTTTTTCCCAAAATTTATTTCCCCCAAAACGCCCGGACCTCTTCCATGCGCTGGACGGCCATCTGGTAGCCCTCCCCCCACAGAAGCTGGAGCTTTTCTGTATCCCGTTCGATTCGCTTCACCCCCAGGGTGTTGTTCGGCGCGATTACCAGGACCTTCCCCTCCCGCTCCAACTGGAATAACTCCTCCCGACAGCGGTTATACTCCTCCGCCCGCTTCTCCATACAGGCCAAAAACTTAGGGTACTGCTTGTATTTTCTCCGCAGGACCGGCATCAGCTTTTCTTTTTTGCGGATGTAGCTCCGTGTCTTGGTCAGCACCACCACCACCCGGTCACAGCCCATCTCAAAGGCCCGCTTGTATGGAATCGAATCAGCTACCCCTCCATCCATGCACAGCTTTCCGTCCAGGTCAAAGACGGGGAACAGCAGCGGCAGAGCGCAGGTGGCCTGAAGCACGATGAACTTGTCGTCCCGCCGGGGCACCGGAAAATACTCCGCCTCGCCGGTCTCCAGATTGGTCACCACCGCCTCTATTTCGCCGGGGTAGGCCGCAAACGCCTCGTAGTCAAAGGGAATCAGCTCGTTGGGGATCGTCTCATAGGTAAACTCCAGGCCAAAATAGCTCTGGTTGTCTTTCCGCAGCAGATTTTTTACCCCCATATACCGCTTGTCATTGGCGTATTGCGTCAATATCTTTAAATTCCGCCGGGGCTGTCCCGACACATAGCTCACTCCGTAGGCAATGCCCGCCGACACGCCGATCACATAGTCCGGCAGCAGCCCGCCTTCCAGCAGCGCGTCACACACCCCGCTGGAAAAAATGGTCCGCAAGGCTCCGCCCTCCAAAACAATTCCAGTCTTCATTGAAAATTGATCCAGCTCCTGTCTTGATTGATATTGATTAGTTTTCCCAGGAAAACCCAATTGATGCCAGTTTCTCATGGAATCAATATAGCACAGAGCCGTATTTTGTCAAGTTCTTCCTTGAGCATATTTTCGATTCGTAAGGTGGAGTAGCCCTTTAGCTTCCCTCCCCCTCATCCGTCACCGCCTGCGGCGTCGCCACCTTCCCCCTAGTGGGGGAAGGCCGACTCCCCCTGTCAGGGGGAGATGTCGAGCACAGCGAGACAGAGGGGGGGTAGGGAGGCACGCGAAGCGTGACGGATGAGGGTGAAGCCGAAGGGCCGCACCACTGCACAACTTAAACTTTTTTTGCAAAAAGCACTCGACAATTTTCGCCCACACACTTAGTATGAGAGTACAGGCATAAAGAGAGGTGAAATAGAGATGCCGCCCAGAACAGGAAGACCGCCGAAGGAGAATCCCAGAAATGCCAATATTCACATAAGAGTAACGCAGGATGAGAAGAGAGAAATTATGGAATATTGCAAAGCAACGGGCCAAACATGTGTAGAATTGCTTAAATCAGGGATGAAGGCGGACGAAAAATAAGAGTTCCGGCGACCCCGAAAAGTCCAAACCGGAACTCAATCACCAAACCCGTGGAGATTACTAATCCATGGAGGTTAATAACCTATGGAGGTTTGATAAATCTATTATATCAAACCTCCGGGAAAAATCAAGGAGGTTTTTATGGAATTGTTAAATCGCATTTTCTACGCCGCAGTCCTGGACTCAGATTGCGTCGAACCTGGTATGGATCTGCACAGACTCTACCAGCGAACCGAAGAAACCCAGCGCAGCCAAAGCCATTTCCGCCAGACCCTGGCACACGCCGGCCTTTCCCAAGAGCAGGCGCTTCCGCTTTGGAATGTTTGGTCCTCCTCCTGCCTGTCGCACGAGCATCAAGGCTTTCTCAACGGCTTTCGTCTGGGCATGATGCTCTCCAAGGAGCTGGCAGAGCCAAACGAGCTGGAAACGCTCTGACAAAACGCCTCAATCCCGAAACAGCGGACCAAGCGTCCGGGAGATATTCCCGATCACATCCACCAGCACAGCCACATCGGTGTCGGGGTGGTTCACGTAGGCGTGATACGCCCCCTGGATGCAGTAGGAGAGCAGAATATTTTTTTCCAAATTGCCCTGAAACGCGGGATATTTCTCAAAAATCACAGCTTTCAGACTGTTCTCTATATAAACCGAAAGCCGGTTTTGCTCTTTGCCGGAAAACAGGATATTAATGAGCGAAATATGCGCCGCAAAGGCCAGACATAAATCCCTGGTAAACTGCTCCACGCTATGGACCGAGTACTCCCGCTCCTTCGGGAGGCTGTCCAGAATCGAGGCGACCGTTTCCGCCTCCAGGGTATCCGACAGGTCGTACACATCCCGGTAATGGGCGTAGAACGTGGACTTATTAATTTCGGCAAGCTGGCATAGCTCTTTCACGGAGATTTTTTCCAGTGCCCGCTTGGCGCGCAGCTCCAGAAAGGCGTTCCGGATGGCTTTTTCCGTTTTTTCCACCCGCAGGTCCATAGGCAAGTCCCTCCAAAAAACAGACGATTTCCGCCGGGAGTTGTTTTTCCAACTCCCGGCGGTTTTTGTCGGTGGACAAATGCGGACAAGTCCGCTACTCTGATTTTACCAGAAACAGGAGGGATTCGCAAATGGATTTTTACGGTTTTTATACCGGTCAGGTTTTTGACGCGTATCAATATTTAGGCGCACACAGGTCCGGAAACGGCTTTGTGTTCCGGACCTTCGCGCCCAGCGCCTCCCGCATCGCGCTCATTGGGGAGTTCAGCCAGTGGCAGGAGGTCCC
Source organism: uncultured Oscillospiraceae bacterium (assembly GCA_910577805.1). Taxonomy (GTDB): domain Bacteria; phylum Bacillota; class Clostridia; order Oscillospirales; family Oscillospiraceae; genus Lawsonibacter. Next base: position 2,357 of record CAJTOE010000123.1, on the reverse strand, counting down.
CATGCAGAAAATCCACGACGGCAACTTCTGGGAGTGCTTCGTGGAGGACGCCCAGCCGGGCATGATGTACAAGTACCGGATCTACCGGCGGGACGGCGGCTTTGTGGACCACTGTGACCCCTACGGCTTCGGCATGGAACTGCGGCCCAACAGCGCGTCTATCCTGCGGGACTTGTCCTATACGTTCCACGACGAGGGCTGGATGCGCAGGCGCACCGATGGAAAAAGCGGCCCGCTGAACATTTTCGAGGTCCATTTCGGGTCCTTCCAAAAGCCCTCTGACTGGGCGGACGCGTGGTACAGCTACGAGGAGATGATCGACCGGCTGATCCCCTACGCCAAGGACCAGGGCTACAATTACCTGGAGCTGATGCCTCTGGCGGAGTACCCCTGCGACGAGTCCTGGGGCTACCAGACCACCGGCTTTTTCAGCCCCACCTCCCGATACGGCACAGCCAATCAGCTAAAAGCCTTTGTGGACTCCTGCCACCGGGAAAACATCGGCGTTATCATGGACTTTGTGCCGGTCCACTTCGCGGTGGACGGCTACGCCCTGGCCCAGTATGACGGCACGCCCCTCTATGAGTACCCCAGCAGCGCGGTGGGAGAGAGCGAGTGGGGAAGCTTCAACTTCATGCACTCCCGCGGGGAGGTCCGGAGCTTTTTGCAGTCCGCGGCCAACTACTGGCTGGCGGAGTACCACATGGACGGTCTGCGGATGGACGCGGTGAGCCGGGCCATCTATTGGCAGGGGGACCCGGCGCGGGGCGTCAACGGCAATGCGGTGGAGTTTTTGAAGAACATGAACAGAGGGCTGAAGGAGCGCCACCCCACCGCCATTTTAGCGGCGGAGGATTCCACGACCTTCCCGAACGTGACCAAGCCGGCGGCGGAAGGGGGCTTGGGCTTTGACTACAAGTGGGATTTAGGGTGGATGCACGACACCCTGGATTACTTCCGCAGCGGCCCGGAGTACCGCAGCCGGGACTACCACAAGCTGACCTTTGCCATGTCCTATTTTTACGGCCACCGGCATTTGCTGCCTCTCTCCCATGACGAGGTGGTCCACGGCAAGGCAACGATTTTACAGCAGATGAACGGCGCGTATGAGGACAAGTTCCCCCAGGCCAGGGCGTTTTATATGTACATGTACGCCCATCCGGGAAAAAAGCTCAATTTTATGGGCAACGAGATCGGCCACTTCCGGGAGTGGGACGAAAAGCGAGAGCAGGACTGGGGGCTGTTGGACTACCCGGCCCACCAGGATTTCCAGAGCTTTATGAAAGCCCTCAACCAGCTCTATCTGACCCACCCGGCCCTCTGGGAGGGAGATTACCGGCCGGAGGGCTTCCAGTGGCTGGACTGCCACCAGGAGGAGCGCTGCATATACGCTATCCAGCGCTCCGGCGGCGGGGAACGGCTGGCGGCGGTGTTCAACTTCTCCGCCCAGCCCCAGGACTATCAGCTGAAAATCCCCAAGGCGGGAGAACTGCGGCTGGTGATGAGCAGCGAGCTTGGAACAGAGACGGTCAAACGCCCGTCGGGCGGGACGTTTGCGCTGCATTTAACGCCGTTTTCCGGCGTGTACTATCAAATCATATAAAAAAACAGGGCCGTCCGTTATACGGGCGGTCCTGCTTCTTCCTGTGTTTCCTGCGCGTTGGTTTCCCCGGAGAACCGGACCGCAAGGCCGTTGACCTCCACGTCCTCTCCGGCGGGAATGAGAATGTATTTCCGGCCGTCAATGATACGGGTCTCCACCACGTAGCTGTTTTCCGGCGTGACAGACACGGTAGCCTGAGCGGTTTTGACCTGGAAACGTCCAGCGTCAATGAGGTTGGCGGGACTCAGCACCGCGCCCTCGCCGAACTGCTCGCCGCACTTTTGCCGGAACTCGTCGATTTGCTCCTGGGCCACGCCGCAGTCCAGCAGAATGCCGCCCATGTCGTTTGCCGTCAGGGCAAGAGGTTCCGGGTCCTTGCTCTCCTTGTGCCGGACGATCCGGTCCGCCAGCCGCTCGTGGACCGCCTGGACCACCTCTACACTGCACGCATCGCCTAAGGACTCGGACAGAGCGGCTTCAAATAACTCCTTCTGCTCGGCGGCGGACATCGGCGGCTCTGTATGGAAAATGCCGTCGATGAACTCCTGATGCAGCTCGTCCGGCTTCCGGGCGTAAAACAGCGCGTTGTAGATATTGGCGGCCCGGTCGTCAAAGGCGGGAAAGAGGAACCCCAGCTCCGGCGGTGCGACGGACTGGCTGACGGTGCAGTGGAACTCGTTGTCGCCGGGGAAGTAGCCCAGCTCCGGCTTGCCCAGCTTGATGGGGCACACAGCACATAGAAAATAGGGAAATA
>CAJTOE010000122.1 GCA_910577805.1 uncultured Oscillospiraceae bacterium | reverse complement strand
CTGCTCCTGGTGCTGGCCGTTTGGTCGCTTTTTATTGGCGTTCTGGACGTAGAGCTATCAGGACTTTTGCAAGGGGACCGGGAGCATTTGGAGGTATTCCTGATCTCCCGCCTGCCCCGTCTCCTGGCAATTCTCTGTACCGGCATCGGCATGAGTGTGGCGGGCCTGATTATGCAGCAGCTTTGTATGAACAAATTTGTCTCTCCGACCACTGGGGCCACCATTTCCTCCGCGCAGTTCGGCATCCTGCTGGCGCTGCTGTTCCTGCCCAATTCCACCCTGTGGGGGAGAGCCGTTTTTTCCTTTGCCTTTGCGGTCCTTGGCACCTGGATATTCGTCTGGTTCATTCAGCGCATCCAGTTTAAGGACGTGGTGATGGTTCCGCTGGTGGGCATCATGTTCGGCAATGTGATCGGCGGCATTACGAATTATCTGGCGTACAAGTATGAAATGACGCAGGCACTCTCTACCTGGCTGGTAGGCCACTTCTCCATGGTCCTGCGGGGACGGTATGAGATTGTTTGGCTAACGGTTCCGCTGGTGGTGCTGGCCTTTCTGTTTGCAAATCATTTCAACATCGTGGGTATGGGGAAAGACTTTTCACAAAATCTCGGTGTTCCGTACAACTTTGTGCTGTTCCTGGGCTTGACGATTGCCGCGATGATCACCGCCTCCGTTGTTGTGGTGGTAGGCTCCATCTCCTACATCGGCCTGATCGTCCCCAATCTTGTGGCGATGTTCAAGGGTGATAAGATCCGTGGTACATTGATTGATACGGCCCTGTTTGGAGCGTTATTTGTGCTGGTGTGCGATATGGTGGGTCGAATGGTGATCTTTCCGTATGAGCTGCCCATTGAATTGATCGTCGGCATCATTGGAAGCGTCCTTTTTGTGGCCCTGCTGCTCTATCGTCTCCGCCATGGGCGGAAAGCGATTCGTCTGAACAGGAAGGAGGGCGGCGTGGCATGAATACTACCGCTGTACGGGCCAATCGCCGGAAGCTGGCCATTCTCGCCGCGCTGGTCCTGCTGTGCGCCGCAGGGTATATGCTGGTGGGGGTCCATTTTGACAACGCAAAGTTATTTCAGTATGCGATGAGGATACGCTCTCCCAAATTGATCGTTATGCTCATTACCGCCTTTGCCATTGGCGGGGCGTCCATTGTGTTTCAGTCTGTTATCAACAATACCATTGTTACTCCCTGCCTGCTGGGTATGAACTCCCTCTATACGCTCATCCACACCGCAGTTGTCTTTGCGGCGGGGTCCGGCAGTATTCTGGCCGCAAACGCAAACTGTTCGTTTGCGGTGGACTTGGTGCTGATGGGCGTGGTGGCAACGGTGGTTTACAGCTATCTGTTCAAAAAGACAAAGCACAATGTACTCTATGTACTGCTCATCGGCACAGTTTTATCCTCTTTCTTTTCCAGCATCCAGAGCACCCTCACCCGCGTGATGGACCCCAATGAGTATGACAATCTTCTGGCGACCTTGGTGGCCAGCTTCAGCAACATCAACTCGGAGATCATTGTCATATCGCTGATTGTGCTGGCGGCTATTGTTTTTGCCCTTCGGAGAGAGCTGGCCCTGCTGGATGTGATCACGCTGGGGAAGGATCAGGCCATTAACCTGGGCGTGGATTATGACCGGTGCGTCCGCCGCCTGCTGCTGGGGGTCACGCTGTGTATCGCCGTGGCTACCGCCATGGTTGGACCGATCTCCTTTCTTGGTCTTATCATCGCAAACCTGTCCCGGCAACTCTTGAAAACCTACCGCCACACGCAATTGATTCTCGGCTCCGCTTTGTTCGGTATGATCGTGCTGGTGGGCGGACAGCTCCTTGTGGAACACGCCTATTCCTATACGATTCCGGTCAGCGTATTTATCACAGTGGGCGGCGGAGTGTATTTCCTCTATCTACTTCTTACCAACAGGAGGACTTGACCATGCAGGTAAAAGAGTTGACAAAGCGGTACGATGGCAAAACGGTGGTAAATGAGGTCAGCTTCGCCATTCCCAAAGGGAAAGTGATTTCTTTGATCGGCCCCAACGGAGCCGGGAAGTCTACCGTTATGGGAATTATCTCCCGGTTGATCGCGCAGGACGGCGGAACGGTGGACTTTGAAGGGTCGGATATTGGGAAATGGAAAAGCCGGGAGTTGTCCAAGCGGCTGGCCATCCTGACGCAGACCAACAATATCCAGATGAAGCTGACGGTGCGGGAACTGGTGACCTTTGGACGCTTCCCCTATTCCGGGGGGCGGACCACGGCGGAGGACCAGGAGATCATCGACCGGGCCATTTCCTACATGGAATTGGGGGCCTTTGAGGATCAGTTTATTGACGAGCTTTCCGGCGGCCAGCGCCAGCGGGCGTATATCGCCATGGTGATCGCCCAGGACACAGAGTATGTTCTGTTGGATGAACCGACCAATAATCTGGATATTTACCACGCCACCAACATGATGAAAATCGTCCGTCGCCTCTGCGATGAGCTGGGCAAGACGGTGATTTTAGTGCTGCACGAGATCAACTACGCGGCATTCTATTCTGATTATATCTGTGCGTTTAAGGACGGCAGGATTGCCAAGTTCGGCACGGTAAAGGAGGTGATGACCAAGGAAAATCTATCCCAGGTGTACGGCGTGGACTTTGAGATCATGGAGATCGCGGGCCGTCCGCTGTCCATCTATTACTAAGCCCCCACATTTTTCGGTACTTTATTTGAAAAGGAGAACAACGCTATGAAAAAATTGATGTCCCTGCTCCTCGCCGCCGTGCTTGTGCTTGGCCTCGCCGCTTGCGGCGGACAGGCCGGCGGCGAGCCTGATACGAACCAGCAGGAGAACAGTACAACTCCGGTTTCCGATGAATCGACTCCCTCTGGAAATCCCACAACCCCTGCCGCTCCTGAAACCATCACCATCACCAGTCTGAACGGCAATCGGGAGCCTGCGGAACTGGAGGTCCCCTATGACCCCCAGCGTATCGCCATTCTGGATATGGCCAGTCTGGATATTCTGGACGCATTGGGCGTGGGGGATCGTGTGGTCGGATCTGCCTCTACCAGTCTGGATTACCTTCAGACCTATGTGACGGATGAGACCATCTCCAACCTGGGGACAATCAAGGAGGCCGACTTGGAAGCTGTCATGGCCTGTGAGCCTGACGTGATTTTCATCGGCGGCCGCCTGAGCAAATCCTATGACGCCCTCAGCGAGATCGCGCCCGTGGTCTATCTGGCTACCGACAGCAGCCTTGGCGTGGTGGAGTCTGTCCGTAAAAATGCCGCCACGATTGCTTCCATATTTGGTCTGGAGGATCAGGTGGATGCGCTGATGGGTGGGTTTGACAGCCGCGTCGAAACGCTGAAAACCTTTGCGGAGGGCAAGAACGCCATTGTGGGCCTGTGTACCAGCGGCGGCTTTAATGTCCTGGGTAACGATGGCCGCTGCTCTATCATCGGCGTGGAGATCGGATTTGAGAATGTGGGTGTGGATGCCAACATCAATACCTCCACCCACGGAAATGAGGCATCGTTTGAGTTCATCGTTGACAAAAACCCAGAGTACATTTTTGTGATGGATCGTGACGCTGCCATCGCAACAGAGGGTGCTCAACTCGCTCAGGAGATCATGGAAAATGAGCTGGTCATGGGAACGGATGCTTACCAAAACGGACACATCGTGTATCTGGCCCATCCTGCTGTGTGGTACACCGCCGAGGGCGGCATTACTGCACTGGATTTGATGCTCAGTGATCTTGAAAGCGCTCTGCTGTAACAAAATCAAGGAGTGCCGGTGTGAATCTACACCGGCACTCCTGTTAAATTATCTGGCTCGTTATAGATGGAACTGGACACATACTGATCACTTATATTTCCACTCTAATAGGGTCAATCACGATGATCTCCCGGCCCATCTTCTGCGCGTAGCGCACAGTCGCCGCCGTCCCGCCGCGCCGTTCTCCGTTGTAAACGGCCAGCAGAGCGGCGGCGTGGTCTACCAGAAAGCGGTTGCGGTCCAGCATACAATTTTTGTAGTAGGTCCTGCTGACGTAGACAATGGAATCCGCCCGGTCCAGGATAGAACGATAGAGGTCCCGCGATGAAGCTGCCCACTTGTCCGCCTGCTCCTTGCAGGGGAGGATACAGTGGAGCTTGATTGCGGGATCATTTTCTCTCAGGTCGAGGACGGAGAGGGCTGACCAGGTATCGGTGGCCTCTGCCATCCCGGACAGGAACTGTGTAAAACCAGCGTCCACCAGCGCGGCAATCTGCTCCGCCAGCACCGCTTTCAGCGCCACGCACCGGCTGTCTGCCTCATCATACTTCCAAGGGAATTTACGCGGGCGGTGGCCGGTAAACGCGCAGCAGTTTTCTAACACGACCCACCGTCCCCGGCATAGCGTTCCTGGTAGTCCTGGATATACTCATCCAGGTATTCCAGGTACTCGGCCCCGCCGCCCTCAATCGTTTCCAGAATGGCGGTGATCCTGCGGCGGCACTCCGCTTCCTCGCTCTCCGTCATAGTGCGCGTTTCATTGAGGTGGGTGGTTGAACGGGGAGCAACAACATCGTTGATAATGTCATTGAACAGGTTGTCCAGCAGGGCCTCCGGTGTGTCAAGCTGCTCCGCTCCTGCCGCGCCGGGTTCATCAACCACGATCCAGACATAGCCGATTTTTTTGGAGTAGACTATATCGAAATAGTTCTGCCCATCAATGTAATTCTCAAAGGCTTTGAGAATGGCGTCCAGTTCTTTTTTCGTGCTTTCATCATAGATCATAAAAATTTTTCCTTTCTTGTCGTGATATATTTCCCAAGCTGACCAGTATCACGGACAATACTGCCGCTCAGTATAGCATATACTAACACTACTTGCAACCAATACTGGTCGAAAATAGTGGGGCGGCATATGGAGCAGAAAATCAGGCGTGATAGAAATATGGGCGACAATTTAAGAAGGCTCCGCAAAAGCCGTCATATATCGCAGGAAAAGCTATGTGCGGAGTTACAACGGCGGGGATGTGATATTGGGAGAACTACCTACGCCAAATATGAGGCTGGCGAGCTGAACATACGTGCCAGTGTTTTGATAGAATTAAGGAAGATCTACGGATGCCCATATGATGACTTTTTTCACGGACTCGATCCTGATGAGAATGAGCATTAAAAATCCTCCCATGCCAAGCGGCACGGGAGGATTTTGCAGTTACCGCTCCGGCCTCTGTTTTCTATTCTGCTCCTGATCCTCCGGCACCAAACCGAGGATTTCGTTTTCCGCTCTGTGTATGTAAGACTTGCATATTATATATTTGCTCAATATATTAGTCAATAGCTCAACTATAAGAGCGGATAACAAAGCGCAAAAATTTTATAATAAAGGCATCCTAATCACAGGGGGATGCCGTGGATGAGCAAGAAGGAAGTGGAATTCAGCAATCGGGACAGGTTCATCGAACTTGGCCTGATGATCGCCAGCCTGCGAAAAATGCAAGGGATGTCCCAGGAAAAGCTGGCAGAGAAGGCGAAGATCAGCCGTTCCCATCTGAGTTCCATTGAGGCCCCCAACATCGTGCGGCCCTTTTCCCTCGAAGTGCTATACAACATTGCGGACGCTCTTGGTGTCCGAGCGGGGGATCTGCTGAACGCCACCCTGCCCCCAACGAAATGAGAGCAACGCCTTGCCACCGGCAGGGCGCTGTTTTGTCCCCTATGCCGCCTCACCGCCGTAGAGGTCATGGTTGACCTGGGCGGCGTAGTGATTCTCAATCGTGGCCGGGGCGTTGTACAGCACCGCCAGCAGGTACTGCTTCATGTTCCGCACCTGGGTGGTGTTCTCCCGGAGGCAGTCGAACACGAAGCGGATGTGTTCGCTGTCCAGCTTCAGCAGTCGGGACTTCACCACAGCCTGGGGGAAGTCGTTCCCCGCCCCTCGGAGGTTTTTCTTTTTGGAGCAGACCGCCTCCACCATTAACTCCACCATCTCGTCCAGCTGGCCAGCGTCATAGGGGCGCTCCCGCACGAAATCGTCATAGCCGATGTTCTCCCGGATCACTCCCCGATAGGCGTCCATCTCGCCCTGACTCATCCCGCTGCTCCTGCGACCCTTCCTTCCCTTCGCTTCAGGCGGCTCTGCCGCCGCAGGCGTGGAGGTGGTGGGAGGGGATGAAGGGAAAGGAAAAGATTCTGTACTTACTGAGTCAGTTATTTTTTTCTCTTTTTTTACTGGGTCTTTATTTATTTGCGTTGGATTTCCCGTCTGCGTGGAACCCGTAGACGGATTCTCCGTTGTCGGGTTTTCCGGCAACGGCTGGGCCGATGACGGCTTTTCCGGGGGCGGCTCGTGAGAGGCAGGGTACTCCCGGATAATGTACTCGTTGGCGCCGAATTTGCCCGCCTTGTTGGTGGTCTGGCGGCGCTGGACATACCCAGCTTTCTCCAGTTCCACCACGGCGGCCCGGATGGCGTCCTTGCCCTCCAAGCTGATCCGGGCGAGGCCGGCCAAGGTATAATCCCAATTTTCCGGGAGACTGAGCATCATGGACAGCAGGCCCTTGGCCTTGAAGGATATGGTCTTATCCCGCAGGTGGTAATTGCTCATGACGGTGTAATTGTTGGTGCGTTCTACTCTAAAAACTGCCATAATTTTTTCACTCCAAATTCATAAAATTTGGGGCTGGGAAACAGGATAATCCGTTTCCCAGCCTCTTGTTCATTCGTTATAAACAGGCGTTGCGTAGCCCCATATCTCGTAATGCCCCACACTGTAGCTGCGCTGCCGGCAGCTATCGCTGGTATTGCCCTCCACGGTGTAGACCACTCCATTCTCCACCCGTTCCACGATGCCCACATGGTCGGGAACATCGTCCTGCGGCCCGGAGGAGCCTTTGTTGTCCCAATCAAAAAATATCAGGTCTCCGGGGCGCGGCTCATAGCTGCCGTCCTGCCACTGTCCCCGATCCTTGAACCAATTAGAGCCGCCTGTGCAGCCCGCAAACTTGGGGATCACCCCGGCGTCAATGTAGCCGCACTCATTGGCGCACCAGCTGACAAAGCAGGCGCACCATTCCACCCGGCTGTTGAAGCCGTACCAGCTCCAATAGGGCTGGCCGCCCACATTGCCCACCTGGGACAGTGCCACGGCCACGATCTCGCCGCTGGAGCCGTAGAGGAGGGTATTCCACATATCACGGGTGGCCGCTGTCAGCAGCTCGTCCAGGGAGGCGTTCTGCTGGTCCGTGAACGCATAAAACACCCGCATATCGTCCGGCGTCCTGGGCGTGACCGTGATGGTCAG
>CAJTOE010000121.1 GCA_910577805.1 uncultured Oscillospiraceae bacterium | reverse complement strand
GAACCGGAACCTGAGCCGGAACCGGAGGACGGGGAGGATTTTATCTGCGTCAATGTGATGGAGGCGCTGGTGGAAAGCAAAGCCCTGCGGTATATCAATATGTTTGGCCTGTGTGAGTGCCCCCGCTGCGTGTCGGACGTGAAGGCACTGACGCTGACGAATCTGGTCCCCAAATACGTGGTCATCCCCAAGACGGAGGTTGCGCCCATGCTCACGGTGTATGAGACCCGGTATAACACCACGATTTTCGCCCAGCTCACCCAGGCCTGCAAGGCGGTGATGGAGAACCCCCACCACGAGCAGGCGGAGTAATGCGGGAGCGGTCCTCTGGGTCTCACCCTCATCCGTCACGCTTCGCGTGCCACTTTCCCCCGTCAAGGGGGAAGGCTCGAACAATGGGACTCACCCAACTGCACAGTAGTATCGAAAGACGCACCGATAAGCCTTCCCCCTAGTGGGGGAAGGTGGCGCCGCCGCAGGCGGTGACGGATGAGGGTGAAGCCGAAAGTCCCCTCTATTTAACGAATTACACTCCCCTCAATTCAGGGATTTACAAACCCTCACAGCTGTGCTATACTGTAAGCGAATCGTGAAAGGAGGGGTCCAAATGGGCTTTGGCGTAGAAGGCATTGCCGCGGCCAGCGTTGACTGGAGCATGTATCAGGTGCAGAGCCAGTACAGTACTTCGCTGATGAAGCGTGCGATGGACGACATGGAAAGTCAGGCAATGGCCCTCATCGAAATGATGGGGTCAGTTCCCTCGCAGTATTCGTTCGACGTAAGAGCGTAAAAAAACCGGCGGATGGAAAAATCCGCCGGTTTTTTCTGCGCCCGGCCTTACATTTTGTCTTGAACTGCCGATATACACAGTAGAAGCGCCGTCAGGGAAAGACGGCACGAACGCTTAACGAGGAGGAAGTTCCACATGATCGATTTAATCAGCCGCGTAAATCCCAATTATCAGAAGTCCATCGACGCCGTTTCCGGCGCAAAACCCGCCGAAAAGACGGAAAAGCCTGCGGACGAGGCCGTGAAGGAAAATGTTGACACCTACGTCCCGGAGGACAAGAACAAGGTGGAGGAGGACGCCGGCACCACCTACAAGCCCAACGCCGCTCTGGTGAAGGCCATGAAGGACGAGCAGGCCGCCAACCAGCAGAAGTTCATCGACATGATGAAGTCCATGCTGAACAAGCAGGGCAAGGTCTTTGGAGAGAGCACGGACTATACCGTCAGCGCGGAGGTTCAGGCCGCGGCCAAGGAGGCCATCTCTGAGGACGGCTACTGGGGCGTGAAGCAGACCTCCGAGCGGATGGTCAACTTCGGCAAGGCCCTGGTGGGCGGCGACCCCGCCCGGGCAGGCGAGATGCGCGACGCCTTCATCAAGGGCTATGAGGCCGCGACCAAGGCGTGGGGCGGGGCTCTGCCCAGCATCGCCAAGGAGACCTACGACGCGTCCATGAAGCTCTTCGACGAGTGGGAGAACGAGGGCAAGAAGAACGACGAGTCCGTAGAGGAGGCCCCTGAGACAGAGGGCAGCAAAGAATGAAAAAAATCCGCTGGGCATGTGCCCAGCGGATTTTTTTAGGTCAGTTGATTCAAATAGCGCAGCAAAACCCCGGCGATATTCTCGCAGGAGGCCTGGGTCTGCACCGCGCCGATGTTATAGGCGACCATAGGCATCCCGTACACCACGCAGGATTCTTTGTCCTGGCCGATGGTGTACGCGCCCTGTTTGCGCATTTGCAGCAAACCGTCGGCGCCGTCCCGGCCCATGCCGGTCATGATGATGCCCGCCATCCGGCATTTCACCTGCTCCGCCATGGACAGGAACAGCGCGTCTACCGAGGGCCGGTGGCCGCTGACCTTCTCCCCGCCGGGGAGGCAGGAGACGGTGTACCGGCTGCCGGAGCGCACCACCCGCATCTGATGGTCGGCGGGGGCCAGCAGAGCCAGGCCCCGGCGGATCACGTCGCCGTGGGCGGCCTCCTTGACCTCCATCTGACACAGGCGGTTGAGCCGCTCGGCGTACATGCCGGTGAAGCCGGTGGGCATGTGCTGGACGATGAGCATTCCGGGGATGTCCGCCGGAAGGCGCTTCATCACCTCCAGGGTGGCTTCGGTGCCGCCGGTGGAGGCCCCCAGGCCGATAATGACCTGGTCCAGGACAGGCCGCGGACCCAGCAGGGGGGCGGCGGAGGGCGGGGGAGGCGGCGCGATGCTCGCGCCCGCGCCTGCTCCCGCTCCGGCGGCGGTGGGCAGGACCATGCCCGCCCCAGGTGTGGGGACAGGCCGGCGGACCTGTGCGCTGGCGGCGGTGATGACCTTTTGACACAGACCGTTGATGAACGCATCAGTGCTCTGGGAGGCGTCGGGCTTGCGGACGAAGTCCACCGCGCCGGCGGCCAGTGCGTCGAACACCCGCAGGTTCAGGGAGGACACCAGAATGACCGGCAGGGGATATTCCGGCAGCAGGGTCTTCAAAAAGTCGATGCCGCTCATGCCGGGCATTTCCACGTCCAGGGTCATTACGTCGGGCCGGAGCTGCTGGATCTTGTTTTTCGCGTCCCTGGCGCTGAAGCCCGCGCCTACCACCTCGATCTGCGGGTGGGAGGACAGTCCACGCGTGAGCATGGTGCGGGCCACGATGGAGTCGTCCACCACCATGACGCGGATAGTTTTATTAGAAGGCCACATTGGGCGATCATCTCCTCTTCTGGAAGGTGGAGGGAGCCAGGGTGACATACGGAGCGTTCTTGCTTAAATTCTCCGAGTGACCGATCAGCAGGTAGCCGCCGGGGACCGTGGCTTCATGGAAGCGGTTGACCAGCGCGTCCTTGGTGGACTGGTCGAAGTAGATCATTACGTTCCGGCAGAAGATCACGTCGAATTTCCGCCGGAAGCGGATGGGGTCCATCAGGTTGAAGGTCTGGAAAATGACATTGTCCCGCAGGATGGGGGCGACGGTGTAACAATCCCCCGAATTGTGGGTAAAATACTTCCGCTTCCATTCTGTGGGGATGGAATTAGGCAGCTCATAGGTCCCGCGCTTGGCCTTGGCCAGCACGTTCTGGGAGATATCCGTGGCCAGGATACGGGTGTCCCAATCCTTGGCCTGGGGGCCGAGAAACTCCTTGATATAGATGGAGATATTGTAAGGCTCCTCTCCGCTGGAGCAGCCGGCGCTCCAAATGGCCAGTACCTTGTCGCGCTGGTGCCGGCGGACCAGGTCGGGCAGGATGGTCTTTTGGAAGAACTGGAAGTGGTCGGTTTCCCGCATGAAGAACGTGTAGTTGGTGGTCAGCTTGTTCAGCACCAGCTCCATATCCTGGGGGTCCCGGTCCTTGAGCAGCTTATCCACGAAGGGGCCGAAATCCGTATAGCCGCGGGCCTCCACGGTGGAGGACAGGCGGCTGGAGATCAGCTGCTGCTTCTGGGACAGGTTGATCCCATAGTTGCTCTGAATGAACTGATAAAGCCGCTTGAAATCTTTATCTGAGATGGACAATGGCATGGTTGAGCTCTCCTTTCCGGCAGACAGAGGGTTCAGCCATGCAGCAGCAGTGCGCAGTCCAGGACCAGCATCGTGCCGCCTTCCGGCAGAGAACACATTCCGGAAATCAGTTTTTGGGCGTTCTGAGAGGGCATGGGCAGGATATTCTCCTGGGGCACATCGACCATTTTGGCCACGGAGTCCACCAGGATGCCCGCCTGGGTGCCCTCCACGTCAATGACGATGATGGAGCAGTCCTCGCAGGGCATTTTGCCCATACGCAGGCGGATATCCAGGATGGGGATGATCTGGCCGCGCAGGTTGATGATGCCGCTGATATATTCCGGCACCATGGGCAGATGGGTGATGGAGTGGTCCGTGATGATCTCCACCACGTTGTTGGCGTCCAGACCGAACATCAGCTCGTCTGAGACAAAGATCAGGTATTTGGTCGTTTGGATTTCGACTGCCTCCGCAGCCGTATCCAGCGCAAGCTGGTCCTCCGTGATAAACAGCATATTTTCATCCGACATGATTGTGATACGCTCCCTTCTCTTATTCGCGCGGGGTTCAGTGGCCCTGAACGGCGGAGAACAGGTTCGCCACGTCCAGGATGATGCTGATATTGCCGTCGCCTAAGATCGTACAGCCGCTGATGCCGTAATTTTTGATATTATACGCGTTGACCAGGCCGGGCAGGGGCTTTACCACCACCTGCTGCTCGCCCAGCAGCTCATCGACAAACAGGCAGTAGGAATGCTCGCCGGCCTCGACCCACATGATGATGCCGTCCTCAATCTGGTCGCAGCCGCCCTCCAGCTGGAAGAAGTCCTTGGCCCGGATGACGGGGTAGAAGTTGCCCATGAACTTCATCATTTCACCTCTGGCCGGGTCGTGGATGACCTCCTCCGAGGTGACCTTGGAGCTGCTGCGGATGTTGTTGATGGGGATGGTGAAGATGGAGTCGCCCACGGAGACCTCCATGCCGTCCATGATGGCCATGGTCAGGGGGATCTTCAGGGTGGTGGTCATGCCCTTGCCGAACTCGCTGGAGATGGACACGGTGCCGCCCACGTCCTCCACGTTCTTCTTCACCACGTCCATGCCCACGCCGCGGCCGGAGAACTCGGTGACCTCCACGTTGGTGGAGAAGCCGGGCATCATGAGGAAGTTCAGAATCTCTTTCTGGCTGTAATCCTGGTCGGAGTAGGCCAGGCCCTGGCGGATGGCCTTGGCCAGCACCGCGTCGCAGTCCACGCCGCCGCCGTCGTCGTGGATCTCGATAATGACCTCGCTGCCGGTGTGCCGGGCGGAAAGAATAATCTCTCCCACCGGGTCCTTGCCCCGGGCGATGCGGTCGGCCTCGTCGCTTTCGATGCCGTGGTCCATGGAGTTGCGCACGATGTGCATGATGGGGTCGCCGATGCTGTCCACGATGGTCTTATCCACCTCGGTGTCCTCGCCCACCAGGGTGAGCTTGGCCCGCTTGCCCAGCTTCTTGCTCATATCCCGGACGATCCGGTTCATCTTCTGGAAGGTGCCGGACACGGGGACCATCCGCAGGGACATGGACACGTCCTGCAGCTCGTCGGTGAGCTTACGCAGGTCGCGGGCGGACTTGGTGAACAGGTCCAGCTTCAGCCCCTTCAGGTCGGGGGAGGCGGTGACCATGGCCTCGGTGATGACGATCTCGCTGACCACGGCCATGAGCTGGTCCAGCTTGGACAGGTTCACGCTGATCAGGCTCTCCTTGGCGTGCTGGGGGGGCTGCTGGCTGCCGCCCTTGGAGGCGGCGGGGGCGGCGGGAGCCGCGGGGCTGGCCTTGGGGGCCTCCGGCTTGGCCTGGGCAGCGGGGGGCGCGGCCTGGGCAGGGGCGGGGGCCTCCGCCTGGACGGGAGCGGGAGCGGGCAGGTCCATGGCCTCGTAGGAGCGCACGGAGCCCGCGCCGGTGACGGAGGGGATGGCCCCGTCCCGCTCGGCGGCGGAGCGGAACCACAGGTAGAAGCCGTGCTCCACAATGCTGTCGGAGGTAGCGGCGTTGGTCTCCACGTCGTCGGGGCTGTAGAGGAAGTCAATTACGCTGTCCCGCACGGCGGTGGTGAGCATATAGGCCCGCAGGCTCTCCATGCCGCAGCCCTCGTCAAAGAGGACTTTCAGGCCGAAGCCGTAAGCCGGGTCCTTGGGAGCCGCGCCGGCGGGTAATATCTCCGCGGCGGGGGCCTCCTCCGGGGCCGGGGGAGCCTCTGCGGGGGCGGCGCCTTCGCCCATGCCTCCCTGAATTTTATCCATGAGGCTATTAATCTTTGAGACGAAGGTGTCGATAGACTCAGAAAGTGGGTTTCCGTTCTCGACCTTCTCCACTTCGCTGCGGAAGAAGTCGATGGCCTGGAACATAACGTCAAATAATTCCGGCCTGAGCTGTTCGGGGACCGCGTCCATCGTTTTCTCCCGGATGATGAAGAACATATCCTCTGTCCGGTGGGCCACCGTCATCATGGAGTTGAACTCCATCATGGCGGAGGAGCCCTTGATAGTGTGCATGATCCGGAAGATCTCGTTCACGTCGTCCTGGGAGAACGTGTCGGCCTGCTCCGCTGCCAGAACGATCCCGTCCAGCTGTTCAAGAAGCGTGTTTGTCTCATACAGGTACATGTCCAGAATGCTGTCGTTTCCGCTTGCCATAGAAAAGCCACCTCGATATTTAAAAATTCTTTTACGATTTTGCTTGCACATTATCTCTTTGCATTATATATTAAGTTATCGGCAGAATGCAACAGGAAATTAAGAGTTTGGAAAAGTTTTCTGAAGTTTGATTGAAACGGAGTGTCCCCTATGCCCAATTTGCTCGGCATCACCAACCCAGTTCCCGGCCATGATAGTGCCAATATTAACCGCAATATGCCCGTAAATCCTAACGATCCGCGCATTCAAAACGCACCGGACCCCTCCCGCGTCAGCCGGCCGGACAACCGCACGGAGCGTCAGGACCAGGGCGACTCCACCGGCCCCGGCGGCGCCCTGCGCTACGATTCCAATTTCCAGACCTTCCTCCAGAAGCTGGCAAACTCCCCTCAGCTCACCCAGGTGCTGACCCAGCTGCTGCTGGGGGAGCGGTCCATCGTGGCCTCCGGCCTGGGGGAGGGCGTGGCCCAGGAGATGTCCGCCCTTCTGGATATGCTCCAGATGAGCGAAGGAGAGCTATTGCAGTTTATGCAGCAGCAGTCCGCCGCGGGAAGCCGCTTCAACGGCGCGCTGTTCACCCTGCTCCGGGAGGCCTACTCCCAGAGCCAGAGCGACGGCATCCGCGGCGACATCCTCCAGTTTTTGAAGCGCTACAGCGATTTCACCTCCTCCGGCCACATCGAGGGCAATTTAATGCGCACCCTCACCCAGCTCACCAGGGCCGTCCCCGCCAGCTACGGCAGCCAGCTTTTGAACATGGCCCAGCAGCTGGGCGAGCGCTTTGCCCAGAAGGACCAGTCCGGGGCGCTGAAGCTGCTCCAGAACGCGATTTTGCCCTTTTTGGCCAGCTACACCGAAAAGACCCATGATATGGGGCTGTCCCGCAGCCTGATCTCCCTGCTGGCCCTGGACATCTCCCGGTATGAGAACGGCTCCAAGGAGGGGCTGCTCCAGTCCTTCCGGCAGCTCAACGGCCACGCGGCCCTCCGGGCCAGGCTGGGGGGCCTGAGCGATGAGGCGCTGCTCCGGCTTATTGAGAACAGCACCTTCGTCCGGGCCGGGCAGGAGGACCAGTTCGCCAACGCCCTGACCAAGGCCGCCGCCTGGGCCATGCAGGGGAAGGGGGGCAGCGAGATGCAGGACGCCTTCCGGCAGATCGTGTCCGCCTTCCTGGTGAACG
>CAJTOE010000120.1 GCA_910577805.1 uncultured Oscillospiraceae bacterium | reverse complement strand
TAGACCCGCACGCCCGCGCCGACCCGGTAGCTGCCCAGGGTCATTTTCTCCAGGTCGAACGCGCCCACAGGACGGCTGCCGGAGTACCGGGCGGTAGTAGCCTTGGCGTTGCCGCTGCTGCCGGTGGAGGCGATGGTCACGAGCTGATTGGCGTTTTCGCCCGCGTCCACCTTGATGGTCATCGTACTGCCGTTGGACAGGATGATCTCCACGCCGTCGTCTCCGGCCCAGCCGATGGCGGTGGAACGGGTGTCGGCGGTGGCGGGGTACATGGCGGCGACCTTGCCGTCGGCGGACAGCAGGATGGAGACGATCTGACCGCGGGTAAACTTGCTGATGGTATCTACCGCGGTGGGCAGCACGTCAAACTTCGTTCCCAGCACAGTCACAGTCTCCGGCGCGGCCAGATTGGGTTCGGCTCCCTCGTATACGCCGGTGAGCCGCAGGTCACTGACCAGAAGGGTGTTGTTGATGGGGTCGTAGGTCACAACGTCGTACATCTGAATATCCGTCAGCTTAATGACCTCGTTGTACTTCTTGGCGACAACGTTTTTCGCGCCGCCGGTGAGAGGCCGGAAGCTGGCCGCGTTGATGGGTCCGGTGACCACGATGGCCTCGGTGGAGGACACGCCCGCCGCCGCGTTATAAATGCTGATGACTTTGCCGCCGTCGATGAACAGGGTGAGCTGGGTCCCGGAGCGCATGTCCGCAAAAACCTGGGCGTAGCTCTTGGACTCGCCGGTGCTGTTGCTGTCATAGACGGGGGTGTCGCTGCTGACGGTGTAGCGGGTATTATTGGTGCCCTGGATGTAGGTGGGCTGTGCGTCGCCGGCCAGGGTGATGGTCACCGACGTGGTGTTGTCGGGAATAAACGCCGCCAGCTTGCCGTCCCGGATCACCAGCGTGCCCTGACGGCCCTGGAGGGCGGTGGGGCTTACGTCCCGGACGATGGGTTGATAAATGCCCACAGAGGTCCGGATCGCGCCGCCCTTGTCCTCCGCGTCCCGCACATCCAGCGCCAGCAGAAGCACGTTCTTGGTGGCGGTGCCCAGAGTCTCGTAGTAGGGCTTGCCGTCCTTCATCTCGGACCGGAGCAGGTTGACCAAAAGCTGTGCGGCCTGGGCGCGGGTGAGCGAAGCCCCCGCGGTGAGCTTCACGCCGTCGGTCAGGCCGATGGCGTTGGCCATGTTCAGGTAGCCCTGGGGCCAGACTGCGCCCACGTCGCCCTCGGAGTACCCAAGCAGGCGCATGAGGATGGTAACCGCCTGGGCGTAGGTCAGCTTATCGTTGGGCAGGAACCGCCCGTCCCCCACGCCGGAAATCAGCGCGGAGCCTTTTTTGTCCTCTCCGGCCCCGACCATGGTGGAGGAGACCAGATTGATGTACCCACGCGCCCAGTGGGTGGAGGGCACGTCGCTGAAAATGGTCTGGGTGGTGTAGCGGGGGACCTCCGCCCCCCGGCCCATGACGTTCACCACCATAACGCTGAACTGGGCGCGGGTGAGCACGCCGCCGGGGTCGAACTGGTTGCTCCCGGAGCCGGACACCACACCCATCAGACGCAGGATATCCGCGTTGAGGGCAATATTTTCATTGTTGATATCGCTGAAGGACGACGCCGCCTGGGCCATCGGCCCGGTGAGGGAAAGCAGCGCGGCCACAAGCAGCAGGGACGCCAGGAATCGTTTGCATCTCATAAAAATCCCCCTTTTCACTCTTTCATTAATCCGCCCGCAGGGCCACCACCGGCTGCAAGCCGGAGGCCTTGATGGCGGGGTACATGCCGAAAATCACGCCCAGGACCACCGAGAACAGGAAAGCTCCCACGGTAATAAAGGTACTGGGCAGCATGGAGGACTCCTGCAATATCATTTTGCCTGCAATCAGAGTCCCCACGGTGCCGATTCCGATGCCGATCAGTCCGCCGATGGAGCAAATCACCGCCGCTTCGATCAAAAACTGTGTGATAATGCTGGCCCGCTCCGCGCCGATGGCCTTCCGGATGCCGATTTCCCGTGTACGCTCGGTCACGGTCACCAGCATAATGTTCATAATGCCGATACCGCCCACCAACAGGGAAATCCCCGCGATAGCGCCCATAACCAAGGTCTGCATCATGTTCTGATTTTCCATTTCCTGAACATAGCTGGTATTACTGCTCACATTGCCGTCGCCAAAGGGTTTATTGCCGTCCACATCTGTGGGGAACATACCGTTAATAAATACCTTCAGCTTGGTCATGGCTTCCACCGTGGACTGTGCATCCCGGCCCTTGACCACATAATCGGTAATCTGCTGATTTTTATTCAGCGCACGGTTGAAGCTGTAGGGAATGACAACTACGCTGTCCCATTCTCCATAGTTCTCCATTCCAATCGGGTTGTACCAGCCTACCACCTGAAAAGGCTGTCCATTCAGGGTGATGGATTCTCCTATCGGGTCGGTATAGCCAAACAGGATGTCCTTCACGTTATAGCCCAGCACACACACGGGAAGGGTCTTTTCAATCTCTAAATAGTTTACCTCCCTGCCTCCGCCCAGCGTCAAATTGTTGCATAAGCCGTAATACTCTGACCCCAGCTTGATGGAATACTGTTTGGTCCAATCGATCATGCCATTGCTGTCCTGCATACTGTCCCAGTCGTTGGTTTTCAGCGTTTTGGACTCGGAGCGAATGGTTACTTGTTCACCCACTTCTACATTCGGCGTGATGCCCAGAATCAAATCGTTGAGCGTCAGGCAATAATCGTAGAGCTTTTGCGCGGTGGCATCATTGGAATCCATGTAGGAATAGCAGGAGACGTTGATTTTGTTATCGCCCATTTTCTCCCAATACTCCATATTCTTCCTGTTCTGTCCCTGAAGCACCGAGACCATGATGACCACCGACGCCACGCCGATGATAATGCCCAGCATGGTCAGGAAGGACCGGGTCTTTTTCATTGCGATGGATTTGAACGCCATCTTGAAGGCCTGCAATAAATTCATTCCCAATCCACCTCCTGGGGATGGTCGGCAATAATCCTGCCGTCCGACAGCCGCACCACCCGCTTGGCCGTGGCGGCGATGCCGTCGTCGTGGGTGATGAGCAGTATTGTGGTGCCGCTGCGGTACAGGTCCCGCAGAATTTCCAGCACATGCTTGCCGGTCTTGGAGTCCAGCGCGCCGGTGGGCTCGTCGGCCATGATGATGGGCGGCTTGGTGGCGATGGCGCGGGCAATGGCCACCCGCTGCTGCTGTCCGCCGGACATCTCATTGGGCCGGTGGTGGGCACGGTCGTCCATCCCCACCTTCGCCAGGGCCTCCATAGCGATGTCCTCCCGGTCGAACACCGAGATACCCTGATAAATCAGGGGCAGGGTCACATTCTCCAGCGCGTCCAGCTCCTGAATCAGGTTGTAGCCCTGGAAAATGAAGCCGATTTCCTTGTTGCGCACGTGGGCAAGCTGCTTGTCGGTCAGAGAAGTCACATCGGTGCCGTCCAGGAAGTAGTCCCCATAGGTGGGGATGTCCAGACAGCCCAGCACGTTCATCATCGTGGACTTGCCGGAGCCGGACTGGCCCACGATGGCGACAAACTCGCCCTTCTCGATCTGGAGGGACACGCCGTCCAGGGCGCGGACCTCGCTCTCCTTGCCCTCGTTGTAAATTTTATAAAGGCTTTGAATATCAATCAACATAGCGCTACCTCTTACCAGACGCCATAACCATAGCTGTCCGTTGTAATCACATAGTTGACAAATACCATATCGTCCAGCTCCACGCCGGAAACGATTTCCACATTCTGCGTGTCAGAGATACCAGTCTCTACGATCACTGGATAGTAGCCCTCCTCCTCGCTGGGGAAGTCGGCCTTCTGGCCGGGTTCCGTTGTGGGCAGCTCCAGTTCCGGCACATCGTCCGGACGGCTGTCCCGCTGGACAAAGACCACAGACTTCCGGTTGCCCTCCATATCACTGAAATACCGTACCGCGCCAGTGGGCACCAGAATGCAGTCCTCAGACTGGCTGGTGACAAAAGAATAGTCCATCCACATACCGTCATACAGGGAGCCGTCCATGTTCTCCACCGTCAGCGTAACCGGGTAGGAGGTCATGCCGCTGCTCTGCTCCGCCTTATTGGTGTCGATAGAGGTTACGGTACCGACATACTGACCGCCGTTGAGTTCCACCATATCACCGGGCTTGATAAAGCCGATGTTTCGGTCGTCTACTGTAATCGTGACCAGCATGGTGGTGTTGTTGGCGATAATAATGACCGTGTCATTCTCCTTCACCTCCGCACCTGGGGTAAGCGTACAGGAGGTGATCGTGCCGCTGATGGGGGCCACGGCGTTGAAATTCTCCAGTCCTTCCGTGGCGGTTTTCAGGTTCTCCATGGCCGTGTCGATCTCATTCTGCTTGGCCTGGATCTGGTCGTCCAAATCCTCCGTGCCCAGAGTTACCAGGGTCTCCCCGGCAGATATGTTGGCGTACTGATACAGATTCTTGTAAATCAGCGGCCCGCCTACCTCCACGGTCAGGTCCCGGACCTCGTAATACTCCGTTTCGCCGTTTTGATAGGGGTAGATGTCCGAGCCGTCCCTCGCGGTAAGCACGGCGCTGGCGGCCATGCCGGCGGTCAGGGTCCCGGGGTTCGAGAAGGAGATGATGACCTGGAAATGCACCGCTCCCTCTGGGGATATGTAGCTGACCTTGTGGATCTCGTCCACCCGTCCGTCATAAATGCCCATCACGGCGGGGATGGACACGCTGACGGTCTGGCCCACGGAGATCTGGTCCTCATAGGCGTAGCTGAAGTAGAGGGACAGCTTCAGGCGCTTGTCGTTGGCCAGGGTGCCGATGGCGGAGCCGGAGGCCACCTTGTCGCCCTGGGCCAGGTTCTTCCAGCTCTCATCCACGGAGATCAGCTTTCCGGAGAAGGGGGCCTGGACCGAGAGCTTGCCCACGCTTTCGGACAGCTTTTGCATCTCGCTGTTCAGCTTATCCACTTGCTTCTGGGCCTCGGTCACCTTATCCTGGGCCGCCTGGCTGAAGATCGTATACAGGGGCTGGCCCTCTGTCACGATGTCGCCGCTGTTGACGAACACCTCCTCCACGGTGCCGCTGCTGCTCAGGGTAATCGCGGCGGACTCCTTGGATTTCGCGCTGCCGCTGCCGGACACTTTACTTTGGATGGAGCCCATCTGGGCCGGCATGGCGTAGATTTCGCTTTGGCTGTTGTCGGTGGAGTTCAGAAATTTTTGGAGAAAATACCCGCCCACTGCCAGCACGCCGATGGCGACGCCGGCAATGATGATGTTTTTCACTTTCTTACGTCCGTTTTTCTGCGGCTTCTTTTTGGGTGGAGAGGGGGGCGCGGGAGGCGCTTCCGGGGCGGCGGGGGCCGCAGGGGTCTCTGGAACGGTTGGGGTAGTCACGTCTGGCATTGCATAATTCCTCCTAAATCGCAGGTCTATGAAAGCATTATAGCTCAACTTCCAGGGAAAATCATTACAAGGAAATTACAAATCCTTAAGATTTCTTTAAGGACCCAGGAGGTCGAACCGCCCATACTGTATAGAATCAGACGGATTTTCCGGGGAAAAGTTCCTGGAAAAAAAGAAAAATTTTCGGGAACCTTTTTCCAGTTTATCCGTCCAACTCAGTGAACCCTGGAAAAACAGCCTTGAAAGGAGCAATTATGATGAAGTCTATCCTCTACATGATTCTCAGCGGCGCACTGGTCCTCACCGGATGCAGCCCGGTCCCCGGAGGGGCCTCCGCCCAGGGATCGGTCCCCGCGCCGGAGCCTGTCGTGCGTGCGCTCTCCCAGCCCGTCTACCCGGAGTTTCCCACCCTTCCGCAGTTCCAGGACAACGGGGAGGATTATTGGAAGCAGACAGAGCAGTATTATGAGACGGTGGAGCAGATCCGGGGCAGCAAGCTTGTGCCGGAGCTGCTGCAATCGCTCAACGAGTTCGCCGGCGCCAGCACCGCCCTGGCCCTGGACGGCCAGAAGGGGAAAAACGCCATCTACTCGCCTGTTTCCCTGTGGGCGGCGCTGGCCATGGCGGCCCAGTGCGCCGAGGGGGACAGCCGTACCCAGGTCTTGAACGCCCTGGGGGCGGAGTCTGTGGAGGACTTGCAGGAGCAGGTGTCCCAGGTGTGGCGCAGGCTGTACACCGAGAACGGAACGTCCTCTCTGCTTCTGGCCAACTCCATCTGGCTGGACAGCGGAAAGCCTGGAAACTATGTCCAGGAAACGCTGGACACACTGGCGGAACAGTATTTTGCCGGGACCTACTGCGTGCCTATGGGGACCGCCGAGGCGGACAAGGCGGTGACGGAGTGGATTTCTCAGCAGACCAACGGCCTCATTGGCTCCGGCGATCCAGTGGTGGAGACGGACGCTTTGACGCTGGCCCTTTTGGTGTCCACGCTCTACTACCGGGCCGGCTGGAAGGACGCGTTCCAGCCGGAGCAGACCTGGCAGGACGATTTTACGAACGGCCAGGGCCAGACCGCCCAGACCGCCTTTATGCACCGGACCGCATCCGGAAACTGGTGCAAGGCGGAGGGCTATCAGGCCGCGGCCCTGTCCACCGACCTGGGCGAAATGGTCTTTGTGCTGCCCGACGAGGGAACCGCGCCGGAGTCGCTTCTGCAAGACTCGGATTTTCTCGGCAAGCTGGAGTTTGACCGGTTCGGGCCGGTGGAGTGGTCTGTACCTAAATTTGACGTCAATTCCGATTTGGATTTGATGGAGACCCTGCACAAGCTGGGCGTGACCGACCTGCTGTCTCCTGGCAAAGCGGACCTGTCCGCGCTGACGGATTTGGAGGCTTCTTTGTCCGACGCGAAGCAGCTTGCACGGGTCAAGGTAGACGAGGAGGGTGTGGAAGCCGCCGCCGCAACCATTTTATCCTTCAAGCTGACCGGCGCGACGATTGAGGACCCGGAGGTCTGCGTGATGGATTTGGACCGGCCCTTTCTGTTTGTGATCCGCACGGAAAATATCCCCCTGTTCGTCGGGGTGGTCAACCAGGTGTAATTTGCCATGAATGCAGATATTTTGCAATTTTTTGAGTCCCATATAGACGCGCTTCCCATTTACGAGGCCCTGGAAAACGCCGTTTGGAGGGACATCCAACCGGTCGAGGTCCGGGTGCAAAAGACCCAGATTTCGTTTTATAACCGCCGCATGTTTGCCTGTGCTTCCTTCCTCCCGGCCCGGAAGAAAAAGGCCCAGCCCAACCGCTGGACCCATCATGTTTTGATAAGCGCTCCAAAGGAGATTGACGGGGAGCTGTTGGGCTGGATCAAAGAGGCGGCGGAGTTTTCGGCCGGGAAACGGTAGGGGGGATTCACCCTCATCCGTCTGGCCTCCGGCCAGACGGATGAGGGTGCCCCACGCCAATTACGTT
>CAJTOE010000119.1 GCA_910577805.1 uncultured Oscillospiraceae bacterium | reverse complement strand
TGGGCCGAACCGGGCCGGATGTTTTTTATGAAAAACGCCCTGCTGGCGGTGCTGGTCATTACGCCCCTGTTCGGCCTGCTGTCCACTATGGTGGTCCATAGCCGGATGTCCTTTTTCTCCGACGCGCTGGGCCACTCTGCCTTTACCGGTATGGCCATCGGGGCCTTATGCGGCTTGTCGGACCCCTCCTGGTCGGCGGTGATCTTTGCGGTGCTGTTTGCGATTTTGTTCAATCTGGTCCGCCGGAAAACCAGCCTGGCCAGCGATACGGTCATTGGGGTGTTTTCCTCCACCGCTGTGGCAATGGGCATTTTTATTTCCACGCTGGGGGGACGCTCCTTCACCCGATTCAACAGCCTGCTCATTGGGGATATCTTATCGGTGGAGCCTGCGAAAATCGGCCTGCTGGCCCTGATTTTACTGGGTACTATCCTGCTGTGGGTGTTCTCCTTCAACCCGCTGATGCTCTCCGCCGTCCACCCCGCCCTGGCGGACAGCCGGGGCATCCGGGTGTTCTGGCAGGAGACTCTGTTCTCCGCCGTGATTGCCGTGATGGTCACCCTGTCCATGACCTGGGTGGGGCTGCTGGTCATCAACTCCCTGCTGGTCCTGCCCGCGGCGGCGGCCCGGAACGCGGCAAAAAATATGGCGCAGTACCACCTGCTGTCCGTAGCTGGCGCGGCGGCGGCGGGGGTGGCGGGGCTGATGACCTCCTACTATTGGGGGACCTCCGCCGGTGCGTCCATCACCCTGTACCTGGCGCTGTTTTTCCTGGGGACATTTTTCTGCAAAAAATAAGGAGGAACTACATGAAAAAGATTTTTGCCCTTGCGCTGGCCCTCCTGCTGTTAGCCGGGTGCCAGGAGATCACCGGAGCTCCCGCGGAAATCAACTGGGTCTTAGTGGAGGAAGGGGCGTACACCCTCTCCGACGGGACCCGTGTGGACAAGTGGGAGCAGGAGGAGTTCCGTTTCTGGCAGCTCTACAAGCTGCCGGACGACGGGATAGAGCTTCTGCGGGAGGACGCACCCGCCGGCCCGAAGGACGTCGTCGTGGGCGGACAGGCCGTCTTTTCCAGCCTGAGCGAGGGGGCACAGGAAAATATTCAGACCTATTACGAGCAGCGCGGTTTGCTCTACGATATCCCCACCGAGCTGGAAAAAGCTTATGCGGCATACCAGCGCTGCCAGGAGAGCGGCAAGGAATTTTCCAGCTTTCAGGCAAAGCAAGAAATTTATCCCTGCGGCGCAAACGATACCGTGTGCTATTATGCCACCTCTGTGACCACCTCATATGACGTACAGCGGGCCAATGAGCTGCGGCTGTGCGAGGCCTTCCGGCGGGACACCGGCGAAAAAATCGAGGCGATGGACCTGTTTACCATCTCCCAGGAGGAAGCCGCCCAGTGGTTTGCGGACTACTACGGCCAATATGACAAGGACGACCTGCTGAACGAGGAAATGCGCGAGGCGTTCCAGCCGGAGTATGTGATATTCCGGAGCGGCGGCCTGGAGGTCATGTTCCCGGCGGGGACTCTGCCCAGCCAGGAGAGCGCCACCGGCATGTACCTGGCGTATGAAGAAGCGGAGGACATCTTACAGGAGTGGGCCGTCCCAGACCCATCGGAATCTGATTAAAATAGGAGATATTTCATGCAAGTCATACGAAAAACAGTCAAAAACATCCCCTTTTACGCCTGCGACGGCTTCGGCCCCGGCGTGGCCCACGGCTTTTCCACCCGCATCGGGGGCGTTTCCCCCGCCCCCTGGGACAGCCTCAATCTGGGGGCCTGCCGGGGAGACGGCCCGGCTAATCTGCGGGAAAATTTTTCGCGCTTCTGCGCCGCCATCGGAGCCGACCCCAACGCATTGGTGAAAAACCAGCAGATGCACAGCAAACGCGTCCGTCCGGTCACAAAAGCCGACGTGATGCCCGCCCCGGAGACCCCCGGCGAAGTCGAGGCCGATGGCATGATAACGAACCAGCCGGGGGTGGCCCTGACCATCTTCTCCGGGGACTGCCTGCCGGTGTTTCTCTACGACCCTGTCCGGCGGGTGATCGCCGCCTGTCACGCCGGCTGGCGGGGCACCGCTCAGGGCATTGCCGCCCAGGCGGCCCGGCAGATGCAGGAGGACTACGGCTGCGCCCCCCAGGATATTTTAGCCGCCATCGGGCCGGGCATCGGTCCCTGCTGCTTCGAGACCCACGCCGACGTGCCCGACGGCTTACGGGCGGAGCTTGGCCCCGACGCGGAGGCGTTTATTACGGCCCTCCCCGGCGGGGAGAAGTTTCAGGTGGACCTGAAGGGGGCCAACGCCCGCTGGCTGGAGCGGGCGGGCCTGAAGCCGGAGCATATCGCCCTCTCCGCCGCCTGCACCGCCTGCGACCGGACAGATTTCTGGTCCCACCGGATGCAGGGGAGCCAGCGGGGAAGCATGGCGGCAATTATACAAATGGTATAGCCTGGTGAGAGTATGACGCTGAGAAATCGAATTTTGCTGTTTTTTGTCACGGGCCTGCTGCTTTTGACCGGCTGCGCCTCCCAGCCGCTGCCGTCGGTCAGCCAGCCGGAGGTCCCGCCGGACCTCTCCACCCAGCCGCCGCCCCCGGAGGAGGGAAAAGTGATTCCCTTCACCCTGGCGGTCTACCCCAGAGAGAGCTTTCACCCCGCCCTGTCCAAGAACCGGACCAATCTTCTGCTGTCCTCCCTGCTCTATCAGCCCCTCTACCGGCTGGACGGCAGCTTTGAACCCCAGCCGGTCCTGGCCTCCGGGGCGGCGGTCAGCGAGGACAAGCTCACCTGGACCATTTTCCTGAAAAACGCGGCCTTCTCCGACGGCACCCCCCTGACAGGGAAAATCGCAGCGGACGCGCTGAACACCGCCCGGGGGGAAAACTCCCGGTACGCCGCCCGGCTGGCCGGAATTGCAGGTGTGACCCCCGGAGAGGGCAGCGTGACCATTACGCTGTCCAGCCCCAACGGCAATCTGCCCGCCCTGCTGGATGTCCCCATCGCCCTGGGAGACGGGGAACGCCCCCTGGGCACCGGGCCTTATATTTTGCAGGAGCTGGACGAGATTTTATCCCTCCACGCGGCGGAGGGGGCCAAGGTCCCCGCCCAGGACATCCCCCTCCACGCCATCGCCCAGACCGACGACCTGATCGCCGCCTTTGACAGCGGGGACGTGACCCTGGTGGAGACGGATTTGATGGGCACCAACACCCCCGCCTACTCCGGGAATTACGAGGTGTGGGACTACCCCTCTCTGGGGCTGGTCTACCTGGGCCTGAACACCCGGGAGGGACGGCCCTGCGTGAGCGACGGCCTGCGCCGGGGGCTGGCAAAGAGCATCGACCGGGAGAGCATCGCGGACACGGTCTTTGCCGGACACGCGGTCCCCACGGCCCTGCCCCTGCACCCCAACAGCCCCCGCTGGTCCAAGGAGGTCAACGACGCCTGGAGCTACCAGCCGGAGGCCCTGAGCGGGGAACTGGTCCTGCTGGTGAACAGCGAGAACAGCACCAAAGCCGCCGCCGCCCAGCACATTGCGGACCAGCTCCGGGCGGTGGGTTTGGGGGTGGAGGTCCGCCGCCTGCCCTGGGAGAGCTACATGGAAGCCCTGGAAAACGGGGACTTTGACCTGTACCTGGCGGAAACCATTCTGACCGCCGATTTTGACCTGCGCGCCATTCTCGGCACAGACGGCGCGCTCAACTACGGGGGCTGGAGCAGTCTCATCACGGACCAGCTTCTGGCGGAGCTGAACGCGAGCCTGGGGGAACCGGAGGTCGTATACAGCCACCTGATGGACCAGGCGGTGTTTATCCCCATTTGCTTTAAAAACGGAAGCGTACTGACCCAGTGGGGGCGTGTCTCGGGCCTGGACCCGGTGCGGGAGGACCCCTTTTACCAGATGGAGAATTGGATCATCAATTAGGGAGGAAAAAATATGAGTGTTTACCGCTGCTATTCCGCAAAAAAGACAGAATACGACGTGGAGTGCGCCGCCCTGACCAGGCAGCTCCGGGAGCAGCTTGGCACGGCGGGCCTGGAGGGCGTGACGGTGTTCAACCGGTACGACGTGGACGGCCTGGACCGGGCCGTGTACGAGCAGGCCAAGGGCATCGTCTTTTCCGAGCCGCAGGTGGACGCGGTCTATGACGAAGAATTTCCCCAGAAAAGCGGCCCCTGCACCCTGCTGGCGGTGGAGGCCCTGCCGGGGCAGTTCGACCAGCGGGCGGACTCCGCCGCCCAGTGCATCCAGCTGATGGCCGGGGTGGAGCGCCCCCTGGTGGCCTACGCCAAGGTCTACGTGCTCCAGGGCGAGCTGACCCCGGCGGAGCTGGACAAGATTAAGGCCTATCTCATCAACCCCGTGGAGAGCCGGGAGGCTTCTATGGACAAGCCGGAGACCCTGGCCCGGACCCACAGCGTCCCCGACCGGGTGGACGCCGTGGACGGATTCGTCTCCATGGACCGGACGGCGCTGTCCGGCCTGCTGGAGCAGATGGGGCTGGCTATGGACCTGGACGACCTGACCTTTTTGCAGGCCTACTTCCGGGACCAGGAGAAGCGGGACCCCACCGTCACCGAGGTCCGGGTGGTGGATACCTACTGGTCCGACCACTGCCGCCACACCACCTTCTCCACCCACCTGGACGAGATTCAGATCGACGACCCCGCTGTGCAGAAGGCCTACGAGCGGTATTTAGCCGCCCGTGTGGAGGTCTACGGCGAGGAGAAAGCCGCCCAGCGGCCCCAGACCTTGATGGACATTGCCACCATCGGCACAAAAGTACTGAAAAAGCGGGGCCTGCTGCCGGAGCTGGACGAGAGCGAGGAAATCAACGCCTGTTCCATCCACGTCCCCGCCCAGATCAACGGCGAAACTCAGGACTGGCTGCTCATGTTCAAAAACGAGACCCACAACCACCCCACGGAAATCGAGCCCTTCGGCGGCGCGGCCACCTGCATCGGCGGCTGTATCCGGGACCCCCTGTCCGGCCGGGTGTACGTCCATCAGGCCATGCGCTTCACCGGCGCCGGGGACCCCCGCACCCCCTTTGACCAGACCCTGGAGGGCAAGCTCCCCCAGAGAAAACTGTGCCAGGCGGCGGCGGCGGGCTACTCCTCCTACGGAAATCAGATCGGTCTGGCCACCGGCCACGTGGCGGAGGTCTACCACGAGGGCTACGTAGCCAAGCGGCTGGAGTGCGGCGCGGTCGTGGGCGCGGCTCCGGCGGAGAACGTGCGTCGGGAACGGCCCGCCCCTGGGGACGTGGTCATACTGCTGGGCGGCCGCACAGGCCGGGACGGCATCGGCGGAGCCACCGGGTCCTCCAAGAGCCACAACAAAACGTCCCTGGCAACCATGGCCTCCGAGGTCCAGAAGGGCAACGCCCCGGAGGAACGCAAGCTCCAGCGGCTGTTCCGCAACGGCGAGGTCACCCGGCTGATCAAGCGCTGCAATGACTTTGGGGCCGGCGGGGTTTCCGTGGCCATCGGCGAGCTGGCCGACGGGCTGGAAATCGACCTGGACGCGGTGCGCAAAAAGTACGACGGCCTGGACGGCACCGAGCTTGCCATCTCCGAGAGCCAGGAGCGCATGGCGGTGGTCGTTGCCCCGGAGGATACCGAGGCCCTGATCGCCGCGGCGGAGCGGGAAAATCTGGAGGCCTATCCGGTGGCGGTGGTCACGGAAGCGCCCCGGATGGTGATGCACTGGAAGGGACAGAAAATCGCCGACCTGAGCCGGGAATTTCTGAACACCAACGGCGCGGTGAAGCACGCCAGCGTTTATGTGGGTCAAAAGGACCGTTCCGCTTTTGGACAGGAGCCATTCAAAACCCTGCGGGAGATGGCGTCCAGCCTCAAGTGCGCCTCCCGCCGGGGCCTGACCGAGCGGTTCGACGGCTCCATTGGCGCGGGGTCCGTTCTCATGCCCTTTGGCGGCAAGACCCAGTCCACCCCCGCCCAGGCGATGGCGGCGCTCCTGCCCGTTCTGCCTGGAGAGGAGACTGGCCAGGCCAGTGTGATGGCCTGGGGCTGTGACCCGGATGCGCTGTCTGTGGACCCCTATGAGGGGGCCTATCAGGCCGTTACCAACTCCATTGCCAAGCTGGTGGCCGCTGGTGCGGATTATAAGAAGGTCTATCTGACCTTGCAGGAGTTCTTTGAAAAGCTCCGGAACGAGCCGGAACGCTGGGGCAAGCCTGTTGCCGCCCTCCTGGGTGCCCTGGACGCGCAGCTGGACTATGCCGCCGCCGCCATTGGCGGCAAAGACTCCATGTCCGGCTCCTTCCTGGACAAAGACGTGCCCCCCACGCTGATTTCCTTCGCCATCGCTCCCATCCAGTGCGGAGATGTGATTTCTCCTGAGTTTAAGGAGGCGGGGCATCCGGTATACTGCTTCGTTGGCGACGCTACAGCTGAGGGCCAGAAAGCCGCCTGGCAGGAGTTTTACGCCCAGTGCCAGGCCGGTAAGGTGAAAGCCGCCTGGGCGGAGGAAAACGGCGCGGCTGAAGCGGTGATGAAGATGTCCTTTGGCAACCGAATTGGGTTTACCGCCCATGAAATCGAGTTGGCCTGGGATTTGCCGGCCCCCGGCAGCATTGTGGCCGAGCTTACCGAGGCGGCTCCAGATAGTCCCTGGTATTTCCAAATCGGACACACCTCCTCTGAGCCTGTCATCACCATCGGGGACGATTCCGCCCCCATTGACGAGCTTTTGAAGCTAAACGAGGGCGTGCTGGAGGAGGTCTACCCCACCAGGGCGGGGAACAGCGGGAGCGTCCCGGCCATCTCCTGGGACAAGCGGTCCCCGGCGGTGTGCAAGCACAAAACCGCCCACCCCAAAGCGGTGATTCCCGTGTTCCCCGGCACCAACTGCGAGTACGACACGGCCCGCGCCTGCATCCGGGCGGGCATCGAGCCGGAGATTGTGGTGGTGCGAAACCTGACCGGCGATTTCCTGGCTCAGTCCGCCCAGGCCCTGGAGCAGGCGATTCAGGCGGCGCAGATGGTGATCCTCCCCGGCGGGTTCTCCGGCGGCGACGAGCCGGAGGGGTCCGGTAAGTTTATCGCGTCCTTCCTGCGCAACCCCGCTCTGTGCGACGCGATCATGAATCTGCTGAAACACCGGGACGGCCTGATGCTGGGCATTTGCAACGGGTTCCAGGCGCTGGTGAAGCTGGGGCTGGTGCCCTTTGGGGAGATCCGGCCCATGGACGAGAGCTGTCCCACCCTGACATACAATCTCATTGGACGGCATCAGAGCCGCTATGTGACCACCCGTGTCGCCAGCGTCCAGTCGCCCTGGATGCTCAAGAGCCAGGTGGGCGACCTGCACACCATCCCGATTTCCCACGGGGAGGGACGTTTTGTGGGGCCGCGGTCCGTGATTGACGGGCTGATTGCCAACGGGCAGGTGGCGACCCAGTATGTGGACGGGAGCGGGAACGCTTCTATGGATATTTTGGTCAATCCCAACGGCTCACTGGAGGCCATCGAGGGGATTTTCTCTCCGGACGGCCGGGTATTCGGCAAGATGGGGCACTC
>CAJTOE010000118.1 GCA_910577805.1 uncultured Oscillospiraceae bacterium | reverse complement strand
CTTTTTGGTAAAACGCCCTGCGGACTTCGCCGTCCTTCAGCTCGCTGGTGCGCAGAGCGGTGAGCATCCGGTGTTCGTCGCTGTCCATCACCTGCTGGGTGGAGAAAATCACGTCGATCAGATTTTTCCCCTGCGTGCCGGACAGCGTCTTTTTCAGCAGAGCCATGTAAAGCTCCGCTTCCTCCTCCGGCATCCGGCCCAGGGATTCGTCCAGGTCCGCTACGATCTCCTTGGCAGGATTGACAAAACAGCCGTAAATACGGCTGACGCCGTTTTTTTCCGGCTTCCAGCGGCGGCGCAGTTCGTTGATTTCTTTTTGGTTCATAACTTGAGATCCCTCGCTCTTCTTTTGGATTGTCTCCCTATTTTACCCGATACTGCGTTCGATGGCAAGGTGAAAAATGTATTTTGTTCTATTCGGAATGTGGAGAAGCTTTTGGGTGTTCCTAAAAAAATTTTTCCACCCAATGGGATATTTCGCCCCGCTCCGGGGTATTCCTTATGAAACGCGTTTCGATCTCAGATTCCACGAACGGAAGGAGGTTAAAACCCTGGAACAGGAAAAATTTGTAGAAGCGGTCCACACCTACGGTGATATGGTGTATCGTGTGGCCTGCCATGCGCTGCGCAATCCTGCCGACAGTGAGGACGTGATGCAGACTGTCTTTTTAAAGCTGTACGAGCATCCGAAGCCCTTTGAAAGCGACGCGCATTTGAAGCACTGGCTGCTGCGGGTGACGGTCAACGAGAGCCGCCGTCTGATCCGCTCTCTGCGCCGGGGGACCTTGGTGGCCCTGGACGAATGGCGGGACGCTCCGGCCTATGAGGACCCGGAAAAGGCGGAGCTGTTTCAGGCTGTAATGGACCTGCCGCCCAAATACCGGCTGTGTGTGTACCTCTACTATTACGAGGGCTGTTCGGTGCAGGAGGTGTCCGCCGCTGCGGGGGTCAAGCCCTCCACCGTACAGACCAGGCTGCTCCGGGCGAGGGAGCGTCTGCGTGCTGCGTTGGGAAAGGAGAAAAGCTATGTTCAAATTGTACCGTGAAACCATAGAGGAGCTGCGGGCTCCTCAAGAAAAATTGGAGGAGATTATTGCTATGACCGAGAAGAATACGAAGAAAAGGTTTTCCGTCCGCCCCCTGCTGGCCGCCGCCGCGGCAGTAGCCATTCTCACGGTTGGCGCCAGCGCCGCGAACCTGGACAGTGTGCAGGAGTTTATCTACAAGATCATTGCCGTAAATGAAGTGGACGGCTTCCGCACGGACCTGGAAA
Organism: uncultured Oscillospiraceae bacterium; assembly: GCA_910577805.1. Taxonomy (GTDB): domain Bacteria; phylum Bacillota; class Clostridia; order Oscillospirales; family Oscillospiraceae; genus Lawsonibacter. The sequence goes on along the minus strand of CAJTOE010000118.1, from coordinate 6,290 downwards.
CCACCGGCGGCGACGTGGTGATATTCAACATGAGCCAGATTGACGTAAATACGGTGGACGGCCGGGTAAAGCTGACCGTCGGGGACGAGACGCTGGATATCACTGACGAGCTGGCCCAAAAGGGAGCATACACCTACGAAAAGACCCTGGAGGGCACTCAGATTAACGTAAGCGTCGTTGGAACCCCGGAACAGTATGAGGTCAAGTACAGCATGGACGTACCTGGCGGAGAGGGTCCGGCGGTCCAGTACACCGTTGGCCCGGACGGCAAAACGGAGCCTGTTGCGGTCGGCACGACTGAGGCGGAAGGCGAACCCTTTGTCTCGGTTTACACCGCCGGAGAGGACGGAGAAGACGTGAAGTCGGTTAGTATCGTCCCCGCTGACGGGAAATAAAATTTTTGCCGCATTCCCCTTGTTTGTGCTATAATAGGAAAAAACAAATGGGGGATGGCATATGTACAACGGAAGCATCCTATATCACTACACAGACTTTCAGGCCATTGACGGCATTCTGCGCTGTGCCCAGCTGCGGGTCAACAACGTTTTACGCATGAACGATTCTGCGGAGATGCGTCACTTTATGAAACGGCTGTGCGCCGCAATCGTGGACCGGCTGAACCAGGAGGGAGACCCGGAACGGGCAGAGGAAATCTGGCATCTGTTCCGGGAGGAGCTGAAAAAGGAGTATTCCGCCTTCGCCGCCTGCTTTTCCTTCCGCCGGGACGACGCGGCCCAGTGGGAGCGCTACGGCAACCGGGGCCGGGGCATCTGCGTCGCTTTTCAGCGGGAGTACCTGCAAAAAATGGCCAAGGGTGCTCTGTCCCTCCAGAAGGTCTTTTACCAGGACGATATGGCCGGTCATCCGATGGTAGAGGGGTTCTGCCGGCTGGCCAGGGAGGGAGAAGCTCTTTCCGTGGAAAACGCCGCGGTCCGGCAGGCGATGTGTACTGCCTGGGCCTGCTCGGTATCCTTCAAGCACCCGTCCTTTTCCTCGGAGTACGAAATGCGTCTGGTGGTCTCCCCCTTTGAGAACAGCGGCTTTGACATCAAGCCCTGCTATCACGTGACCAAGGAGCGCATCAAAAAATACTACCCCCTGGACCTGAAAGCCATGTGCGGCGAAACCGGCATCGGCATTGAGGACCTGGTGACCGAAATCATCATTGGACCGGATTCCACCCAGTCGCCGGCCATTTTCCAGGACTACCTGCGGGACAACGGCCTGAACGCTCTGGCCCAGCGGGTGTCGCTGTCGGACTGCCCCCTGCGGGGACTCATCAAATAACAGAAAACGTCAGGGACGCGGCAAATACGCTGCGTCCCTGACGTTTTGTTTAATTTTCTTCCAGGTACTGCTTCAGCATTTCCGCGGCTTGTGCGCGGGTGGCCTCCATAGCGGGGTCAAGCTGAGAGAGGGTGTCTTTGGAAATTCCGGTGTACTGCCGGAGCATCGTGTCAAGCTGTTTCAGGGTGATTGCGTCGCTGGGGCCGAACCGGCCGTTTCCGTAGCCGACAGCCACGCCGTTTTCCGCCGCCCACTGGACTGCGTTTGCATACCAGGCCTTGGCGGAAACGTCAGAGAAGGTGCTTGTGCCGGAAACCGTGGGACAGCCCTCCTTGTTGTAGAGGATCTGGGCCAGCATCGCACGGGACAGCCCGTCGTTGGGAGAGAAGGTCCGGGCGGAGGTGCCGCTCATCAGCCCGTTCTGATAGACGAACTTGACCGCGTCATAGTACCCGGCGCTTCCGGATACGTCGGCAAAGGGATTACGCCAGGTCTCCTCCACAGGCTGCTGGGCCTGGAACACCGCCGAAACAGAGGTGCTGCCGCTGGGCATCATAAAGGTGTACTTGTGGTTCCCGCGGTCTGTGAGCTTCAATTCCTTGCCGTTGGCGTCCTTGACCGTCAGCTCAGCCAGGGTGTAGCCCCGGTCTGGGATGGCGGTAATGGTGACGCGGGTCCCCACACTGGCCGCAGAGGGGCTGACAGAGAGCCGTCCGCCAGACACGCTGGAGACAGACACCCGGTAGGAGGGGCTGTAGGAGCCGCCGTTGGAGCTGGAATTGGAATTGGAGCTGGAGCCGCCGCTGCTGGGCGGGACTGGCGCAGGCGGGTCAACGCTGATGCTGGTCCACTGGGCGCAAATGGTGGTGTTCGTCTGGAATACGGTATCTGTGGTGACCCGCACGCCGTTGGAGGTGTACCAGCCATCGAAGCGATAGCCGTTCCGGGAGGGCGTGGGCAGAGAGGACAGCGTACCGTCCACTTCACAGGTCGCTTCCGAGGGAGTCACGGAGCCGCCCGCCGCGTCAAAGGTGACGATAACCGGGGTATAGATGTCCGCCGGATGGTCAGAGACAGGCGGGATATGCAGCCGCAGAAGCGCGGAGCCGGCCCGCCCCGCACGGGAAGTTGGGAGGGTGACGGTATAGTCCAAATATCCGTATTCGGTGTCTGTCGGGGCCTTGTACTCCACGACATTGATTTCCGGAGCAGGAGTCACAGTTTCGGCTAAGGTTTTTACATATGCTACTGCTGCTTCTTCTGTTTGCGGGGGGGCGGTAGTATCCGCAATGGCGTTGTCAAGCACTTCCTCAATCACGGTTTCCAGCACGGTTCCGCAGCCGTTGCCGCAGGTGGAACCGCCGCCAAAATTGTGTCCGGTTGCAGGGAGCGTGGCGGTAAACGTTTTGCCGCAGCCAGAGTCCTGACAGGTGTAGGTTTTTATGCCAGTCTCGGTGCAGGTGGGCTGTGTGGTGACTACGCCCTCCGACCAGTTGTGCCGGACAGCGATGGTGAGCTGGGCCGTCTGTCCGCCGAAAGTAACCGTGATGGTCTGGTCCTCAGACGCATTGGCACTGTAGCCAGTACACATAGCGGCAATCAGCGGCAGGGTGCAGGTCCCGTGCCGGTAGCAGCTTGTGGTCACGGCGATGTCCGCCTGGGTGAGCAGCTCCTCCAGGGACGCGCCCGGCCGGCCGTAAATGGCCTGGGCAGAGAGCTGAAGGCCAGTGAACCGGCAGCTGCTGGAGGCGGCAAAATCCTGCGTCCAGTTATGGCGACCGGCAGAAGGGTTGCTGCCGACGTAGTGGCCGATGCCGATGTGGATTACTCTGGGGCTTTCGATGTTCCGCTTATGGCCGGGGCTGTGCAGCCAACTATTCATCACACTGGCGCTGTTGGTCTGCCCGGAGGCGATGTTTTCCGCGCTGAAGTCATAGATCACATTGCACTCTTTATAGGCGGTCCAGCAGATTCTGCCATCCGGACGGGTGTGGTCCGGGCGGTAGTCCTCATAAATCTCTTTCGCGCGCAGATAAGCTGTGTTCTCCAGCTCTGCAAAGACAGAAAGAGGCTCCCGGCCAATGGACATCCGGTGCTGGTTGGTCAGCCGCAGAACGTCCCAGGCTTCCTTGTCCATATGGTTGGGCAGCTCCGGTGCGGGCGGCGTGGGGATATCCGGGGTGTCGGGAATATCAGGGGGATCAGGGTTATCCGGATGATCGGGATTGTCGGGGTTATCGGGGGTTTCCGGTGCGCCGGGAGAGGAGCCGTCGGCAACTTTGTTTTCCCGCATCAGGTCCATCAGACCGTTTACTGGTCCATCAACAGGCGTGACCAAGGTTGTAACATTTTCTTTGGACATTGCGGTTTTCGTCGAAGTATTGTAGGTAACGGCAACGGGCCACTGGCTGGGCTGCTGTCCAAGCAGCACCGCAAGCTCTGCATCAATTCGGGAGGAGTCGCCGCTGCTGCCAGTAAAAGCATAATAATAGATTTTTCTTTTAGTTGTGGCATTGGCATAATCGTAGAACTGTTTAATTGCGGTGGGGACTGGGGCGCTCCCGTCCGCAGGATAGCAGACCAGAACGATATCCTGGGTTTGGGCCTTGCTGTTGATCCGACTGAGCATATATACCACTTGCTCTCTGGTCAGAGGCACCCAATAATCGGTAGCGGGGGGCTGCTCAAACGCGAATGCTGTGCCGGGGAGCATAGACAGAACTATGCACAGTGCCAGCACAAGTGCTGGCAGTCTGTTCTTCCTCACAATCTCATTCCTCCTGATTTGTTAATTTTGGTGCCCGAAAACACCCTCTGACGGTATAATATTGTATCGTATTTCTGGTAAAATTTCAAGTATGTATATCGTCGATTTGGAAAACGGAGATGTTCTTGGGTTTCACCCTCGCCCGTGAAAAGAGACAGGGACTTCTATCATTGACGTCTCTGTCTCTTAGGAAAATTATTCTTCTATATGGCCGGTATCAACCCGCACAGAATTGAACCACAAAATTGCGTCCGCGAGAGTATCCAATTCCCCCAGCTTTCCGTCCTTCATGGCATCATAACTCAAAGATGACAAGCTGAATATAGTATGATTCTGTAATTCATCCATAGGAACTGAATAAGCTCTCCGACTTAACAAAGTATCTAAAGGTACTTCAACCATCCCAGGCTCACCGTAAGCTTCTTCCTCTGTATAACAATCAATGATACCCATTTTGCGTGCGGTTTCGAGCAAATCCATGCGTTGGAACCTGGTCAAGCAGTCGTAAGAACCAAAGCGGCTGCTTAAATAATCCAGATTTTCTTGTGTCAGCCCTACAGAATCCGGCAAGTCCTGAGAGCCATACTTCTCTTTCCATCTGTCATAGTGTTCTTTGATCTCACAATACGACATCCATCCTCCTTCGGGTTGGAAGTATACTTTGTCTTCGCACTCCGGGCTGCACGTCCAAGCTGCATGGGTTGGATTTCCTTGGAAATGTGTCGGGGCAGACATTCCTGCGGGACGATAGTGACCAGCGATTGGAGCTAAATCAATCATCCATATCTCACTCCTTGTAAAAAAATTCTTTGATGTTACTATAGTTGATGTGCTAAACTACTGTAAGCATACATCACTAATCTATATTTGTCAATAACAAGTATTTGTTTCCTTCGATTTGTGATTCAGAGAAGCCCAATGGCATCTCTACTTTCCGAATGGAAGATAACACAATATTTATCCTTGACAATGCAGGGGCAATATTTATATACTTGTTAAAAAAGGAATCTTGAAATTATGAAAAAGAAGGAAGAATCTCGTGTGCGGAGTGGTACTCCCTTAGGTATACGTGAGTCGTTAAAAAAAGCAGTTACAGAAATGCTGGTTCTGTTTGTTTTACAAGATAGGCCCATGTATACCTACGAAATATCACAGCAGCTAGAAAAATTAAGTGATAAAAAAATCACTTTTAATACACTCTATCCTGCAATTTATCGTCTCCAAGGGTTTGGATATATTGCGGAGCATGAGAGCATTACAGTAGACAGCCGGGTACGAAACTACTATGCCTGTACACCAGAAGGAAAGGTTTATCTTGATAGTATAATCAAAGAATACCAGAGCTTTACCAGTACAATAGCAGAAATTATGGGCTGGTCAAATGGAAGGAGCGGGGAATAATGGCAAGCGGACTGGCGGAATATGAACGTGATTTAATATGCGCTCTTTCAGGAGAGAATATCATGGTATGTCCACCTCAGATTCAACAGCGATTATTAGAACGTACCCGCAAAGTAGTTAAGAATTATCAAAATGAAAATCCCGATGCAACATGGGATAGTATAGAAGGCTTTTTAGGCGATCCGCATGAATTAGCACAACTATTTTTAGAAGGGGAAAATCAGGAGGTATTGAGAAGTTACACCCGGAAAAGGCTTTTGCGCAGGAGGGGCGTATGGGTGGCGCTTACCGTAATAATCATCAGCCTTTTGGTTTTTCTTTTCTTCACAAAGCGACCGCATGAAATCATAATGGAGGATACAATTGTAGTATATACAGCCGCAGAGCAGAATGTGGAGGACGCTTTATATAGAGAACGGCCCCAAATAAATACACCGGCGGTACGCATTCCTTGCGTCCGCCGGTGTTTCACGCTTAACAGTCAAGTAAGTGCCAATGTCCGAGCCTTCCCATGTGAGGGGGGACCACCCCTTGTCCCCGCCGCCGCTGTGTAGTATACTAGCCCTGTCAACATAAAAAAGGAGGCGCGCTTATGCCCCATATACTTCTCGTGGAAGATGACGCGGATATCAACAACTCCACCGCCGCCTACCTGCACCGTCAGGGCTGTACATGCACCCAGGCTTTCTCCGGCACCGAAGGCCGCCTGCTCTGGCGGGACGGCGGCTTTGACCTGCTGCTGATTGACCTGATGCTCCCCAGCCTGTCCGGCGGCGAACTGATTGCAGAGGTCCGTAAAACCAGTGCCGTGCCGGTCATTGTGCTGTCAGCCCGG
>CAJTOE010000117.1 GCA_910577805.1 uncultured Oscillospiraceae bacterium | reverse complement strand
CAGGGAAAAAAGCTCTACGAGTTGGCCCGGAAGGGCCGTGAGGTGGAACGCCCTCCCCGTCCGGTCACCATCCATAGTCTGACAGTGGAGCAGCAGACCGGCCCCGGCGAATTTGTCCTGCGGGTGCATTGCTCCAAGGGGACCTACGTTCGGACCCTGTGCCACGACATCGGACAAAAGCTGGGCTGCGGCGGGGCGATGTCCTCTCTGCGGCGTGTGAGGGCCTCCAGCTTTTCCATCGGCCAGGCCGTGAGCTTGGAGGAGATCCAACGTCACGAAAATCCCCTCTCCCTGCTTCTGCCGGTGGATTCCCTTTTCGCTCCATCCCCCGCCCTGACCCTGGAGCCGTCTGCGGAGAAAAAAATCCGAAACGGCATGACGTTTTCCCTGCCCCGGACCCCGGAGGGCATTTATCGGGTCTACGGCCAGGACCAGGCTTTTCTGGCCCTGTGCCGCATGGAACAGGGAAAATTAAAGACCATAAAAAGTTTTTTCGAGGTTTAATATGAAAGAAACACGACGGGTGATCGCCCTCGGCTTTTTCGACGGCGTTCACAACGGACATGGAGCCTTGCTCCGTGCGGTCACCGGCGCGGCCCAGAAGCTGGACGCTGCCGCCTGCGCCTTCACCTTCGACCGGCACCCCGGCGCGGCCATCACCGGCCAAAACGTCCCCCTTCTCACCAGCGTGGAGGACCGTATCTGGCTGATGCGGCACTATTACGGCATCCAGGAGGTCATCGTCTCCCCTTTTGACGGCATGATGCGGATGGACTGGCAGGATTTTATCCGGGAATATCTGGTCAAGCAGCTCCACGCGGTCCACGTGATTGCCGGGCACGACTTCCACTTCGGCTACATGGGCAAGGGCAACCCCCGGCGGCTCCAGGAGGTGTGCGGCCAGTTGGGCGTGGGCTGTGAGATCATCGGTAAGGTGGAGCAGGACGGTATCACGGTCTCCTCCACCTACCTGCGCACTCTCATCGCCCAGGGGGAGATGGCCCGCGCCCGCCAGTTCTACGGCCACCCTCACACCCTGACCAACCGCGTAGCCCACGGCAAGCACCTGGGGACCAGCGCCATCGGCTTCCCTACGGTCAACCTGCACATCCCGGACGGCGTGATTGTTCCCGCCTTTGGAGTCTACGCCACGCGGGTCCACTTTGACGAGGAGTCTTACGCCGCTGTGACCAACGTGGGGGTCCGCCCCACCGTCCAGGACAATGACGGACGGGTCACGGTAGAGGGATTTATTCTGGACTTCAACGGGGACCTGTATGGGCAAACCATCCGGATGGAGTTTTTCCACCGCCTGCGGGGGGAGCGGAAATTCGAGTCCTTCCAGGCCCTCTCCGAGGAGATTGCCCGGAACGCCCAGCAGACCAGAGACTATTTTCAAACGCCTATCTGATGAAAAAGGAGGAGCCGTCCATGCCCCAATCCCGCCCACGCTACGAGCAAATGTACCCTGATCTGTTAGCCTTTTCCATTCTGATTTTGCTGGCCGGTTTCTGCCTGGACTCCCCGTCCAATATTCTCACCGGTCTGCGCACCATCATTCTGACGGAAGACGCGCTGATTACAGACTATGTCCGGATCGCCGGGCCGGGTGCGGCTTTGGTCAACTCCGCCATCGTCACCGCCATCACCGTGTTCATCCTCCGGTACTCCGGGGAGCCGTTTAACGGCACAACGCTGGTTGTAGTGGGGCTGATGGCCGGTTTCTCTCTGTTCGGCAAGAATTTTCTGAACATCTGGCCCATCCTGGCCGGAACCTGGCTGTACTGCAAGACCCGCCGGGTCACCTTTGGCAAATTCGCCTACATCAGTCTTATGGCAACCGCCCTCTCCCCCATTATCAGCTACATAGTGCTGGACAACGGCTGGGGCAGTCTGCCTCTGGCGCTCCTGGTGGGGGTGGTCATCGGCTTTGTGATGGGTCCCCTCTCGGCCTACACCTACAAGGTCCAAAACGGAATGAATCTCTACAATGTGGGCTTCGCCTGCGGGCTGGTAGCTATGATGCTGGTACCGGTCATGGCCTCCCTGGGGGCCACCCCCGCCGTCCAGTATAATTGGGCGGTGGGCCTGAACCGGCTGTTTGCCCCGCTGGTAGGTGGGCTGTGTCTCCTGCTGATTTTACTGGGGTGCTTCGCTTGCCGGAAGCCGCTGTGGGCCGTCTGGGCGGGCTACCAGCTTCTGCTGAAAACCAGCGGCCGGTCCCCCAGCGACTTCCTGCGCATGTTCGGTCCCGCCCCGGTCCTGGTCAATATGGGCGTAAACGGCTTGATTGGCATGTTTGTGCTTCTGCTCACCGGCGGGGACCTGAACGGACCCACCATCGGCGGCATCCTTACGATCATGGGCTTTTCCGCCTTCGGCAAGCACGCCCTCAACATCACGCCGGTGATGGCCGGGGTGATTCTGGGCAGCGTGGTCATGCGCTGGTCCCTGGACGACAGCTCCACCCAGCTGGCGATCCTGTTCTGCACCACCCTCGCCCCCATCTCCGGCTACTTCGGCTGGCCCTATGGCATTCTGGCAGGCTTCCTCCACTCGGCGGTGGTCCTGTTCACCAGCTCCCCCGTGGCCGGGATGAACCTGTACAACAACGGCTTTTCCGGAGGCCTGATTGCCATTGTCCTCTACCCCCTGATTATCGACATCTTCCAGCACCGGAACGCCACGCTGGAAAATAAGGATTTCTTCGACTCCGTCACCCACGACGAGCCTCTGCCGCCGGAGGACTCCGAATAATTTTACGCTAGTCCGGGCAAACTGACGCTGCATTCGAGTCCTGCGCAGACGCAGAAAAGAGGTCGTTATGTTTACCACACTTGTCCGGACCGTTATCCTCTATTTGATTATCATTGCCGGAATTCGTCTGATGGGCAAGCGCCAGGTGGGCGAGCTGGAGCCATCGGAGCTGGTCCTCTCCCTGCTGATTGCCGATCTGGCCTCCGTCCCCATGCAGGACCAGGGCATCCCCCTGCTGGCCGGCATCATCCCAATCCTGACCCTGCTCTCCCTGGCTATGATCTTCTCCGTTGCCACCATGAAGAGCATCACGCTGCGGGCCATCCTGTGCGGTCGGCCCAGCGTAGTGATCCGCTCCGGCAAATTCGACCAGGAGGAGATGCGCCGCAACCGGCTGACGGTAGACGAGCTGCTGGAGGAGCTGCGCATCCAGGGCTACACAGACCTGTCCCTCATCAAATATGCCATCCTGGAGACCAACGGCCAGCTCTCTGTCCTCCCCTACGCCAACCAGAGGCCCGTGACCGCCCAGCAGATGGACATCTCCTGCCCGGAGGGGGGCCTGCCCCTGATTCTGATCAGTGACGGCCACCTGTTGGAGCGCAATTTACGCGCACGGGGACGGAATCTGGACTGGCTGAACAAGCAGCTTGTTCAACGGGGCTGTACCTCTCCCCAATCGGTCTTTCTGATGACCCTGGACGAGGACGGGGCCATCTACCTGGCCCGAAAGGGGGACGCAAAATGAAGCGGTTTTGGGGCGCCTGCGCCATCCTGGCGCTGCTGACGGGGGCAACCATATGGCAGGGGCACTATATCGCCGGGTATCTGGAGCATATGGCGCAGTCCCTGGACCAGGCCCAGGCGCTGGTAGAGAAGGACGAGGACTGGGACCAGGCCCGCCGTCTGTCGGAGGACGTGTTCTCCATGTGGGAAACCCACAAATTCCATCTCCACGCCACGATGAACCATCAGGACACGGACCAGGTCCTGTTCTCCATCCAGTCCGTCCGGCAGTATTTGCAGCTGGAGGAGCTGGACCAATATGTCGCAGCGAACGCCCAGCTTGCGGCCCAGCTCCGGCTTTTGGTGGAGCTGGAGCAGCCAACACTGGAAAATATTCTCTGATTTTTCCAACTAATTCTTGCAGGAATCGACTTCCTGACTCTTAAAACACGTTTTCTTCCGTCGAATCAAGACGTTTTTGCGCGGTTTATGCGAAAAGTTCCTCTTCCATTTTCCAACTAAACACCATATAATGTGTATCATATTGGAGTGTGAAAGGAGAATAACAAAATGTCGGAATTTGCGGTCGCAACACGGAATTTAAAGGATGATGATGGAAATCTCCGCACCTTCCACTATGCCATTACAGTTGACTGTTTGGACAACGAGGCGCTTTCCCTGGAAAACTACGGCGTACACATTTGGGAAGACGCCGGCTCCTCTATTCTGGTTCGTAAAATCACCAGCAGCGCCCTGCGGATCGACGAGCTTTTGACCCTTCTGGTGGACAATCTGGTGGGTCCCGCTGCGGCGAAGGATATTATTGCTGACTGGCTGTAAAAAGATGCAGGCCCGGACGGGTCTGCATCTTTTTGTCTGTGTCGAGACTGCGTGAGGTTGAAAGTTACCTGTAATGATGGTATACTTTGCTTATACCAATCCATAGAAAGAAAGGAGAACGATTGGGAATGGAGCAATTTTTCTTAGACTTACAGTCTGCCATCCAGAACGCAGTACGGCACGCCATGGAGAAGATTTGCCGGGAGGTTGGAGACGAACACATCTACAGTGCGGCTCTGGTCACCGACAGCGACTGTGTTACCCTCTTTCTTGCCGTAAACACCGAGGAGATTTTAGCCAAGCGGGACGCGGCGGACCAGGCGCCGGAACGGTTAGCGGAGCTGCGGAAGTACTGGCCTGACGAGGTAGTGGACAAGGTAGCGGACGGCTCGTTCAGCCTGAGCCGCTACATCCCCGACGAATGGGGCTACTCCGATGGGACTGGAAGTGAGCTGAATCAAATCAGCCAGCAGCTTTACGACCAGGAGGAAACCCTCCCCGATACGGATGACGAGATCTACAACGAGGTTCATGAGCGGTTCCAGGCGCAATTTCTGGAGACGGTGGCCCTTGCCTTTGAGGCGCTTCGGGCAGAGGGCGTCTTTGGCCCAGAGGTCATCTGCTTTCTCTCCATGTCCGACGACGAACGGGCATCGGAAATCGAAGACGCCTCAGCCCGAATGCTCAATACGGCGGAACAGTACGAGCAGTTTCAGAATTGGCAGGCACTTTTCAACGGATAAATAGATACGCTTACCGGGAACAAAAGGGGGATTTCATCCAAAGATGAAATCCCCCTCTGTTTTGGCAAAACATATGGTACAGATATACTTTACAGCGCCGCCACCGCTTCCTCAATGGCACTCTCCTCCGCCTGCATGGCCTGGAGCGTCTTGCTCAACAGGGTATCCAAATCCCAGCCCAGCAGCTCCGCCCCCTGGGTAATGACATCCCGTGAGCAGCCAGCGGCAAACTTTTTGTCCTTGAACTTCTTCTTGAGGGATTTCAGCTCCATGTCCGCCACGCTCTTGGAGGGACGCATCAGAGCGGCCGCGCCAATGAGTCCGGTCAGCTCGTCGGTGGCAAACAGAATCTTTTCCATCTGATGCTCCGGTTTTATCTCGACCCGAAGCCCCCAGCCGTGGCTGGCGGTGGCCCGGATGATCGACTCCTCTACCCCGGCCTGACGCATCAATTCCTGAGATTTCTCACAGTGCTCCTCAGGCCATTGCTCAAAGTCCAGGTCGTGGAGCAGGCCCACCACGCTCCAGAAATCCTTTTCTGCCCCAAAGCCCTCTTCCTGGGCAAACCACCCCATAACATGCTCCACAGTGATAGCGTGGCGCAGATGGAACGGCTCCTTATTGTATTGGGTCAGCAGGCTCCAGGCCTGTTCTCTTGACGTTGCCATAAAAACACTCCTCGAAGCTTTTAGTAGGCGACGACGATCCCGCCGTCGTAGGCGTACACAGTGGTAATACCGCCCGCCTCTGAAATCATAATATGTGCAAATTTACACCGCTCCTCCACCAGCTTCTTCACCTGAAAAGCCCGTTCCAGGCAGTTGCAGTGGGTAATAATCAGCGTCCGTCCCACATGGGCGGCGTCGGCGGCAATGCGGTCGATCATCTTTCCAAGGGCCTGCTTGATGGATAAGGCCTGTCCCAGCTTGCAGATTTCCCCCTCTGGAGTAGCGCCCATAAAGAGCTTGATTTTCAGTGCGCCGGTAATCACCGCCTGAAGCTTGGTCAGGCGGCCGTTTTTCCGCAGATTCTCTAAGCTCTCCAGCACAAACAGGGTCTGCGTCCGGTAAATGAACTGCTCCATTTCACGCACCAGCTTCCGGAAGGGGGTCCCCACCTCCGCAAGCTCTTTGATCTTCAGCGCTATGAGGACCTCGCCGGATACGGCGGAACAGCTGTTGAATACATGGACGTTGATTTCCGGATGTTCCTCCTCCAGCATCAGCTTGGCCTGCCGGGCGCTGTTGTGGGAACCACTGAGCAGGGCAGACATCGTAACCACGTAGATATCATCCGCACCGCACAGAAAGGCATCCAGATAAGTCTGCGGCGCGGGGCAGGCGGTAGAGGGCGCTTGCGAACTCTGCTTCATGGCCCACAGAAGGTCCGCCTGGTCGAAGGTCTCGTCATCCACAAAGGTACTGCCCTCCAGATGGATGGTCAGCGGAACTTTCGTAAAGCATGGGTCCTTTGCAAATTGGGGGGGCAGGTCGCAGCAGCTGTCAACCACAATTTTAAAACTCATATGCTTCATCTCCAAATGTCATATTTAAAACCACTTTATAACAGCATACCACACTTTGGAGAAAATGTAAAGTGGAATCCGTCAATCTTCTTTGATTCGTAAAGAAGCGAAGTTATAGGGATTTTCACCCTTATCCGTCTGGCCGGTTACTGCAAAACCCATATCTGCCCATCCGGCATTGTGATCCAGGAGCCTGGAAACACCTCTAAAATTTCACCCGTCGGATACGCTCGGATAACGATTTCTTCTTGATAAACAGGGTCCTCTTGCCACCGGCAAAAGTACAGCTTATCTTTCTTCCTGTCATAAAAGCTCTCGTTTTCGCCAATCTCAAATTCGACTTTTTCAGGCCAAAGCATTTGAAACCGTCCGTCATTCTCCTGGCGGGTAAGCATTAAGGGGGAACTGTACAGCAGCAGATTGTAACAGCTCCCCACCTCCGTTAAAGACAGTGACGCCGTCTCGGTGACCTGGTTTAAGGCATCGTTATATTGCAGGATATGGATCGATGCTTTCGGAAAGTTCGCCACTAATATTTGTATTGTATTATGATAAAAAATGGGGCGTCCAAAATAACATCCAGCCTCTCTTTTCACCGGTTCAACAATACGCCCATCGGGATAGTGGACAAACACAAGGCGATTGCACTGGACTGGATGATGGTCTTGATACAGCTCCTGCGCCTCATACAAATCTCCATGTATATAGTCGGTTCCCCAATACCATTCCCAGCTTCCGTCCAAGGGTTCCAGATTGGTAATGCCATGTGTAACAATTTTTTTCACGGCGTCCCTCCTCTATAGGCCTTGTTCTTCCTGCTCCAGCTCCGCCAGCAGCTTCCTGTCCTCCTTGGAGGTCAGGTCCAGCTTTGCATACAAGTCCGGTCTGCGTTTCCTGGTCCGGAGAATCGCCTGCTTCCGCCGCCACTGGTCCACCTTGGCGTGGTTGCCCGACCGCAAAATTGCCGGGACGGCACGGTCATGCCACACCTCCGGACGGGAGTACTGGGGAGCCTCCAGCATCCCGTTCCAGT
>CAJTOE010000116.1 GCA_910577805.1 uncultured Oscillospiraceae bacterium | reverse complement strand
TCAACCCCTTTCGCAGATTTTCTCCTATATCACAGAATATGGGGGTGTATTTTGTGAAAATTGCATAAAAAGAGGGCGGGAACCGATGTCCCACCCTCTTAACCTTTTTCTTCGATAAAACTGCGTCCGTTCCGGATGTGGTTGGAAACTGCCTGCCGGGCTCGCTCCTTGTCCTGCGACTCGATTGCCGCAACAATGGCTCTGTGCTCCTCGTAAATCGCGGCACGGCGTTCGATATTGGCGGAGGAGTACTTTTTGTCCCGGCTGATCGTCCCCTTGAGCATACCCAGCAATTCGTAGAGTGTATGGTTTTGGGCCATCCGGTAGATGTACTCGTCAAACTGCTGGCTTAACGCACAGATTTCACTGGGGTCCGCCGACTCGCGGTAAGCTTCGGTCAGGCCATATAACTCCTGGATGTTCTGCGGCTCCATATGTGCAATGGCCTCCGAAACCGCCAGATGCTCCAGGGCCTCACGGCAGGCGTAGGCCTCGTCGATCTCCCGCTTGTTCAGCGTCCGGACCACCGCGCCGCGGTAGGGGATGATCTCCACCATCCCGTCGCTGGCCAGACGCTTCAAGGCCTCCCGCACCGGCGTGGCACTGACCTTAAACTGTTTGGCCAGATGCTGCTCCTTTAACTCCGCCCCCGGCGGAATGGACCCGTCTGCGATCAGCTCCATCAGAGTACGATACACGCGTTCACTCAGCGGAACTCTTGCAATCTCACGCAGACCCATAGGTTCCATATTGTGCGCCCCCTCGTTTTTCGTTTCTGTCCTGACTCGTATTATATTCTAACACCGTCAGGAAAGTCAACTGATTTCCCCCGTGAGGGGGAAGGCTTCTGGTGCATGTGAAGTCTGACGTTTGTTTCGTTTGACGAAGTTAAAATATCACTTGTAAAAAATTCTTCCCTTTTTTAATCATATATGTTATAATCTCGCTGTAAAAGTTATCGTTTCGCAGAGAAAGGAAAATTTATGAACAAAAACATTCTTTCCCGTTCCCTTGCGCTCCTAGCCGCGCTGTGCATCGCCATAACATCGCTCCCTCCCGCTTATGCGCTCAGTCCCGTTCAGGGAAGGGCTCCTCAAACCCATACAGTTACGGGTGATTATCAGGGAGACACAGAAACGCTCCGCAAGCTAATCAACAGCGATGCAGTACAGGACGGTGATACGATTCGATTAATCGGCTCCTGTATGGTAAATGATCTCAACAGTAATTCCGCGCCTTGGGTCATCAATAAACGCATTACCATCACAGGCGATACTCTGTATCTGCGCTCCGGCGGCATTGTGTTGGGTGCTGATGTCACCTTTACCGATGTGAACTTGAGCTTTGCAAACTGTGTACGCAATGCCATTATGGCCAACGGATATACTCTTACACTAAATAATGTATCGAGTGAGGCCAGCACACGCCGTATACATCTGCTTTGCGGCGGTTTGACGGGTGATGTGAAACTTACGGACCCAATTCCGCAGCCGGGTAATAACGGTAAAATTATCATTCAAGGAAGTACCAGTCTGGGTAATCTGTATGCGGGAAGCCTTTCCGGCGACGGTCAGCCGAACGGTTTTTCCGGAAACGCAGAAATTGTGATTGCAAATGGCGCCACAGGAAAAATGGGGGATATATACGCCAGCGGCGCATTAGAAACATATATACCTCCCAATAGTTGGTTCGATCAGACAGAACCGGCCCCGCCTAGCGCCGATCCTGAACAATTTTCAGTTTCTGGAAAGGTCAATATTCAACTCTACAATACATCTGTACTTTCTGTAAACGGTGATACAGGAATTCCCGGAAACGCCCCAGATATCACTTATTATGGAAAAGAATTACCCAACGAGGTCGTCACACTCCAAAATATTGCAAGTCTTACCGTTCAAAACGGCAATCTGAAGCCCAAAAGCGGCAGCAGCTTCGCCGATGAAAACGCCTCTGTCAGCGTTTCAAATCAAGCAACCCTGGACCTTACAAACTTCGACCCCAATTTGACGATCAACAATTTTTCAGGCGGCGGTTCGCTTATTCTGGGTCAGACCCAAACCCTGAACATTCAAGGTGACGTAACCGGCTCAACAAGGTTTGGAGCAGGGAGCATTAACGGTTTTAGCGGTGCATCACAGGCGCTGACCGCAGGACATACTTACATCCGCGCCCCTCGATCTGGCCCGGATTCGTTTATCTTAGCGGAAGCGTCCGACTCTCCGGCGCGGATTAAGCTGGTCCGGAACACAAACGGAGATTGGGTCGGTACAGACGCATCCAGCGGCGGCAATACAGATAAAACCATTGTAACATCCTTTCAGCTCCCCTCTCAGGTCACCATTTCGACCCAGACACCTGACGTGGAGGCGCTGATTCCTATTCAGGTGGAATATAGCGCTGATACCACATATCCCAGTTTAAGCGCGGTTCCGCTGACAGTCCTGTTGGATGGTATGAATCTAACCCGCAAGGAAGAGAATGGAACTTACTACTATACAAATGGTATCGGAGATATTCGGCTTGAAATAATCCAAAACGACGATAATGAGGAAAATTTTTGGGTTACTGGATTCAGCTTCGCACTGCCGGATGCTGGCACATATAAGTTCAATATAACGATTCCCAAAGAGTATGCCATAAACGATACATCCATGCGCGCAACCACCACTTTGACTATCACGAACGACGCTCCGGTCACACCTCCGGAAACTCCCACGCTCTCGTCCATTTCGGTCAACAGCACCAATCATAAGACGGTCTACCAAGTCGGAGAACCGCTGGACGTTACCGGACTGACGATTGAAGCGCTGATGTCCGACGGCTCGTCTCAAACGGTGCCTGTGACCGCCGGTATGGTCAATGGCTTCAATTCTGCCGCCGCCGTGGCAAACCAAGTTCTGACTATCACTTATCAGGGGAAAACAACTACCTATACCGTTACCATTCAGGATAACTCCACTACGCCTCCGGTCACGCCCCCGGAAAAGCCCACAGTTTCCTCCATTCAGGTGAAAAGTACCGCGCATAAAACGGTCTATCAGGTCGGAGAACCGCTGGACGTTACTGGGCTGACGATTGAAGCGCTGATGTCCGACGGCTCCACGATGATTTCCCCCGTGACGGCCGGTATGGTCAGCGGCTTCAACTCTGCCGCCGCCGTGGAAAATCAAGTCCTGACCATCACCTATCAGGGCAAAACGACTACCTATACCGTTACCATTCAGGATAATTCCACCACGCCTCCGGTCACGCCCCCGGTCACGCCCCCGGAAAAGCCCACAGTTTCCTCTATTCAGGTGAAAAGTACCGCGCATAAAACGGTCTATCAGGTCGGAGAACCGCTGGATGTTACCGGGCTGACCATTGAAGTGAGGATGTCCGATGGCTCCACAATGATTTCCCCCGTGACGGCCGGTATGGTCAGCGGCTTCGATTCTGCCGCCGCCGTGGAAAATCAAGTCCTGACCATCACCTATCAGGGCAAAACGACCACATATACTATCTCGGTCCAGGCTCCTCCTGAGCCTCCAGCCAAGACCTTCCGCGTTACTGTCCAGGAGAGCTATGCGTCCAATTCCGGCGCGGGACTTTACCCCAAGGATGAGCTGGTCCGCATTTCCGCCGGTTCCCGAAGCGGCTATGTATTCGCAGGCTGGACTGCCTCCGGTGTTACGCTGGAAAATCCCAGCCAGGCAGATACCAGCTTCCGGATGCCGGACCATGATGTCTCCGTCACCGCCCGCTGGAGCGTCTACACACCGCCCAGCAGCGGCGGAAGCAATGGTGGAAGCAACGGCGGGAATAGTAATGGGAATAGCGGCGGTTCCTCCAATTCTTCCCCCAGCTACACGCCTCCGCAGACAGCCACACAGCAGGCCGTTTCCAGTATCCAATCTGCCAGGCCCGGCAGCACAGTCAATATGAATCTGCCTAGCGGTAAGGTCGTTGTGGAAGCAAATGTCCTGAAAAACCTGGCCGGACGGCAGGTAACTCTGAACGTACAAACCGGCGATATTATCTGGACGATTCAGGGCATGGATGTGCCAAGCGGAACTTCTCTGAACAAGCTGGATCTGAGCGTGGATACCAAAGCCGCCGCCGTGCCGGACCGGGTGGTCCGCAGTGTCGCGGGCACATCCCGCACCGCGCAGTTTTCCCTGGCCCACAACGGCGCTTTCGGGTTCAACGCACAGCTTTCGATGAAAACGGAAAAGCGCAACATTGGTCTCTGGGCCAATCTGTACTACTATAATCCCGCCAGCCGCGCCCTGGAATTCCAGCACGCTTCCCAGGTGGATTCTGCGGGCCGGATGTCCTTCCCGTTCCAGCACGCCTCCGACTATGTGGTGATTTTTGACAAAACAAAGCACAAAACCGCCCCCTCCATCGCCTGGAGCAATCCGTTCCGGGACGTGGCCCAAGGCGCGTGGTATTACGACTCTGTGGCATATGTCCACCAAAACGGTCTTTTCAGCGGAACCAGCGCCGCGTCCTTCTCTCCCAACGCCGTGACGACCCGCGGCCAGATCGTGTCTATCCTGTACAATCTGGCAGGCAGTCCCACCGTTCGCAGTGGAAATACGTTCCGGGATGTGCCGTCCAGCGCGTATTATGCCAACGCGGTGGAGTGGGCGGCGGCAATGGGCCTGACCAGCGGGACCGGCAGCGGCCTCTTCCTTCCGGACGCCCCGGTTACCCGTGAACAGCTGGCGGTATTTCTCTCTCAGTACGCAAAACAGCATGGCGTTGAGCTTACAGGTTCGTCCTCCCTCCAGCGCTTTTCCGACTACCGCAGCGCTTCTAATTATGCGCAGCCGCCTCTGGCTTGGGCGGTCAGTCAAGGATTGCTGTCCGGATTTGAAGATGGAAGTCTCCGCCCCCGGAGTCCGGCTACCCGTGCGCAGACCGCGTCGATCCTCCGGCAGCTCTGCGAACTGCTCTCCAGCCTCCGTACCAGCTGACACGGCGCAGGAATGCTTCTGCACAGACAAGACGGCCTCCAGTTTTTGGGTGGCCGTCTTGTCTGTTTTGCTTTACGAATCAAACTTTATAAATATAAAAGGTGGCGGACGAGACAAAACCATGTTAAAATAACAAAGGGACAGCCCGATGCAAGTCCAAAATAGAAAGGATTGATTTTATGCAATACGAACTGAAAGGTGGCAATTTCCCGGTTGTTATCTGCCAATTGGAGAACCAGGAGAAGATGATTACAGAAAAAGGCTCCATGGTCTGGATGAGCCCCAATATGGAGATGGAAACGGCTGGCGGGGGTCTGGGAAAAATGTTTTCCAAGGCTTTTTCTGGCGAGAGTATGTTCCAGAACATCTACACAGCCAACGGCCCCGGTATGATCGCGTTCGGGTCCAGCTTTCCTGGAAAGATCATGCCTCTGGAGATTGCTGCGGGGAGAGAGTACATCCTGCAAAAGACGGCCTTTCTGGCTTCGGAAGCTGGTGTTCAGCTCTCCATCCACTTCAACAAGAAAGCGGGAGTTGGTTTCTTCGGCGGGGAAGGTTTTATCATGCAGAAGCTTTCTGGACACGGCATCGCTTTTGTAGAGGTGGACGGTGAGCTGGTCGAGTATACCCTTCGGGCCGGAGAAAAGATGATTGTAGATACCGGCAATGTGCTGGGCTTTGAGAGTGGAGTCTCCATCGACATCCAGCAGGTAAAGGGCCTGAAGAATAAGCTGCTGGGCGGGGAGGGGTTCTTCAATACCGTCCTGACTGGGCCGGGAAAAATCTGGCTCCAGACCATGCCAGTTTCCGGCGTGGCCTCCGCGATTCAGCCCTTCATAGTGACTGGAGGAAATTAATTCCTCTGCTATGCCCAAAGGCAAATAAAAAGAACCAGTGGATTTTTGAATGAATATCCACTGGTTCTTTTTTGAGGGAAAGCTGTTTACAGATGAAATTGATGTCCTCCAATGGTGGTATAATAAGGCCGGTTTGCAGTGATCCAGTTCCCGGCGGACTGGGCGGGGGAGAAGAAATAGAGACTGTCCCCCACGATGTTGGCTCCGTTCAGGGCCAGCGCCGCCGCCAGCACACTGCACGGCTCCGGCTCCTGGTGGATGGCCCCGTTGACCGTGGGGGTGAACTGGACTCCGTGGGTCCGGTCGAAAATGACCTCCTTCACGCTGTTGGGGTAGGACGCATCCGCCACCCGGTTCAGAATCACGTTGCCCACGGCGATCTGCCCCAGCAGAGGTTCCCCGCGGCTCTCCGCCGAGATAATGCGGGACAGCCAGTACAGGTCCTCGTCGGCTTGGGACTCCTGAAGGGTCTTTTCCTGGGGGCCGACCTGGGCGGCGGTCTCCTCGGCCACCCAGGTCACCTCAGCCCCCTCCGCCTGGGCCAGCACCCGCAGGGGGAGAAAGATATCTTCTCCTTCCCAGAGCTGGGGCCAGTCCCGCAGCTTGGTGTAGCTCTGAAGGGACACATAGGTGGTGTCCTCCACCAGCCAGGCGGTGTCTCCGGCCAAAACCGCGTCGCCCACATGTACGGTAACAGGGGCCTGGGCGGCGGCGGGGGCGGACAAGCACCCGGATAAAAACACGCCGGTCAAAAACCGGCCCATGTACTTTTTCAATCGTTTTTTCATGGGAAAGTACCTCCTTTTGCCTTCCTGACCCAGATTGTAACCGGTTTGTTACTTTTTCGCAAGCTGTAAATTTTGGAAACAGGGCGGTTTGGAAGGCAGGGGAGACTTGGGGGAAAAGCGTCCTCCCAGCAGAATCCCCAAAAAAGACTGTGTGATTTTGTCTAATATCACGCCTTGACTTTTGGAAGCTTTTGGCTTATATTTCTATATAGAAAGCGTGGAAACGTTACCGGGAACATTACCGGTAAGGTTCCCGGCCGGAGAGGGGGGAGGGGCCAGTGACCATCAAGGACGTAGCGGCTTACTGCGGCGTCAGCGTAAGCACCGTGTCACGGGTCTTGAACCAGCACCCCGACGTAAGCCCCGCCGTCCGGGAGCGGGTGACCAAGGCCATTGAGGAATGCGGTTATGTACCCAACAACAGCGCCCGCAGTCTGGTCGCCAGCCGGTCTACCGCCGTGGGCGTAGTGGTCCGCGGCGTGGGCAACCCCTTTTTCTCCAGCCTCATCCGCACCATCGGGGAGGAGATCGACCGCCGGGGCTACACCATGGTCCTGCACCAGATTGCCACCCAGGAGGACGAGCTGCAAGCCGCCGCCGTGCTGGAGCGGGAAAAGCGCCTGCTGGGGGTGGTGTTCCTGGGGGGACGCTTCAACTACACCGAACAGGAGGTCCGGCAGCTCAGTGTTCCCTTTGTCTGCTGCACCTACGCCAACACCTTCGGCAACCTCCGGGAGGACGCGTATTCCTCCGTGAGCATCCGGGACGAGGAGGAGGCCGCGCGGGCCGTGCGTATCTTATATGAACACGGGCACCGGCGGATCGCCGTTCTGCTGGACGACCCCGCCGACAACTCCATCGGCCAGCTGCGCTGGCAGGGCTACCGGCGTGCCCTGGAGGCCTGCGGGCTGGGCTTCGACCCGGCGCTGGCGGAGTTCTCTGGGGGCTACGATATGGCCGACGCCTACCGGGGGACCTGCGAGCTGATCGACCGGGGCGCGGATTTTACCGCACTGCTGGCAATCTCCGATTCCATGGCCATCGCCGCCGTAAAAGCCCTCACCGACCGGGGGCGGCGGGGGCCGGAGG
>CAJTOE010000115.1 GCA_910577805.1 uncultured Oscillospiraceae bacterium | reverse complement strand
CCCGCCCAGCGGGGCGGTCAGCAGCCGCGACACTGTGTAGGACAGCGCCGCGCATAGAACACACATCAGGAAAAATACCTGGAGATAGGTGTGCTGCTGGGCCTGCCGGGCTGTGTATAGAGCGGAAACATCATGGCTGGTAGTGAGATAGAGAACATCTCCATTGGTCTCGACTGCCCCGGAAAAGACCAGAAAGTGCGCCCCGGCCCCGTTGTCTAGGATGCGGAACAGGCAGATGCCAGGCGTAGGATCCTCAATGGACCAGGCAGTCTGAATCAATGAGGACTGCGTCCCTCTGTTCTCATACAGCACTTCATCCCCGGTAGACAGCCGCAGGGCCGACCAGGAGGCGCTGTTCTGCTGGTATAACTGCTCCATCGTCTTGACGATAGCGTCCCTGTCCAGGTAGGTATCCATGCTGTTGACGATCTGCAGAGTACCCCAGGCCATACGGTAGTCGCCCAGGGCCGCCGCCTTCTCCCGCTCCAAAGAGCCCTCAAAGGACTCGGAGATCAGCAGGCTGCCACCCGCTCCGAACAGGACGGCCAGCACCGCCAGCATACACAGGGTCATCTTCAGGTGGAACTTCACGGCTCCACCTCCAGCCGGTAGCCGATCTTGTTCACCGCGCGAAGGCAGGTCTCCCATCCGGTCTTTTTGCGCAGCCGCTGGATATGGATGTCTACCGCCTTGCTTCCAAAGGGATACGGTTCGCCCCATACCCGCTCATAGATGGTTTCCCGATATAGGGCGCGGCGGGGGTTTCGGGCAAACAGGAGCAGCAGCTCATACTCCGTCTTGGTCAGGCTGATCTCTGCCTCGTCCCGCCATACCTGCATGGATCTGGTGTCGATTTTCAGCCCGCCAATCTCCAGTACCATGTCCGTTTTTTGATACCGGCGCAGGACCACATCAATGCGGGCCAGCAGTTCGATGACCTCAAAGGGCTTGACGATATAGTCCTCTGCCCCCAGCTTCAGGCCCTTTACCCGGTCTTTGACCGCCGATTTCGCCGTCAGGAAGATGACCGGAACCTTCATTGGACGGATGTACTCCATCAGCTCAAAGCCGTCAATCTCCGGGAGCATCACATCCAGCAAAATCAGGTCATAGTGATGATCCACCAGCAGGTCCGCCGCGGCCGCGCCGTCAAAAGCGCAGGTACAGTGGTAACCTTCCTTAGTCAGGCTGAGACGGATCAGGTTGGAGATGGGCTTTTCGTCCTCTACAATTAAAACTTGAAGCAAGATAAATCCTCCTTGGTCAAATATGTGGAACGCTCATAAAAAACATAAAGCAACATAACCGCTGCATTTCCCCTTTTATCTTATGTGGGATTTTATCGCTTGGAGGTTACATACTGAAAGGGCATTCGGCGTCATGTTACCTGATGACTATATAAATTGCGTCAAAATTTTATATGGAAAGCATATTATTTTGCATTGCCCATACCCATTGCCGCAATTAACATATGAAAGCAGTGGGGTCCCCCCGCTGCTTTCACTAATTATTGTAGTCGTGTCATAATCTTGCTTATGCAGGTATCGACCTCATATTCTATAAACCGATCTTGATTTACATTACCACGCCAACAAGGCTGCCGCCCTTGTCCCGGAACAGGGCATTTTCCGGCAGCCTTTCCACATCAAGATACGAATGCGCCATCATCCAATCCAGGCGTCCCCAGTGGAAATGCTCATGAAAGCCGGTGTCAGCATTTTTTTGAAGAAAAATGCGGATTTCCTTGAACTGCACATTAAATCTGGTATTGCTGTAGTTTTCAACTGAGTACATCACAGCCACTCCTTCCCCTCGGCATAACAAACCTATCTCCAACTGCTGCAATCAGGGCAGCACCTTGATCAGCAGCAGCCGCCCGCTGCCCACAGAAACCTCCGCTGTCATCCCCGGCAGTACCTCGTTGCTGATACCATACTGATACTCACAGGTAATCTCCGCATTGGACAGGGGGAATTTCGCATTTTGGATGGTAATGCCCCTGGCCTGGCCGCTGATATTCAGCAGGGAGAAAAACGGATACCGGTCCTCAATGCGTACCGGACCGCTTGAAACAATCTCCATCTCAGAGTAGTCATCCAGGGCTGTGGCATATTTCCCCTGGGTATCCAGCATCAGCAGCAGGGATACGTTTCCCAGCGTGTGATCCAGCCGCCCGCCAATAACCCCGACCAGCAGGAAGTCTTGAAAGCCGCGCTTCAGCGCTTCCTTTACCGCAAAGGCCGTGTCGGTATCATCCTTCTCGCATGGAAGCACAATGGTTTCCGTTTCCAGATCTGGGTTCTCATAGGAATCAAAGTCGCCCACGATCAGATCCGGAGCAATGCCCAGCCCTTCCCGATGCTTCAGGCCGCTGTCGCAGCAGATATAAAAATCGTCCGCCCGCAGATAGGCACGAATACGGTCGTACCGTCCAATATCCGCACCGCCGATAATCACACACCGTCTCATACTCGGCTTCTCCCTTAATTGCTCATGTTCCAGGCCATCTCCCAGAAGGCCAGCTCATAACGGGAACAGGCAAGGAAGATATCTGTGAGGTGTTGAAGCTGCGGTTCGGTATAGTGTTGCGTCAGTTGATTCGTCATGTTCAGCAGCAGGACATTCGCTTCGCTGTAATGGGGATCAGCATAACCCTTTACCCAATCGCCATAGAAGGGATGATCCAGGGCTGCCGGATTATTCTTCACTATCTTCCGGGCGATGATCTCATAGCTGTAGGCACAGGAGAGGATAGCCGCCAAAATCTCCGCCTCCCCCTCCTCATAGGCCACTCGGAGCATATAGGAAGTGTAGGAGAGATTGTCCAGCGCCCGGGGGGTGGCCTCCAACTCCTCCCGGGATACGGCAAATTTCCCCATATAGCCCCGGTGAATGTCCATCTCACCCTCGGTGAGCAAGGTCACATACTTGGAGAATAACTGAATGGTTTCCGGGCTTTTGGCTTTCGCTATTCCCAGAGCAAAGACTTTTGCATACTCCTCCAGATAGAGATAGTCCTGGATGATGTAATACTTGAACTTCTCCCGGGCCAGCGTGCCGTTCTGGATGCCTAATACAAAAGGATGCTCATTATAGGCTGCCCAAATGTCTTTCGCTGCAGCTAAAAGCCGCTCCGTGGTCTTCATTGCTCCGCCTCCTTTGCATATTCGCCGGTGAGATTGAAATTATGCTGCATGGGACCCCGTCCCTTCCCCAAATCCAGCATAGCCCCCAGGGCGCCAGAGAGATAATCCTTCGACCGCCGGATGGATGTGGGCAGGTCAAAGCCCTTGGCCAGGTTGGCCGCAATGGCGCTGGACAGGGTACAGCCGGTACCGTGGGTATTGGGATTATCTATGTGCGCCCCATAGAACCATGTCCCTGCATGGTCCGCATAGAGAAAGTCATTTGCGTCGCTGATGTTGTGCCCGCCTTTCAGCAGGACTGCACAGCCGTAGGTGTCACCGATCCACTTGGCGGCAGCTTCGATGTCCGATTGGCTGTGGATCGTCACACCGGACAGGATTTCTGCCTCCGGGATATTGGGCGTGGCCACAGCCGCCAGCGGGAGCAGGCAGGTCTTCAGTGTGTCCACCGCTGCTTCCGAGATCAGCCGGTCACCGCTGGTAGCCACCATCACCGGGTCCACCACGATATTCTTCGCCCGATAGAAGCGCAGCCGCTCCGCGATTTTCTCGATCAGGCCGCAGGAGGCCACCATCCCGATCTTCACCGCGTCGGGCGGTATGTCCTCAAATACCGCGTCGATCTGCTGCCCGAGAAATTCAGGCGTCATCTCTACAATTTCCTGCACACCGGTGGTATTTTGGGCCACCAGCGCAGTAATGGCGCTCATGGCAAAAACACCGTTCATGGTCATCGTTTTCAGATCGGCCTGAATCCCGGCGCCTCCGCTGGGGTCGGTCCCAGCGATTGATAATGCTGTTTTCATTGCTGTGTCTCCTTTGCATTATTTTTATTGAGCGACGGAGAGTGGTGCCCCCAGTCCGCCGCCTGAGGCTCCCAGCCATTAAGCCGGAAGATACTTCCTGATTTTATCTAGCTGTGTCAGCTCTTCTAAATACACATCTGCCAACATACGAATCTGATCCTGTGCCTTTTCGTGACTGTCATAGACTGCCGCCACCGGGAACCCGGCCTCTTTCGCAGTCCGAACGGCATAGAGCGCATCGTCAAACACAACGGTCTCCGCCTTCTCCGTTCCAAGAAAGCGAAGGGCCTCCTCAAAGATATCCGGCTCGTCCTTGCCGTGGCCAACCTCGTTGCAGGTGAAGATTGCTCCAAAACAGGACAGTACCCCGCACCGCTCCAGGGCGGCCTCTACCAGATACCGGTCTGTGGCGGTAGCAATACACAGCTTGACGCCGCTTACCTGGAGCTGCGCCAACAGTTCCGCCACACCCGGTTTCAGCGATACCTCGAAACGGTAATACCGCTCCAGCATGGCGTTGACTCCGTTCATAATCTCGTCAATGCTTAACGTCACACCATACTCAGTCCGGTAGTAACGGGCTGCCTGGAATAGGCTCATATTTTTAAACACCTCGTTCAGCTTCTCCCTCGGCTCATACCCGATGGAGCGCAGATAGGTCTCCCCAATGGTGTCCCAGATAAACATGGAGTCCAGCAGCGTTCCATCCACATCAAAAATCGCACCGCGGATCCTCATACGTTCACCATCTTCTCCGACAGCGCCCGCAGCTCCCGGCAGGTCCCCTCAATGTCCTCCGCCGAGAAGATGGCCGACACCAGAGCCACGCCGTCCACGCCGCTGCCGGCCAGCCTGAGGATGTTGCCCCGGTTGATGCCGCCGATGGCCACAATGGGCACATCCACCGCGTCACAGATCGCCCGCAAGGTTTCGCTGGGCATCTGCTCCACATCGGTCTTGGTGCTGGTAGGGAACACCGCCCCCAGGCCCAGATAGTCTGCTCCATCCCGGACAGCCTGGCAGGCCTCCTCCACCGTGTGGACGGAGACGCCCAGAATCATATCGTCCCCCACCCGGTGGCGGACCTCGCCCGCCGCCAGGTCCTCCTGGCCCACATGGATGCCGTCCGCCCCGCAGGCGATGGCGATTTCCACGTTGTCATTTACAAGGAAGGGGACGCCATACCGGCGGCACAGGGCGCACAGCTCCTTCGCCTCCTGGAGAAAGGCCGTTTCGTCCAGTTCCTTCTCCCGCAGCTGCACACAGGTCACGCCGCCCTTCAGCGCCGCCTCCACCTGCTCATACAAGGTCTGTTTCCCGGTCCAGGCCCGGTCGGTGACGGCGTAGAGCAGCATATGCCGCTTATCGCACTTCATACTTGGCTCCCCTCTCCAGCTCCGCCGGGGTGAGGCGGTACATGGCGTCGATGATGTAGTTCCGATAGGAGGAATTGCCGTCCAACTCGGTCAGCCGCCGGTGGGCGATCTCCCCGCACAGGCCCATGGCGCACACGGCGGCGGCCGTGGCCTCCAGGGGACAATCCGGATTGGCGGTGACAAAGGCCGCCGTCAAAGCGGAGAGCTGACAGCCGGTGCCGGTGATGGAGGCCATCTTCGGACGGCCGTTGCGGATGCAGAAGGCCCGCTCCCCGTCCGTTACAATGTCAATGGCCCCAGTGACGGCAACGACCGCTCCGATCCGCCGGGCAAAGTCTTTGGCGAAAGCCACAGCCCCGTCCAAGTTCTCCTCCGTCACCTGGTCCGCCACATCGGCGTCCACCCCCTTAGTGGTGCCGCTGCCCAGGGCCAGGGTTTTGATTTCGGAAATATTGCCCCGAATCACCGCAAACTTTACCTCATTCAGCAGCCGAAGGGCAGTATCCGTCCGCAGGGTGGAGGCCCCCGCCCCCACCGGGTCCAGCACCACAGGATGGCCCAGCTCATTGGACCGCTTCCCGGCGGCGAGCATGGCCGGGATGGTGCGCTGGTTCAGGGTTCCAATGTTGATGTTCAGTCCACCGCAGATGGCGGTGATCTCCACGGCATCCTCCGGGTCGTCCGCCATAATGGGCGAGCCGCCGCAGGCCAGCAGCATATTGGCGCAGTCGTTCACGGTGACATAGTTGGTGATGTTGTGGACCAGGGGGGATTTCTGGCGGACATTCTCAAAAATCGGTTCAAACATGGTTTTTTACTCCCTTTCTCTGATTGGCAACAAAAAACAGGGGGCATCTGAATACGATGCCCCCTGAAAAAAGTAGCGTTTCCTACGACTTCCTCCGGCGGCATTATCCGCATCAGGTTCAAGGGTCGAAGGTCTACCTTCCTCTCAGCCTGTCACACAAGCTCCCCTGCTATGTTGTTTTCCACATTGTAATACAATTCTGTTCCAGTGTCAATTATATTTTTCTTGGCTGAAAGTAAAAACGGATCACTATCGTTCCATACATCCCATCATAGCCAAAGCAGGTTTTCCACTATCCACTAAAAGGTATTTAGATTGAATATCCCCCTTGCTTTTTCCGCTGTGTAAAAAGCAAAACGTACAGCGCAGGCCATACCACACAATGAATAGACAGTATGCCGGCATCTTTGATTGCTGCGCCTGTGTTTCCGGCGGACAGGGCCATAATGCCGTCGAAGGCGGGCTGGGATGGGACGAGATTGCAGAGGACCGCCGACAGCCCGCTGACCCCAATTAGAGCACATACAATGGGCACCGCGATAAACACCAGCATGATGATCTTGATATAGACCACACCGATCATCAGACCCTCGGAGAGCTTGCCGGTAAACAGGCCAATCAGCGCAGCCACAAAGGACGACAGAACGATCAGCGCCAGCATGATCCCCCAATTATGCCAGGATAGTTGAAAGCAAATACATGCCGTTATGATAGACGATAAACTCCCAAAGAGAAATCCTACCACGACTTTCTGCATAATGTACTGGCTGGGTGTCATAGGAAGGATCTCGTTGACAAACGCCACGCCGTCCTCTTTTTCGGAAATGATGTTCATGGCGTTGAACGTACAGCCCATAAACATAGCCACGATCAGCACGGCGGGGATGAAAATGTCTTGAAAGTTTTCCAAAATATCAGGCCGATCCAACACCTGGATTTCTGTTTGTTTAGCGTTTTCTTGCCGCTCATAGAGGGTGGGCAGGGTAGCCGCCGCCTGCCGGAAAATCTCCAGCTCGTCCCCGCTGATTGCGGTTTTGAGGCTGTCTCCGTCTGCTTTTACGCCAATCACATTGGTAGACGGTTCGTTGATGGCGGCGGTCAGTTCTTCCTGTGTCCCGTAAGTTGTCACCGGGCCGTACCGCTCTAACCATGTGATTGTCTGCGGAGGCAAGTCGTTTTCCAGTACGCCGAAGTGCAGTTCTCCCAGGCTGGACAAGTCAATGGAACCCATAAAATTCAATGCCACGGCGACCAAGATGGGCAGCAGGAACGTCATCAGGCAGAATTTATCCCGCAGGACGCTTTTCAGTTGATATGTTAAGCCTTTCACCCCTCACCCCTCCTTTCCGATTTCCCGGTGAAATGCAAGTCGCACCACCAGGAACAGCAGCACGATCACACTCACAGCGCCGACAGAATAGGACAGCGAAATGCCTGTCCCAAAGTAGGCATTTTTCAGACCCATATAGATGTGATAGAACGGATGATAGCCGATCCAGTCAAATTTGATGGAGGTGTTGGCCGACAGGAACACCGGGGTAGCAGCGAAAATGGCGATCACCAGGTAGGCCAGCGTAAACTGACGGAAATCTTTCAGCAGCAGGGCGCAGAGCAGTCCCACCAAGGCCATCATCAGGGAAAGAATGGCCGTCTG
>CAJTOE010000114.1 GCA_910577805.1 uncultured Oscillospiraceae bacterium | reverse complement strand
GGTCGAAATCGCCGCCCTCAGTCACGCCGTAGCTCTCCGCCGTGTCCCACAGCTCGTCCAGGCCGGGGACCTCCAGCTCCACCGCACGGGCCTGGGGGGTCAGGCACAGCAGAAGCAGGACCAGGCAGAAGAGCGTTCCCCACAGAGTCAGATTCCTGCGCATACTCATACCAGCAGTTCCGCCATCAGGGTCAGAACGTTCTCGGCCAGGGGCGCGGCGACCGCTAAGGCCAAGGCAGTCCCCGCCGTCTCCACGAAGGCCGCAAGCCCGCCCTCCCCGGAGGATTTGCACAGCTCCGCCGTGATTTTGGTCAAGATGGAGATGGCTACCGTTTTCAGCACCGGCCGCACCAGTCCGCCGTCCAGCTGGGCCAGCCGGGAAATTCGCGTGATGGATTCGACCACCTGGGCCAGCGGCTCCATAGCCAGCAGCAGGGAAAATTCCCCGCTGCCCCGCCGGACCACCGCCGCGCATAAAACGGCCGCCGCCGCCAGCGCCGCGACCCGTATCATACCCTCCATACCCCATTATAGCCCGAACAGGGCCTTGACCATGTCGAATAGTCTGGCAATTTCCTGCACCACCATCATCAGTACCACCACAAGCCCCGCCAGGGTGGTCATCATAGCCTGTTCGTCCCGGCCTGCCCGGATCAGCACTTGGTTCAGCACCGCAACCAGGATGCCGATGGCCGCGATCTTGAAGATCAGGTCTACCTCCATTGTACATCACATCCAATTCACAGCAGTAAAATAAGAAAAAACGCCCCGCCGGACAGCCCCAGCGCCTGGTACACCCGGCCCATCCGCCGCCACTCCGACCTGGCCCGCTCCCGGAGAAGGCCCAGCTCCCGGCGGGCCGCGTCGATGGCCTGACGCTGTTCCTCGCCGCCGTAGCTGCCCAGCACCTGGCCCAGCCGGACCAGCGCGTCCTTTGCGTCCTCCTCCAGGTCCGGCAGGTTTTGGACCACGATGCCCCAGCCCTGGGAGAAGGACTGCACGTCCAGCTTTTCCAGCGCCTTCCAGGCCCCGTGGAAGAGGCTCCGGGCCGCGCCGGTGGTCTTTTGGGCCAGCTTGCCCAACAGCTCGTCCATCGGCGCGGCGGACAACCCAAGCTCCCTGGACAGAAGCTCCAGCCCCTGGTCCAGCTCTCCCAGAGTCCGTTCCCGGCGGCGCAGGTCCCTGGCCGCGCGAAAGCCTGTCCAGGCGGCGCACCCCGCCAGCATACATACCCCTAACAGTCGTTTCATGACAATTCCTCCACTTGATAGGTCCGTCTCCCCGCCGTTGTGTGAATGAGAACCAGCTTTTGAAACAGCTCCGGCAGGTCCCGGTAGAGCGCCCGCCGCTGTAGATCGTCCCGCCCGCCGCCGTGGGCGGTGGCCAGTAAAATCGTGCCGCATCCGGCGGCGGTTTTCAGGGCTTCCACGTCCTCCGGGCTGGTGATCTCGTCCATGGCCAGCACTTGGGGGTTCATGGACCGCAGCAGCATCAGCAGGCCTTGGGCCTTGGGACAGCCCTCTAAAACGTCGGTCCGCCGCCCCACTGCCAGCTGGGGAATGCCCTGGGCCAGCGCGGCGACTTCCCCGCGCTCGTCCGCCAGCCCCACCCGCAGAGGAAATACGCCCTCTCCCTCGGAGACACAGCGGATCAAATCCCGCAAAAAGGTCGTCTTGCCCAGGCCCGGCGGGGCCAGGATCAGTGTGCTTTCCAGTATGCCGTTCCGGCACAGCCGCGGGGCGGTGGAGCGGGCCGCGCCGGAAATTTGCCGGGCCACCCGCAGGGACGCGGAGGACAGCCGCCGCAGGGTCCGCACCTCGCCGTCCTCCAGCGCGGCGGTGCCGCACAGCCCCAGCCGGTGGCCTCCGGCCAGGGTCAGGTAGCCCCGCCGGAGCTGAGGCAGCACCGCATGGACCGACGCGCGGCTGGCCAGCTCCAAAAGCTGCTCCAGCTCGCCGGAGGCCACAGGGGGACCGCTGAGGGGAATTTCCTCCTGGCCCACCACCGCGGTCATAGGCCAGCCTGTCCGCAGGCGTAGTTCTTCCGCCAGGGGCTGCTGAAGCTCCGAGAGGGCCAGCGCCTCCCGCCGCAGACGGGGAGGGAGGACGCAAACGGCTTGCTGATAGGGGGTCTTGTCCATGTTCCGCACCTGCCTTTCGTTCTGTGCCATCCTATGAGCGGCAGGGGACAAGTATGACAGAAAAAAAGCACGGGAGACAAGGTGTCTCTCGTGCCGGAGCAGAGGTCGCGCCGCCAGACGGCCCAGCATTCGGAAATCGAATCGTAGGATATGTCGAGTTCAAAGCCCAGGTCGGGAAATTGCATCGGGGTGTCTCCGATGCCGCGCACACGATGGCCTGCGCCGCGGTAGAGCGCGAAGCGGGCGTTGGATATCACGTCGATTTGGTGGTCGGAGCAGTAGAGGGAGTGTTTCGCGTCCCAGGGGAAGAGGGCGGGGCGTGTGGTGGAGATGGAGTCCACGGGGGCGAACCGGCCGTCCTCGATGTCCCAGATGTACCATTGGTTGGGGTCGAGGGAGGCTTCGCAGAGGGGACAGCGGGCGGTGAAGCTGTTCCAGAGCATGATGGTGAGGGTGAGAAAGGCCATGCAGAAGAAAAGGTCGACGTAGGTGAATTTTTTCATTGGTGGACACTCCTATTACATTTATAGTCATTGATACTTCCTCATATGGTATTATAAATACCTTTTTATGAAATTTCAATACCTACGTTTCGAGACCTGAATTCAGTAGAATAATATGCAGAGGTGATAGCATGAACCCTGCATACGCGGAACGACATCGGCTCCTTGGTTTGAATATCTCTTACTATCGAAATTTGAAGGATTTGAGCCAGTACCAGTTATCGGCCAAATTGAATATTGAAGCAAGCCACCTGAGCAAAATTGAACGGGCCGCTGTCGGTATTTCCCTGGACCGCCTCTACCAGATCGCCGACGCCCTGGATGTGGAACCGTTCCTTCTGCTGAAACCGAAAGACTAGAGCAGCCTTCCCCCTCATCCGTCACGGCTCCGCCGTGCCACCTTCCCCCGCCAGGGGGGAAGGCTTTTTTTTGCGCCTACCGATACTACTCCGCAGTTGGGCAAGTGCCAATGTCCGCTTTACCGGCGATGCCGGGAGCGGGAGGTCTGGTAGGCGGCGGACAGCGCTTTGAAAAAGCTGGAGCTGCTTTTAGGAGACGCAGTCGTCGAACGATGGGACAACTGGGAGCGCACCGCATGGCTTCGGGAGCCGGAGGAGCACGCGCCCCCAGCCCCGTATTACTACGACCTGCGGGAGTGCCGTTTGCCCCACAAGGAAGCGCTGGAAAGGCTGCAAGGGATAAGCGTCCAGGAATAGTTTCGTGCAGTCAAGCGTTTTTTTGCCTTGACAACGCCGGAGGATACCTTTATTATAAGGAAGAATTCAACAAGACAGAGGGAGGCGTGCCGCTTGCAGGAGACGATCACCAGCCGCAAAAATCCTCTCATTGCCCATGTGCGCCAGCTGCTTTCCAGCCGGTCCGCCCGCCGGGAGGCGGGGGAGTTCGCCGGTGACGGAGAAAAGCTGCTGGAGGAGGCGGTGCGCTGGGGGGCGGAGCTGACCGCCGTGCTGTACACCCCGCAGGCCAGACTGCCCGCACTTCCGGATACCGTGCGCCAGGTCCTGGTGCCGGAGGATGTGATGCAGTCTGTGTCCCCCATGAAAAGCCCCCAGGGGGCGCTGTTTCTGGGCAAAATCCCCAAAACCACCCCTCCGGAGCGGCTGTCCGGACGGCGGTGGCTGGTGCTGGACGGCTTGCAGGACCCCGGAAACGTGGGGACGATCTGGCGGACAGCCGACGCGCTGGGAGCGGATGGACTGCTGCTGGTCAACCGGTGCGCCGACCCCTGGGGGCACAAGACGGTGCGCGCCACCATGGGGGCCTGCTTCCGCCTGCCCGCCTGGGAGCTGGAGCCGACGGAGCTGTCCGGCCTGTTGGAGCGCTCCGGCCTGCCCCTGTACGCCGCCGCCCTGGGGGAGCATACGGAGGACATCCGTACACTTGACGGCGGACGGTGTGCCTTGGCGGTGGGCAGCGAGGGACAGGGACTCTCTCCGGAGGTGCTGGCCCTGAGCAAAACGCGTATTGTCATTCCGATGCGGGAACGGTGCGAATCCCTGAATGCGGCAGCGGCGGCGGCAATCCTGCTATGGGAGCTGGCCCGCCGGGATTGAGGTGTATAAAATGGCAAATTTGAAATATTGGGTCTGGCTGACCACACGGAATTCCATGTGGCCGGGCGCGGCGCGGAGAGTCGTGGAGTACTTCGGCTCCCCGGAGCGGGCCTTTTACGGCACCCAGAGTGATTTTAAGCAGATCGAAGGCTTGAACGAGCGCATAATTAAGGGCCTGATGGACAAGGGAACCGCCCGTGCAGACGATATTTTAGGGGACTGCGACCGGTTAGGCATCCGTTTGATGACCTGCCAGGACGCGGACTACCCAGACCGTCTGAACCAGCTCCACGACAAACCCATGCTGCTGTACATGCAGGGAAAAAGCTTTGATTTTGACGAGGAAGCCGCCATTGGCATCGTAGGCGCGCGGGAGTGTACCGCTTACGGGAAAAGCGCGGCGTCCCGGATCGGCCTGGAGCTGGCGCGGGGCGGAGCCCTGGTGGTGTCCGGCATTGCCCAAGGTGTGGACGCGATGGCCCTCCAGGGGGCGCTGAAGGGCGGCGGCCGGGCCGTCTCGGTGCTGGCCAACGGCCTGGATGTGTTTTATCCCGCCTCCAGCCGGGCGCTTCAGGAGGATATCGCGGTGACCGGGATGCTGATTTCGGAGTATCCCCCCAAAACCCGCACGGACAGGAGCCACTACCGGGTCCGCAACCGCATTATCAGCGGGCTGTCCCTGGGTGTGCTGGCGGTGGAGTGTAAGCGGGCCAGCGGGACGATGCTGACCATCAACCACGCCCAGGAGCAGGACCGGGATGTATTCGCCGTGCCGGGGAGCATTTTTTCGGAAATGAGCGTGGGCACCAACTGGCTGATCCGGCAGGGGGCACACGCCGTCACCTGCGGCGAGGATATTTTGGTGGAATACCGGGACCGTTTTCCGGCCAAACTGGCGGGCAGGACCCCGCTGTCTCCCCAGGAACGGGAGGAGCGGATATCTGCACTGGCGCCGGTGCCCCCGGAGCATCCCGTGCCTGAGCCGGAGAGAGAGCCGGTCCCGGAGGGGCCGAAAAAACCGAAAATTTCCCGCGAGGAGCAGACAAGTCTGTTTACCGACGACCAGCTGACGCTGCTGCTGGCGCTGGACAAAGGCAGTCTGTCCGCCGACGAGCTGGTGGAGCGGACACAGATCCCCGTCAACCGGGTGCAGAGCGCCCTGACCCTGCTCCAGATACAGGGGGCGGTGAGCGAGGGGCCGGGACGGCGGTTCCAGTGCCAGGTCGAGCTGGCAGATTAAGTTTTTCAGATAAGTTGGAGGGTATCCACCGTGGCAGAAAAAACGGATTTGGTGATTGTAGAGTCTCCGTCCAAGGCGAAGACGATTGGTAAATATTTAGGTCCAGGCTATGAAGTGAAGGCCTCCATGGGCCATGTGCGGGACTTGCTGAAAAGCAAGCTCAGTGTGGACATCGAGGCCGGCTTCATTCCCAACTATCAGCCCATCAAGGGGAAAGAGGAGACCATAAGCGAGCTGAAAAAGGCCGCGAAAAAGAGCAACAAAGTCTATCTGGCCACCGACCCAGACCGGGAAGGAGAGGCCATCTCCTGGCATTTGAAGGAGCTTTTGAACATCCCGGACGACAAGGTCTACCGGGTGACGTTCAACGAGATCACCAAAAAGGTGGTCAACGAGTCCATCGCCCAGCCGCGGCCCATCGACCAGAATCTGGTAGACGCCCAGCAGGCCCGGCGTATCCTGGACCGTATCGTGGGCTATCAGCTTTCGCCGCTTCTGTGGCGGAAGATACGCCGGGGACTGTCCGCCGGGCGGGTGCAATCCGTGGCGACCCGGCTGGTGATCGAAAAAGAGGAGGAGATCCGGGCCTTTGTCCCCCAGGAGTACTGGTCCATCGAGGCCAATCTGGAGCGGGTCTCTCCCAATCTGGGCAGCTTTCAGGCCCAGTTCTACGGCCGGGAGAAAAAAATGGAGCTTCACTCCCAGGAGGAGACGGAGCAGGTGATGCGGGAGGTCCAGGCGCAGAAATTCACCGTAGCCAAGGTGAAGCGGCAGGAGAAGAACCGCAGTCCCGCGCCGCCCTTCACGACCTCCACCCTGCAGCAGGAGGCCAGCCACAAGCTGAATATGACCCCCGCCCGGACCATGTCGATTGCCCAGCAGCTCTACGAGGGCCTGGACATCCAGGGGGAGGGCACCGTGGGTCTGATCACCTACATGCGTACCGACTCCCTGCGGCTGTCCGAGGAGGCCTTGAACGCCGCCCGGACTTTTATTGAGACGCGCTACGGGACCGAGTACTATCCGCCCCAGACCCGGCGCTATAAATCCAAGGGCAACGCCCAGGACGCCCATGAGGCCATCCGGCCTTCGGACGTAAATTTAGTGCCGGACGAGATCAAGAAGAGCCTGACAGCCGAGCAGTATAAGCTGTACAAGCTGATCTGGAGCCGGTTTCTGGCCTGCCAGATGGCGAACGCCGTGTACGACAGCATCGCCATCGACAGCGAAAGCGCTGGATATGTGTTCCGCGCCACCCGGTCCAGCCTGAAATTTTCCGGCTATAAGGCAGTGTACGAGGACGACCGGGACGAGGAGGGGGTGCAGTCGCCTCTGCCTGATCTGAAGGAGGGGGAGCCGCTGGATTTGAAAGGCCTGAAGCCCGGCCAGCACTTTACACAGCCGCCCGCCCGGTACACGGAGGCCTCGCTCATCCGGGCATTGGAGGAGAAGGGCATTGGACGGCCCTCCACCTACGCGCCGACGATTTCCACCATTCTGAACCGGGAATATGTGGTCAAGGAGGGCAAGGCCCTGCGTCCCACGCCTTTGGGTGAGGTGGTGACGGGGCTGATGAAGGACAAGTTCCAGGACATCGTGGACCCGGCCTTTACCGCGCAGATGGAGGAGCGCTTGGACCAGGTGGAGGAGGGAAACGCCAACTGGAAGCAGGTTTTAAGCAGTTTTTATGACGGCTTTGAAAGTGAGCTGAAGAAGGCCGAGGAGGAGCTGGACGGGGAGCGGATTAAAGTTCCCGACGAGGTGTCGGAGGAGATTTGCCCTCAGTGCGGCAAGAATCTGGTGGTGAAATCCGGACGGTTCGGACGGTTTTTGGCCTGTCCTGGGTGGCCGGAGTGTGATTTCACGATGCCGCTGGTGGTGGAGATGCCCGGAAAATGCCCCAAGTGCGGGGGACGGCTAGTCAAGCGGACGGGCACCAGCAAAAAGACGAATAAGCAGTATACGTACTACTGCTGTGAGTTTTTGAACAGCAAGGACGAGAGCCGCCGGTGTGATTTTATGACCTGGGATGTGCCGGTGAAGGATAGTTGTCCGATGTGCGGCTGGACGATGTTCAAGAAGTCCGGGCGCGGGGCGAAGAAGCCGTACTGTATTAATGAGGAGTGCAGCAACTTCACGCCGGAGGAGAAACGCGGCGGCTGGGTGAAGAAGCCCGCCGCAGAAGGAGAAAGTGAGCAGGCACCGGCGGAGGCGGAGGAGAAGCCGAAAAAGTCGGCTGCGGCAAAAAAGACGACTGCAAAGAAAACTGCGGCGGCGAAGAAAACGGCCACAGCTAAGAAAACGACTGCGGCGAAAAAGACAACTGCGAAGAAAACAACGACTGCGAAAAAGGC
>CAJTOE010000113.1 GCA_910577805.1 uncultured Oscillospiraceae bacterium | reverse complement strand
GGGCGGTTTCTATTTGGCGCCGGCGGCTGGGCCGGTAGGGAGGAGTGCCTTCCGCTTCCGGATAAACAGGGTCAGCGTGGTGGCGGAGGCCAGCATATCGGCGATGGGCTCGGCGGCGTAAATGCCCATCACGCTGCCCGTCACCCGGGGCAGGAGGATGGCCAGGGGGATCAGCAGGATGACCTTCCGCAGCAGGGCCAGGAACAGGCTGATTTTTGCCTGGCCCATGGCCATAAAGGCGGACTGGCAGGCCATCTGCGCCCCAAAGGCCCAGATGCCGGCGAAGAAGATGGGCATGACCCGGCCCACCAGGGCCACCAGCTCCTGGTCGTCGTTGAAGATGAGGGCCAGCCGCTCCGGCAGCAGGGAGACCAGCAGGCAGGCGCAGGTGGTGGCGGTCACCGTCACCCGCAGCAGCAGCCAGAAGGTCCGGCGCACCCGGGCGAAGTTCCCGGCCCCGTAGTTGTAGCTCATAATGGGCTGTACGCCCTGGGTCACCCCCTGGACGGGCATGACCACCATCTGCATCACGCTCTGCATCACGGTGATGGTGCCCACGTACAGGTCGCCGCCGAAGGTCTGGAGCCCGGAGTTGAGGACCACGGTGACCAGGCTCTCAGTGGACTGCATGATAAAGGGGGCGATGCCCAGCCCGGCAATCCGGAGCAGGACCGCCCTCTGGGGCCGGAGGTTGGCCGGGCGGATCCGCAGGCCGGACCGGCGGGAGCACAGGTAGCCCACCACCCAGCAGGCGCTCACCCCCTGGGAGAGGACGGTGGCGATGGCCGCCCCCCGCACCCCCAGGCCCAGGGCGAAGATAAAGACCGGGTCCAGGGCGATGTTCAATACCGCCCCGATAAGGACCGAGCACATGGCCACCAGGGCCTTGCCCTGGGCGCTGATGAAGGTGTTCAGCCCCAGGGCGAACTGGACGAATACCGTGCCCAGCAGGTAGATGGAGATATAGTCCAGGGCGTAGCCGATGGTGTCCTCCGAGGCGCCGAAGGCCATAAGCGCCGGTTGTTTGACGATCATAAACACCGTGGTCAGTACCACGGAGGTGCCGATGAGCATGGCGGCGGAGGTGCCCAGGATTTTCTCGGCCCCCTCCCGGTCGCCGGCGCCCAGGCGGATGGAGGCCAGGGGGGCGCCGCCCATGCCGGCGAAGGCGGCGAAGGCGGAGATGAGCATCAGGATGGGGAAGGTGACCCCCAGGCCGGTGAGGGCGTCCCGCCCCACCTCAGGGATGTGGCCGATGTAGATGCGGTCCACGATGTTGTACAGCATGTTGATCAGCTGGGCGGCCACCGCCGGGAGGGCCAGCTTCACCATCAGGGGCCCGATGGGGGCGCTGGCCAGGGCGGCCTCGCTGTTCTGGCGGATTTTAGCCAAGGGAATTTCATCCTCTCTGCGTGGAAATGGGTGGTTCGGAGCGGTTGTCCCGAACGGTCAGTGGTTCCCGACCTCTGGCGGGAGAGGCCCGGCCAGGCGGCAGCCGGTGCGGCCCCGGCTGGTGAGGATCTTGCCCTCCTCCCTCAGGGCCTGGATCCGCAGGCGGAGGCCGTTGTCACTGAGGGAGACGCCCTGCTGGTGGAGCAGCTGTAGGATAGCGACCCGCCCGATCCCCCCGGTGTCGGAGGAGTGGACACGGATGATATCCAAAATCCTGTGATCCAATGTCTCTTGGTCCCGGCTGGCCGGCGGGAACACCGGGCCAGGTTCAGCGCCGGCGGGCCGGCCGGGGCTCTCCCGGGCCTCCGGCGCCCCAGGGCCGCTGATGGCGCTGAGGATGGTCTCCGGCAGCTCGTGGAGCGTCCGGTAGTAGTCGGCGGCGTTTTTCAGCTCCCGCACATTCCCGGGCCAGTGGTATACCGTCAGCTTATGGATCAGATCGTCCTCCAGGCGCTCCCCGAAGGAGCTGAGGAAGGAGGAGAAAATATAGGGGATGTCTTTTTTCCGTTGCCGCAGGGGCGGTATATGGATGGGGATGTTGCACAGCCGGTAGTACAGGTCCTCCCGGAAGTGGCGGTTGCGGATGGCCTCGGGCAGATCACGGTTGGTGGCGGCGATGACACGCACGTCGATGTCAATGACTTTATCGCTCCCCAGGCGCATGAGCTGCTGCTCCTGGAGGACACGCAGCAGCCGGGCCTGGAGGTTGAGGGACATGTCGCCGATCTCGTCCAAAAAGATGGTCCCCCGGTGGGCCTGCTCAAACCGCCCCACTTTCCCGTGGGGGGAGGCGCCGGTAAAGGCGCCCTTCTCATAGCCAAAGAGCTCGCTTTCCAGCAGGTTCTCCGGCAGGGCGGCGCAGTTGATGGCCACAAAGGGGCCGTTTTTCCGGTTGGAGAAGTTGTGGATGGACTGGGCCAGCAGCTCCTTGCCGGTTCCACTCTCGCCGCTGATCAGGACGGCGAAGTCCGTGAGGGCCACCTTTTTCGCCAGGGACAGGCACTTCAGCATGGCGTCTGACTGGCCGATGATGTCGGTGAAGTGGTATTTGGCGATGAGGCCGCTTTTCACCAGCTGCTTGCTGATATCCACCTCCAGGTTTTTAATATCCTTTTCGGTGCGGATCCGGAAGGCGTATCCGATCATCTGATCCACCACGGAGATGGTGGTACGGGTGATGATGTAGTTGGTGCCGTTCAGGGGGAACAGCCGGTTGCGGTAGTCGTCCGGGGCGAAAAGCGCCTCGTACTGGGCGCCGAAGGCCAGCTTTAAGGACGCCGGGCTGTCCGGGCGCAGGTCGAAATAGGCCGCCGCCAGATCGTTGCTGTACACGGTGCTTCGCAGGGTGTCGGTGAGGATGAAGCCGTAGTCCAGGGTCTGGAACGCCTGGTTGAGCATCTCGTTTTTCAGGTTTTCCGTCACGTATTTGCGGGTGAAGCCTGTGCCGTCGGTGGCCAGCGTCTTGGTGTACTCCAGCAGATTGCGGGTAATCAGCTGATTGTTCAGGTTCAGCTTGTTGATGATGGTGATGAAGGTGTTGGCGTCGATGCAGCGGCTCTGGATGTTGATGATCCGCTCCACATGGGGGGGCACCATCTCCTCCTCCCCTGGCGTGATGGCCAGCTTGATCTCCCGATAGAGGGGGTTGGGCTCCGAGGGCAGGTAGGGCACCAGGTTCAGATGGTTCAAGCCCAGGGCGTACAGGTTGTTGGCCGCCTGGAGGGTGCTCTCCACGGAGTCGTTGACCACCAGCAGCTGCGTCCCCTCCGGCAGCTGGTACAGCTCCTCCAGATACTGGCTTTGCACGGTTCGGGACATGACAACGACCTTGTCCAGGGAGGGCACGTAATCCTTCATGGGGTAGACCCGCTCCCGGTAGAGCACCAAAAACAGGTCCCCGTCCATCAAATCCGCCGGGAGGGCCTCGTCCAGAAAGCAGATTTTGACACGGACATAGTCCTCGAACACGGCCTTCAGGTTCTCGTACAGGGAGGACCAGGTTTCGGTGTTTTCTCTGGTGTTAAAGATGATATAAATGGTTTTCATAGGGGGTATTATAGGATAAGTTATAGGATAAGTCAAGGGCTATCCTATAAAAAGGGGTGGAGATACCGTGAAACCCGCGAATAATCAGTAGAATCCATTGGAAATGGTGTTGGCACAATTTTTGCTGGTAAGTTATACCTAGTTTCAGGCAGAAGAGCGGGCCGAAACAAATCTATATTTTATTGGAGGAGAGGCAATGTTTGCGGCATTTGAAGCGGTTACTGGTTGGCTATGGGGTGCCCCGCTGCTGGTCACGATTCTCGTCACGGGGATCTACTTGACCGTTCGTTCTGGATTTTTCCAGTTCAGACACCTGGGTTATATCATCAAAAACATGTTCAATAAGGACGCCAGAAGCGGCGGGGGGGATGACGGCAAGAACCTGACGCCCTTCCAGGCGATCTCCATCGCCATTGGCGGCACCGTCGGCGTGTCCAACATGTCCGGCGTGGCCACCGCCATCGCCACCGGCGGCCCTGGCGCTTTGTTCTGGCTGTGGGTTGCGGCGCTGCTGGCCATGGTCATCAAGATGGCCGAGGTCTCCCTGGGCGTCTACTACCGGGAGAAGAGACCCGACGGCACCTATATCGGCGGCCCGACCTACTACATGCAGAAGGGCCTGGGCGAGGAGAAGAAGTGGCCCAAAGGCCTGTGGCTGACCTTTGCGGCGGGCTTCGGAGCGATGATTTTCAGCACCTGGTTCATCACCGCCCAGAACTACACCGTTTCTGAGGCGATTGGCACCACCTTTAACATCCCCTTCATCGTGCCCTCCGTGCTGTACGTGATCGGCATCTACATCGTTATCATCGGCGGCATCAAGAAGGTGGGCAAGATTGCGGCCTTCCTGACCCCCATCATGTGCGGATTCTTCATCCTGGGCTCCATCGTGATCCTGATTATGAACATCGGCCAGCTGCCCGGCGCCCTCGCTATGATTTTCAAGGGCGCCTTCACGGAGCAGGCCGCTGTGGGCGGCTTCATGGGCGCCGGCGTGGCCACCACGATGCGCCTTGGCTTCGCCCGTTCCGTGTACAGCAATGAGGCCGGCTGGGGCACCTCCCCCATGGTGCACGCCTCCGCCAAGACGGACCACCCGGTGAAGCAGGGCCTGCTGGGCGCCTTCGAGGTGTTCATGGACACCATCGTGATCTGCTCCATGACCGGCCTGGTTGTGATCGTGACCGGCTTCTGGAATTCCGGCCTGCAGGGCGCTGAGCTGACCCTGACCGCCTTTGAGTCCGGCATGGGCTATTTCGGCAGGGCGCTGATTGCGCTGTCCATCTTCCTGTTCGGCCTGACCACCTCCACCGGCTGGTTCACCTACTACAGCGTGATCCTGAAGCACTGGCTGAAGAACAACGAGAAGGTGATGAAGATTGCGGAGAAGGTGTTCATCCTGGGCACGCCGCTGTGGGGCATGCTGGTCACCGTCCTGAACGTGTACAGCAACGGCACCCCGGCCCAGCTGTGGACGATCTGCGACTTCACCACCATCGTCCCCACCTTCGTCAACGTGGTGACCCTGTTTGCCCTGAGCGGCACCTTCCTGAAGCTGCTGAAGGACTATAAGGCCCGCTACATGGGGATCGGCAAGCTGGATGAGAATGTCGCCCTGTTCTATGAGGACAAGAAAAAATAAAGTAAAAGGCGAAAAGAATGATGGACAAACTTTTTTATAACGGAAAGATCAGAACGCTGAATCATAGCGGTGCCGTTGCCCAGGCCGTCGGTGTAAAGGACGGGCGGGTGGCGTTTATCGGCACCAATGAGGAGGCGGCGGAGATCGCCTGTGAAGAAAAGATTGATTTACGGGGCAGGCTGATGCTGCCGGGCTTTGTGGACTCCCATTTACATATGCTCCACTACGCCTTTGTGGAGAAGTCCGTAAAGCTCTTCGATTGTACCAGCGTGGAGGACTGTCTTGCGGCGGCGGAAAAGCGGCTCAAAAGCCAGGGGGAAAAGCCGCTGACGTGGCTTTTCTGCCGGGGCTGGAATGAGACACACTTTGACCAGCCCCGCTATCCCCGCAAAGACGAGCTGGACGCCCTGCGGGACGACATCCCCATCATCATGGTGCGGGTGTGCGGCCATGCGGCGGTGACCAACACCTGCGGGCTGAAGCGGCTGGCGGCGATCCCCAACTTCTCGGAGATCGAGCGGGACGTGGATTTTGAGACCGGCACGCTGAAGGAGAACGCCGTGCAGTTCTTCTACTCTGTACTGGAGGCCCCCTCCCAGGAGGAGATTGAGGAGTATATCCTCTTTGGCTGCCAGAAGCTCAACGAGGCGGGGATCACGGCGATCCAGTCCGATGACCTGGCGTCGCTGCCGGGGAAGAACTGGCGGCGGATCATGGACGCCTTCCGGAACCTGGATGAAAAGGGGCGGCTGACGGTCCGGATTTATGAGCAGTGCCTGTTTGAGCGCCTGGAGGAGGGGAAGGCTTTCATCGAGGAGGGCTTCCGCACCGGCCAGACCGGCCATAAATTCACCATCGGGCCCATGAAGATGCTCCAGGACGGCTCCCTGGGGGCGATGACGGCGGCGCTGGAGGAGCCCTACGAGGGGAACGCCGGCAACCGGGGGCTGACCATCTACACCCAGGCGGAGCTGGACGATATGCTGGACTTCTGTGACAGGCACCAGATGCAGACGGCGATCCATTGTATCGGCGACCGGGCCATGAATATGGTGATCCAGGCCATTGAGAAGTCGGAGGCCAGGAGAGACAACCCCAAGGGCCGGCACGGCATCGTCCACGCCCAGATCACCAATCCCCAAATTTTAAGGAAGATGGCGGAGCGGGAGATTTTGGCGTATATCCAGCCTGTTTTCGTGGATCTGGACATGGACGTGGTGGAGGACCGGATCGGCCCCCGCCGCATGGAGGGCGTTTACGCCTGGAAGTCCATGCTGGATCTGGGCATCCCCGCCATGGGCGGCTCCGACGCGCCGGTGGTCTCCTTCGATGTCCTGGAAAACCTGTACTTCACAGTCACCCGGAAGAACATCAAGGGCCTGCCGGAGGGGGGCTGGATCCCCTCCGAGAAGCTGGACATCGACGAGGCGGTGAAGCTGTTCACCAAGTACCCGGCCTACGCCTCCTATACGGAGGAGGAAAACGGGACCATCGAGCTGGGCAAGCATGCCGACCTGGTGGTACTGGCGGAAGACTTGTATGAGGCGGAGCCGGATCATATCAAGGATGTGAAGGTGGATATGACGGTCAGCGCGGGCGAAATCGTCTATCAGAGATAACAACAGAACTGGATCAATAGCAGCGAACTCCCCCCAGCCGGTGAGAGCCGGATGGGGGGAGTTTGTCTTTGTGATGGCCGGATATACCGGAGGGGACTACCCGCCTAGAGCAGCGGCTTTCACCTGTTCCGCAGAATCAAACCAGATTTCATTTTCTGGCGGGATAGTTTTTGCCGCCCGGCACGCATAGTCGTGGTATTTGTCAGATTCTTCGATCCCAAGGTATGCCCGCTGGCCCAATTATTCCGCCGCTCTTTCCCGTCCGTGTTTTGATTGGCTAGGGATGTCTCGGGCTCTGGTTCTGCTTTTGGGATTACTATGGATTAGGCGCATCCGTCCCTTCAGCGGGAGAAGAAGCACCTG
The DNA here is from genome assembly GCA_910577805.1 of uncultured Oscillospiraceae bacterium. GTDB lineage: Bacteria > Bacillota > Clostridia > Oscillospirales > Oscillospiraceae > Lawsonibacter. The sequence goes on along the minus strand of CAJTOE010000113.1, from coordinate 736 downwards.
GCCCTCCCGCACCCAGTTCCCCGCCTGTGTTGTTGGGGGCCTGTGGTGCGCTTCCAGTGGGATTCCCATCCCACTCCCAGATCACTACCCCATCTTCCACCTGCCTGTGCGGGCCGCTATAGGAAAAACTGGTGGAGGCTGGACGTGTCTGAGCGTCTGCTGGCTGGCTGATATACGTCTGCTGCTGCTGAAAGACGCTGAATCCGATGTATCCCAAAAGTCCGATTTCGCCAAGCCCAATGAGGACAAGCAAACAAATGAGGGCCACAAGAAGGGGACTGCTATCTTTTTCTGGTTTAGCGGGTTTTAATTCCGGTTCCTTTGGCGGCTCCTTTGGCTTTTTCTTTTTCTTTGCCATCAGGACACAGCTCCTCTCCTCTTGATTTTCCCGCTGGGGTGGTTATAGTATCTGCTGATATACCTCTCTTTTCCGCGCTGCCGGGAAAAATCTTCTATTTACAAAAAACTTGCTCTAGTTTTTTGTGATTTCAACCAACGCCCCTCCGCGAGGGGGAATGACATCATTATAACGATAACAAACGCAACAGTCAATAAGTTTCAATCCACGCCCTCGCAAAGGGGGGACGACCGCCCAGCATCTAAAGCTGTATGGAAAGCCAAAACGCGGCTGACCAAAGTGGGGGAGCGCGAACAGAGAGCGCCGGGGCCGCAAACCTCTGGCGCTCTCCAGCTATACCCCGCCGCTGTAAGTGCTACTTGAATGTCCCGCTGTCCC
>CAJTOE010000112.1 GCA_910577805.1 uncultured Oscillospiraceae bacterium | reverse complement strand
TCCGATTCTGAACATCACCCACAAGAGTAAGGTGATGCAGGAGGGCGACTTGAACCTGAAGCTGGGGTACCAGTCGAAAAACGAGCTGGGCCAGCTGGCAGATACGCTGGAATCCTCTATGACCTTGATCCACAGCTATGTGGAGGACATCACCCGCATCATGGGCGAGCTGTCCCAAGGAAATTTCGATGTGCATACCCAGGAGCGTTTCATCGGCGACTTCCGCGCCATTGAGGATTCCATCAACAGCTTTACCACGGATATTTCCAAGGCCATGGGTCAGATCGACCAGGCGGCAGGGGACGTGTCCGGCAGTGCCGACCATATCTCCAGCAGCGCCCAGACCATGGCGCAGGGCGCTACGGAGCAGGCCAGCTCGGTAGAGGAGCTATTCGCGGCCCTGGCCGATATGCAAAAGGACGTCAGCGGCAACGCCGAACGTGCAAAGCGGGTCCGGGAGAATGCCAACGTGACCGGTCAGCAGATTCAGGAGTGCAACCAGCAGATGGCCCAGCTGGTCCAGGCCATGCAGGACATCAACCAGTCCTCTCAGGAGATTGGAAAGATTATCAAAACCATCGAGGATATTGCGTTCCAGACCAATATCCTGGCCCTGAACGCCGCGGTAGAGGCCGCGCGGGCCGGAACCGCCGGAAAGGGCTTTGCCGTAGTGGCCGACGAAGTGCGGTCCTTGGCTGTGCAGTCCGACCAGGCGGCTAAGGCCACCAAGAAGCTGATCGAGGACTCGGTGCAGTCGGTGAAGCTGGGCAACGGCCTGGTGGACGGCGTGTCCCAGTCCCTGCAAAGCACCATGAACCTGGCGTCCGAAGCGTTCCAGGAGATCAACGCCATTGCCGATGTGGTCCAGGCCGAGGTGGAGACCATCACCCATGTGACGGACGGCATCAGCCAAATCTCTTCCGTGGTCCAGACCAACTCCGCCACCAGCGAGGAGTCCGCTGCCGTCAGCGAGGAGCTCTTTGCGCACGCACAGGTTTTGAAGCAGCAGACCAGCGGCTTCCGGCTCAAGCGCTGACGCTGGAACTGCGCGATTTACAAAAGCGGTTTCCGACTCAAGCATTGATGCTTGGACCGCAATATTTACTAGGAGGGAATCAATTTTGGGCGAAACATTAATCATGGTCGCCGTCATGTTTGCACTGTTGTACTTCATGATGATCCGACCGGAGAACAAACGCAAAAAAGAGGCCCAGGCCATGCGGGATTCTCTGTCCGTCGGGGACGAGATCACCACCATTGGCGGCCTTACCGGCACCATCTGTCAGGTGAAGGAGAACACCATCGTTCTGGAGAGCGGCGTGGACCGGGTCCGGGTGGAGTTCACCAAATGGGCGGTGTCCAGCAAGGGCACTCCTGCGGCTCAGCCGGAAACCAAGTAAACAAGCTGGTATGTTTTTTTCCCTTCCCGCATAGGATTCCACAACAGGAATCGCGGGGAGGGGTTTTTTTATGAAGCAGACAGTAAAGCAAAATATGAAGCAAAAAGGCAAACGGCAGACAGAGAATCCGGCGATGGGCTGGCTCAACGCCATGTGCGAGATTTTAAAGGGCGGGATCGTGGCCCTGGCGGTGACGCTGCTGATTTTGATGGCGGGAGCCTGCCTGATTTCCGCTGGGGTGTTGTCCGACAGCGCGATGAGCGGACTGGTGACGGCTTCCTGTGTGATTGGGGCGCTGCTGGGCGGGACCTTAGCGGTGCGCTGGGTCGGCTCCCGTCCGCTGCCGGTGGGGCTGGGGACAGGTCTGATCTTGTTCCTGCTGCTGCTGAGTATCGGACTGCTGCTCTACGACAGCGCGTCGCTGGCCCAGGGGGGCGTCCGGCTGGCGCTGGCCTGCGCCTGCGGCGGCGCGCTGGCGGGGGTATTAGGCGGCCGGCGAAAAAAACCGAAAAGAAAGTGATTGAAAAGCCGGACGTCTTGTGGTATAATAAGCATCAATCTGCCAACAAAGGAGGAATTTTCAAATGAAACATATCCAGACGCTGAATGGTGCGACCCTGAAGGCCAGTGCGGCGAAGGGCGGCTGCGGCGAGTGTCAGACTTCCTGCCAGTCCGCCTGCAAGACTTCCTGCACGGTGGCCAACCAGAAGTGCGAGAAAGAGTAAGAAAAAAGGCAGGCCGGCGGCCTGCCTTTTTCTCTGCCCAAATACAAATAAACGACGGAGGGAAAAGCTGAAATGATGGTACACACTTTTTCCGCCCTGGGGCAATACCTGGCGGCGGATGTGAACAGCGGCGCGGTCCATGTGCTGGACCGTCTGACCTATGATCTGTTAAATTTGCTGGACGGACCGATAGGGGAGGGGAGGGGCGTACCGCCGGAGCTTTTGGAAAAGCTGCCGCAGTACGACCCCGCCCAGGTCCGGGACGCGTGGGAGGAGCTGCGGGAGCTGCAAGACGCGGGACTGCTCTTCACCACGGACGAGTACATTGACCCGGAAGCGGCAATGGCCCTGCCCAAGGCGGCGGTCATCAAGGCCCTGTGCCTCCATGTCTCCCATGACTGCAACTTACGCTGCCGGTACTGCTTCGCCTCCACGGGGGATTTCGGCACTGGCCACCGTATGACGATGGATTTTGAGACGGCAAAAAAGGCCATCGACTTTGTGGTGGAGCGGTCCGGGAAGCGGCGCAACATCGAGATCGACTTCTTCGGCGGGGAGCCACTGATGGCGATGGACACGGTGCGCCGGACGGTGGAGTATGCCCGCTCTCTGGAGGAAAAGCATGACAAGTGTTTCCGCTTTACAATCACAACCAACGGAATGCTGCTCAATGAGGAGAACATGGAATACATCAACCGGGAGATGTCCAACGTGGTTTTGTCCTTGGACGGCCGGCCCGCCGTCAACGACCACATGCGGCCCACGCCGGGAGGCCAGGGGAGCTACGAGATCATTGTGCCCAAGTTCCAGAAGCTGGTGGAGGGCCGTGGGACCAAGGACTACTACGTCCGGGGGACGTTCACCCGGGAAAATCTGGATTTTGCCCAGGATGTGATGCACCTGGCGGACCTGGGGTTCCGGCACGTTTCGGTGGAACCGGCCAGCGGTCCGTCGGACGACCCCTTCGCCATCCGGGAGGAGGATTTGGCCCAGGTGGAGCAGGAGTACGAGCGGCTGGCAAAGGAACTGCTGGAACGGGAGCGGCCCGTCAATTTCTTCCACTTCAACGTGGACCTGGAGCAGGGACCCTGTGTCATCAAGCGGCTGCGGGGCTGCGGAGCCGGATGCGAATATGTGGCCGTGACCCCGGAGGGGGACATCTACCCCTGCCATCAGTTTGTGGGAAAAGAGGAGTACCGAATGGGCAGCGTGCTGGACGGGACACTGGACATGCGGGTCTCGGAGCAGTTTTCCAATTTGAACATTTACACCCGCGAGGACTGTAAGGAGTGCTGGGCCAGGTTCTATTGCAGCGGGGGATGCTCGGCCTCCAACCTGATCGTGAACGGCGACATAAAAAAGCCCAATCAGACCGCCTGCGAAATGCAGCGCAAGCGCCTGGAATGTGCAATCGCCCTGAAGGCTGTCCGTGCAGGGCGGACATATACAGGTTGTAATTATACGAGCTGTAATCGGTACGACGGGTGCGATTGACGAAAAACCACAAAAATGCTGATTTTCGGACTTAAATCCGCCCTCGGCACAACTATATTGAGGCACAACGGGGAGTCCTTCCAGAGGACTCCCCGTTACTGCCGGTTGCGTAGTTTACATAATAATGTTGACATAAAGTATTGACTGAAATGACGAAATTTGAGAAATTTCCCCAAACCTCTTGCTTCTTTTCCCAGAAACAGATATAGTAAAATCAGAAGAAATATGAGGCCTGCGGCAGAACGTCTATTTTTTTCTCAAACAGCATAGGCTTGTCACGAGGTGATGGTCTGTGGTCAGAGGGAAAAGATTACGCATGGCGGCGCCCTCCCAGACGGCGGTGGCCGGACTGATTCTGGGCGCGGCTTTTCTGGTGGGAGGCGTGGCAGGCTGTCTGGCCGCGGGCTGGATGGACGGAGAAGGTGCCCAGGCGTTGAGCGGGTATCTGACCTCCTACTTCCGCTATGCGGCGGAGGAAACGCCCGCTCCGGGCTTCTGGAACGCAGTATGGGAGCAGTTCCGTTTCCTCCTTGCCGCGTTCGTCCTGGGGTTCACCGCCATCGGTGTGGTGGGTCTGCCGGTGCTGTTCGGCGTGCGGGGCTTTTTGTTCTCGTTTTCCGCCGGGTGCTTCTACCGGCTGCTGGGTCCGGAGGGCTTTTTATGCGCCCTCTGTCTGTTCGGTCTGCCCGCTGTTTTATGGGCTCCGGCACTGTTTGTCCTGGGGGGGCAGGGAATGCTGGGGGCCTATGGGATGCTTCGCCGGGGGCTGGGCGAGGGGAGCTGGCCCCTTCCCTACGGCCCGGATTATCTGTTCCGGTGCGGGCTGTGCGCCGGGGCGGCGGCCTTGTGTGTGGCCCTGGAGCTGTTCGTACTGCCGGACCTGCTGTCGGCAGCGGCCCGGTCGGTGCTGGGTGCATTTTGAAAATTTGAGAGAGAGGGAGTGAGGGGACGTGTCAGAGCTGCTGGATGCATACGAAGCCTATCTGAAAACCGAGAAAAAAGCCTCTGGCAACACGGTAAGCTCCTACCTGCGGGATGTGCGGCAGTTTGAGGCCGAGATGCAGATGCAGGATACGACGCTGCTTCAGGTGACCGCAAAGCAGGTGGATCACTATGTCCGTGTGCTGACCGGACGGGGCAAATCTGCCGCCACGGTGACCCGGTCGCTGGCCTCCCTGAAATCCTTTTATAACTATCTGGTCCAGCGGGGGCTGATGGATCAGAACCCCGCAAAGGGCGTGGCCCCCGCCAAGGTGGAACGAAAACTTCCGCAGATTTTGACCGGCAAGGAAGTGGAGCTGTTTTTGGAGCAGCCCCAGTGTACCGACCTGAAGGGCTACCGGGACCGGGCGATGCTGGAGCTTCTGTACGCCACCGGCATCCGGGTCAGCGAGTTGATTTCTCTGGACCTGGACGATCTGAATTTGCCCGGCAGCGTGCTGCGGTGTACCAGCAAGGGGCGGGAGCGTATCATCCCCCTGTACCAGACAGCGGTGCGGGCGCTGCATAAGTATGTGATGGAGGTGCGGCCCCAGCTGGTGGAGGAGGCGGACGAGCCGGCCCTGTTTGTGAACATGAGCGGGGAGCGTATGAGCCGTCAGGGGTTTTGGAAGCTTATCAAGTTTTATCAGGAAAAGGCGGGCATCGAGAAGGAGATCACCCCCCACACCCTGCGCCATTCCTTCGCCGCCCATCTGCTGGAAAACGGGGCGGACCTGCGCTCTATCCAGGAGATGCTGGGCCATGCGGACATCTCGTCCACGCAGATTTACTCCCGGCTGCTGAATCAGCGCATCAAAGACGTTTACCAGCGGGCCCACCCAAGGGCTTGAAGAAAGAGTGTCACACTCCCTCCCGCGGGCCATATACTGGAGTAAGCCGGTATCGGCCAGACTGTTCGGGAGGGAGGCTTTTTTATGAGCATCGTGGTGGTACGTTCCCCCAAGTGTCTGCGGGGCTTGCTGCGGAAAATTTTTGGCTTGAAATCCGATACATGACATAAAATCCTCTCCCTGCGCATATTGTGTGTTACCACACCAGTGCAAGGGAGAGGACAAACCAATGGAATTATTATTTGATCGGGAACAGATTCACTATTTTGAGCGGGTCGCGGATGTGACCCTGTGTCAGGAAGAAACGCTGGAGGCCATTGTGCCGGACGCCTGCCCGGACATCTTACGCATCGTGCAGGTGTGCGGCCAGGCCTACCTGACCGGCAAGCAGGCCCGTGAGGGCGCCGCCGGAGTATCCGGCACGGTACGGGCCTCCATTCTGTACCAGCCAGAGGGCGGGGAGGGCTTGAAGTGCATGGAAGCATCCCTGCCCTTCAGCGCACAGGCGGAGGCCTCCGGCTTCACCAGTCAGGGCCAGGTCACCGCCGCGGTGCGCCTGCGCTGGGCGGAGGCCCGTGTTTTGAACCCCCGGAAAGTCCTGCTGCGGGCGGATCTGGCAATCGACATCGCGGCCTTTCAGCCGGTGGACCTGGACGTGTGCCAGGGCATTCTGGAGGGAGAGGAGCAGGGGGTCCAGCAGCAGCTCCAGCAGCAGGAGGCGGACCAGCTCTGCGCGGTGGAGGAGAAGCCGTTCAGCTTCTCGGAGCAGCTCCGGGTGTCCGGGAACCAGGCCTTGGCGAAGATACTGTCTCTGCGGGCGGAGCCGGTGTGCAGCGAATGCAAGCTCATCGGCGCAAAGCTCATTTTCAAGGGCGAGGTAAACGTGCAGATGCTCTACCAGGGAGAGGACGGGACGTTGATGGCGCAGCGCCAGTCGCTGCCCTTCTCCCAGACCATGGAGGCGGGCGGTGCAGGCGAGGACGGGGAGTGCCGGGTGTTGGTGGTCCTGTCGGAGCTGGAGGGCCGGCCCAGTGAGGACGGCCGGTCGGTGGACCTGGACCTGGAGCTTCTGGCCCAGGCGGAGGTCCGGTGCCGCCGGACGCTGAATCTGCTCCGGGACGCCTACAGCACGGCCAAGCAGATGGACGTGAAGCAGGCGGTCTACACCTTCCAGCGGCTGGAGGAGGACAGTACGCGGCCTCAGAATGTCCGGGAGCTGCTGGAGACGCCGTCCCTGGCCCGCAGTGTGGTAGATGCCTGGGTAGCTCTGGGCGAGACCACCCGCAGCCGGGAGGGAGAACAGATGGTGCTGACCGTCGAGGCCTGCTTGACTGTGCTGTTCCTGGACGAGGAAGATATGCTTCAGTCCATCCAAAAGACGTTCCCGGTGAGCGTCCGGGTGGACTGCCCGGAGGGGCGGACGTGTCTTTGCTCGTGCCAGTGCCCCGACGAGGTGTTCGCCGCGCCGTCTGCGGGGGGCGTGGAGGTGCGCTTCAATGTGAACTTCCACTGTATGACGCTGTCGCCGCAGCGGGTGAGCTGTGTCAGCTCCGCCCAGCTGGGGGAGGAGCGCAGCCGTCCTGATGGGAGCCAGCCCTCTGTGGTCCTGCGGCTGGCGCTGCCGGGAGAAGGCTTGTGGGATATCGCCAAGGCCTACGGCACTACCTCCCAGGAGATCGTCCAGGCCAACGAGCTGGAGGAGGGGCCGCTACCCTCTGGGCGGATGCTGTTGATTCCAAGAGTCCGATAAAAAATCCGGGCTGGGTTCCGCTGTGAACCCGGCCCGGATTTTTTTTGATTGCTCTTGGTCCTTTGTATCTGCGAATCACTGCTTGCTCAATACCGCCAGAAGTGAATACAATAGGGGACAGCAAAAGAAGAATAAAAGCAGGTAAACAAACGGGAAATCAACCAGGTGCGGCAGCGCAGATCAGAGTGGTGCTGGGCTGTGCGCTGGGCTTCATGTTCGTGAGAATGTGGGGTGTGTGATGGAGCAGGCAGAGCTGGAGCTTGCGGTTGTCAGCCTGGAAATCATGGAATTTGTTCCGGATATCCTGGCCCTGGGCGTAACAGCAGGGAGCTTTGTTGTCCTGGCAGCAGGCCTGTTGGTTGGCTGCTTTAAGACATTAATCAAAATAATGGGGAGGTGAGAGGATGAAGAAGCTGTTTCGGAGCCGGTGGACCCGGCTGACGCTGGCACTGTGTATGAGTATGGTATTGCTGTCCACGGCGGCGTATGCAGCGGAGGACACTACGGGCGGCGGTACATCGGCTTCGGTGATATCGGCGTTTCTGCTGTGCCTGTCGCTGCTGCTGGGTCTGATCTCCCCGAAGCTGGAGGCGCGGGCATTTGCGTTTGCTCCGCCAGCGGTGGCTGCGGTGGCAGCGGCATTCCTGGGAGCCTGCGGTCTGAAGGTGGTGGTGGACGGCATGGACCGGGAGGGGCTTCAGGATGCAATGTACAAGCTGCTGAAGGAATTTCTGGACACAGAGTTGGGCGGCATCACGATAGAGGAGTGGTTAGGCAGCGCCTGGGATATGACGGTCACACTGGGCAAAATCT
>CAJTOE010000111.1 GCA_910577805.1 uncultured Oscillospiraceae bacterium | reverse complement strand
TTTTTCTCGGAGACGACCACAGTGGAATTGGGAGCCAGCCCGGTGACGGTGACAGTACCGTCTGTGCCGGTGGTGTAGAGCCCGTTATTGGGGCCGATCACATGGCCGGAGCTGTCCCGTACCATAAACTCAGCGCCCCGCAGGGGCTTCTTGGTTACAGCGTCCCGCTTCAGGATGGTCAGGGTGCAGAGGGGATCATCGTAAAACCGGATGGTCTGGGTGTCCCCGGCGTTGACCACAACCGTCTGGGGCGTGGGGTCCTTGCGGTAATTGTCCGGTGCTTTTTCTTCAGACACCACATAAGTGCCGGGGAGCAGCTTGGACAGCACGATCTGCCCGTTGACATCGGTGGTGTACAGTCCGTTGGAGCTGGTGAGTCCTTCGTTGTCCGGGGTCAGCTCCCCGTTGGCGGTCATCACCTTGAACTGTGCGCCGGCGAGGGGCTGCTTGGTGACGCTGTCGTACTTCTCGATAATCAGACCACCCTTGCGGGTGTTTTTGATCACCACAGTCTGGGTGTCGCCGCCCTGCCCGATAACCACGTTGGTGGAGGGCGTGTCGATGACGTACCCGCCGTCCGGGGCCTTGATTTCGTTGATCACATAAGCGCCGGGAGCCAGATTGGTGATCTTGATCTCACCCTGAGCGTCGGTGGTGAAGTAGGGTAGGGCAAAGGCGCCTTGCCGCCCCCAGGCGGTAGGTTTCCTACACCCTCCCTCGGAACCGGACTTACCCGTCTCCGAGTATCCGGCTCCCCATCAATTATTGACATATCAATTAGTGTTCGTGAATTTTCTTGTGGCACTCGCTACAGATTACGAGTGTTTTCCGCCGCTTTATCTTCATAGCGACTTCCCACGGGGAGTTTCCGAGTTCATTTAGATTGCGGGCAACGTGGACTTCATAGAGTTCAGCCACCTTTGTTCCGCATAGTTCACAGATGTGAGCATTGAGCCTTTGCCGAATCGTGGATTTCCATTTATACCTCTGCTGACGGTAGATAGTGTCCGTGAGGAACCCCTTTTTGCAATCAGCGATTTTTACCGGGCGAACCCGTTTTGTACCGTTTTTCGTTTCATAGGGCACCGACCACGTTTTCCCGTCTTTGTACTGGCGAGTGATTTTCCGAATGCTGGTTTTGTGCTTGTCCGCAATGGTTTTTAGACAGCTATATTCCATCAGGTAGCAGAAATAGTCCAGCGTATGATAGTCACAGGCCATATTATAATAGTTGCAGATACCCCTTGCTTCGGCGTTGTATTGCTCCACGATTTCCACGTCCGACATATTGAGGAGTGCTGGCCGATGAATTGGCCAGAGTTCCCCGTTTGGCTTTTGCCGGATAACACCCTTCGCAAACAGGAAACGCTCAATTTTATCCGAATGAGGAACTGTGAGTGCCACCTTTAGGTTGAGAGTCCGGGATTTTCGCCATTTCCCGCTTTTCATTTTATGTCCCTTAACCTCTTGGCTCCTGCGCACCGAAATGTCGTAGCCAAGAAAGCGTACCTTTTCCGAGCTGTGCGTGATAAGAGTCTTTTCCTCACTGAGCGTTAACTTCAGCTCGTTTTTGAGGAACTCGGCAATTTCCGCTTTTAGGGCTTCGCATTCCTGCTTTGTGCCGCACACTCCGGCCAGCCAGTCATCCGCATAGCGGACAAAGGTAAATCTCTTATCATTGGCTGGCTTTCTGGGGATTGTATGCGTATACTTTTGCAGAGCCTTGTACTGACAAATCAGGCCGTTTCTGGTTTCTTCGTCGGTAGCTTGGTCAATTTTCTGGGAGATGTTGCGTCGTTTGCTCATGACGGCAGCATACTCATGGGTGACACCGGCGGAACATGGTTTTGCAAATCGTTGACTGATTTCTTCCAGCTTTTTATCCAGTTCATTCAGGTAAATGTTCGCCAGAATAGGAGAACAAATTCCCCCTTGGGGTGTTCCTGAATAGGTCATGTTGTATTTCCAGTCTTCGATGTAGCCCGCCTTAAGAAGTTGGCGAATGATGTTCAGAAATCTGCTGTCCTTGATTTTTCTGCCCAGAATGTCGAGCAGGGTTTCGTGGTCAATGTTGTCAAAGCAACCCGTGATGTCTCCTTCGATGAACCATACTGCGCCTGTGAAATCGCAGGATATTTGGCGCAGGGCAGAGTGACAGCTCCGATTGGGTCGGAACCCGTGGGAGTGGTCATCGAATACTGGCTCATAAATGGCTTCCAGAATCATTCTGACAACTTCCTGCAAGAGCTTATCCCGAAATGATGGGATACCCAGTGGACGCAGTTTCCCGTTTTGCTTTTTGATGTACTCCCGACGGACAGGTTTTGCATGATAAGTGCCTTCCCGCAACTCTGTTATGAGCTGTGCAACGTATTTCTCGCTGAATCCGTCTGCTGTATCATCATCTTCACCTTTGGTGGTAGCTCCCCTGTTCGCGTAGAGCTTTTGGTAGGCGGCGTAGTAAATATCTTCACGCAGCAAATATCTGTAGAGCCGCGTGAATACGCCGTCGCGGTGGTCGTTTGAACACTTTTCGATACGCTCTAAAATTTCAGATGTCGGTTTCATTGAGGTTTCTCCTCCCTTCCATTCCTACATTTTAGATGTAACTGACTGGCTCCCTTCGCCATGTGGACGCCATTAGCGCCCTCGGACTACTATGGAGCCTCCGTTGCCATATCCGGCAAATGGGCCGGACTTAGGCAATCCCCGGTTAATGCTGTGCATAGGGAAGTGGAGATTGTCGGATATGCTTTCGGTTCGTTATGACGTGTTCTCACGCCTGTTTCACACCGGAATTGGCAGTTGACAGACCGGCATTTTAGGTCTGCCAGCGGTGTGACATGGGTTTCAGGACTGTTACCCATACCTGCAAAAACCAGGAACTGGAACCTTGCATTCGCTAAACTCAACCTTATCCTCATATCTCCTTTTCATAGGGGTACAGTCGCACCGTTCAGTCCTTTGGTGACTAACCCCTTCTCCGCCATGCGATGTTCCCGTATAGCCTTTCGGCCAAGTCGGTTAGGCGGATTGCTTCGCACACTGCCGTGTACGGCGGTCCCTTAAACCGCTTTGCACAGCACCCTATCCGGGCGCACGATGCCGTTCTGGGTCAGGGTAGACGAGCCAATGACACCGTCCAGGCCCACTTCACAGCCAGCGGCGGTGGTGATTCTGAACTCCGCGCCGGGAAGCACCTCATTGGTCTGGCTGTCCCGTTTTTGGATGATCAGGCTGCCCTTCGGCTGATTTTTGAAGGTAAGAGACACCGTTTTGCCCGCCTGGATCTGGATGGTCTGGCTCTGGGTATCCAGGATGAAGCCAGCGGGGGCGCGGACCTCGGTGACCACCACGCTCTTGCCCGGCTTCAGGCCGGGGATGCGGATCTCCCCGGTCTCATCGGAGCGGTAGATGCCGTTGGAGTCGCCAATCAGGGTCCCGTCCGCGTACATGACCTTGAACTCGGCGTTCTGGAGGGTCACGCTGGGGTTGGTGGCGCAGACCTTCCGAATGAGCAGGATGCCGTCCGGGGCGTTGGTGAAGCGCACGGTGACCACGCTCTGCTCCCCGCTGTCCGCCAGGAAGATGGTCTCGGAGGACTGGATGATACTGTAGCCATCGGCGGGGTCCACCTCCTCCAGCACATAGGTGCCGGGTTTGAGGCCCGTCCAGATGGCGGTCCCGTTCTTGCCGGTGACCTTCGTGCCGATGGCGGTGCCGCCCGTGCCGCTGGTCCCACCCAGGTAACGGAGCTGGAAGGTGCAGCCGGGGAGGGCTGCGCCGGTGACGGAGTCATATTTCTCCACCACGATCCCATTGAGGGGGGTATTCTCGAACACCACGGTTTTGCTCTCGCCGCCCTTGATGTAGAACTCCTGGGTGGCGGGCTGCTTGATGGTGAAGCCGGCGGCGGGTTCCAGCTCCGTCACCTTGTACCAGCCGTCCCGGAGGTTGTCGATGACGATCTGGCCGTTGGCGTCGGAGAAGAACACGCCCAGGCTGTTCAGCTCCCCGGTGCTGGTGTTGTTGCTGCCGTACCACACCTGGAACTTGGCCCCCTGGATGGGGCTGCCGGTGACGCTGTCCACCTTGTTGATGGTCAGGGTAGGCTTTTTATGATTCTCGAAGTAGACGCTATGCTCCCGGTTGGCGTACAGCGTCACCAGCTGGGGATCAGCGTCCATCAGCCAGGGGGCGGGAACGGACTTCTCGGAGATCTCATACACCCCCGGCAGCAGGTTGGACAGCACGGCCTTGCCAGTGGAGTCCGTCTTGATCTCGTCCACGCTATGCCCGTCCGCCGCTTTTACCAGGAAGACAGTGTTGGGGATGGGGTCCCCGGTGTCCGCGTCCTTTTTATAGACGATCAGGTTGGGCCGTTTCTGGTTCTCGATGGTCAGCGTGGAGGTCTGGCCGGGGAACAGCTCCACATGGTACTCCCGCACATCCAGAATGTGGTCCGCCACCGTGGCTGTCTCCTTGACCGAGTACACACCCGGCTCCAGATCCGTGATGTTGATCTCGCCGTTGTCATCGGTGATACGGTCCAGATAGTGGGTCCCATCCTCCACCTTGGCGATGCGGAAGTGGACCCCGCCCAGCCGGGAGCCGTCCGAGCTGGTCTTGATCAGGCGGAAGGAGGGTTTGGGGGTGTTGGTGAACACGAAGGAGGCGTCCTCATCGGGATTGATCTGGACAACGCGCACAGCGTCATCGATCAGATACCCGTCCGGGGCCTCCAGCTCCCGCACCTCATACGCGCCGGGGGTCAGCTTACTGAGGTCGATCTCACCGTTGATGTCGGTGGTGAACTCCTGCCGGTAGCTGCCGCCCACCAGCTTGAACTCGAAGCGGACGTTGGGCAGGGACTTCATGGTCACGCTGTCCACCTTCACCAGATGGATGCCGGGTTTCTTGCTGTTGAAAAACACCAGCTCCTGGGTGGCGGTCTGTCCGGCTTTCAGCTCGATCTGCTGGGGCGTGGAGGTGATGACGTGTTCATCGTCCGTAGCCACCTCTTTCACCAGATAGGTGCCGGGTTCCAGGTCATACAGCAGGATCTCGCCGTTGTCGTTGGTGGTCTTGGTGTCGAACAGCTCTGTGTCCTTGTAGATCTCAAAGGTCACGCCGGGGAGCCGGTCCCCGCTCTGCCGGTCCATCTTGATGATCCGCAGGGAGGCTTTGCTGTGGTTGACCACGGTCAGGACGGGATCGTCCTGGATAGCGGGATCGTATGCGTCGATGTGGATGCCATGGGGCGTCTTATCCAGCACATAGCCCGTGGGGGCGGCAGTTTCCACGACCTCGATGTACGCCTCTTTTTTGATGCCGTACACATACGCCTCGCCGGCGTCATTGGTGGTGACGGAGGTGATCTTCTCACCATCGGCAAACACATCGAAGGTGGCCCCAGGCAGGGACACGCCGGTATCCCCATCCTTTTTCACAATGGTCAGGCCGATGTCACGAACATTCTCGAAGGTGATGGTCACATCCCTGGTGCCGTCCCACTCCACCGTCTCCACACGGGTATCCTTCTGATAGCCCTCTGGGGCGGACTGCTCCGTCACACGATAGCTGCCATAGGGCAGCTCATCCCCCTGGAAGGAGATGGTACCGTCAAAGCCGGTGACGCCGGTGGTTTTGAACGAGCCATCGATCTGCTCAAAGACGAACACGGCCCCCTGGAGGGAAGCCTTGTTCTGAGCGTCCACCTTTTTGATGGTGAAGCCCTTATTGGTCTCATCCGTCACAGTCACATACTCGGTGCGGCCAGCGGTGAGGGTGATGTTCATGGGGGCGATGACCTGGTAGCCCTCCGGGGCGGCGGTCTCGGTCAGGGTGTAGGTCTCGTCCGCGGGAAGGTCCGTCCAGACGATCTGGCCGTTGCGGTCGCTGGTGCCGGAGACGGTGGTGCCGCCGCTGCCGGTGAGGGTGAACTCGGCCCCCTCCAGGGGCGCGCCGCCCGCGCCGGCCTTGACAATTTGGAGGCTGGCGGTATCGGGTACATCCGTGCCGCTCCACTTGAAGGGGGCCTGGGCCTCCAGGGTGGTGTAGCCGGGGTCGGCCACAATGTAGGACTGCTCCGAGGCGGAGGGGTTATAGGCCAGGAACAGGTTGTACTGCGCCACACTGCCCATGGCCTTGATGGTAAAGCTGCCCTCGGCGGCGGCATTGTCCACGGGGATACAGACCTTGAATGTCCCGTAGTATTCCTCGCCGTTGGAGTTGAGGTTGGTGGTGTGGGACCGGCTGGTGTCCACCTTGTAGCAGGTGGCCCCGTTCTCCTGCACCATCTCCAGGGGGGAGTTGTTCTCCGCCACGAAGATGGTCCCCTGGGGGGCGTCCGTGGAATAGACCTTGGTCATCCGGTCATCGATCCAGGTGGAGGTGGCGGAGGCCAGATACATCACACGGGTGTAATACTCCTTCCCGTTGATGGTCTCCTTTTTGATGCCGTCCTCGTTGTCGGCGGCGGCGCCCTCCAGGCCGTACTCGTTGAGGACTTCCACGCCGCGGACATCCTTATCCTCCTCCGCACGGATAGACAGGCCAGTGTAGAGGTTTTTCGTCCAGTGGGCAGAGTATTTCAGCATGGCCTTGACGCTGTCATACACCCGGATCTTCTGGGCGTCCGAGGTGGGTTCCACCAGGGCGGCCCGGCCAGCGGTGAAGGATGTACCGGGGACGGAGAGCTGGCCGCAGGAGGCCCAGACCGCCACCTGGGTGGCGTATTTATACTCGTCCTCCGTCAGACTGGCGATGCCCCGCACGTCATCGGGATGCAGTTCTTTGAACTGCTCCAGGGTGCGCATGGGATAGCCGTTGGCGAACACGCCCATGGTCTGGGGGTTCCGGTTGTACTCCTGCAGGGTCAGGGCCTTGTTGGGCGAGACTGCCGACAGGCCCCAGTTGACGCAGTAGGCGGTGCCGGTGAGTCCATCGTTGCTGGTGTAGCTCCAACTGCTGCCGCTCAGGCTGCCGCCCGTGCTTTTGGACAGGTACTCATGGCGGCCCAGGTACTGGATGTTGACGGTGCCGCTGCCGTTCAGCGAGGCGGCGCTGGCGGGCAGGGTGAACGGGCTGGCCAGCGTAGCCACCACCAACAACAGGGAGAGAAAACGGGTAAAAGGCTTGTGTTTCATGAAGTCTCCTTTCTGATACTGTCTGTTTGAGAACAAAAAAGCGGCAGGCCGTTTTCCGGCCTGCCAGCGTGAAGGATGTATCTTGCTTATTTCGTTGATCCGGGTACGAATAGTTCCTTGAGGAAGGCGGTGGCCTCCGGGGCCTGATCCTTCCCGGTCTGGTAGCTTTCCACCAGCAGGACCCCGTTCCTGCCGGAGAGGTCGTTGGCGGACACGTCCACGTGGAGCCATTGACCATCCACATACACGAGGTTCCAGGTGTGGGTCTTGCTGCTGACGGTGAAGCAGGGGATGTCCGCCGCCGTGCAGAGGAACTTCATTGCTCTGGCGTAGGACCCGCAGGCCGCTTTCAGCTCCCCGGTGTGAGGGGCGAAGGTCTGGGTGATGCCGGCTGTTTTTCCCTTTTGGTAGGCCAGCAGGGTGCGGATGTAGTCGTTGAAGGCTTCCACCCGCTCCCGGTCCGTCATCTCCGCCGTGCCCTCGATGACCGGCTGGACGAAGTCCAAGGGCGCTTGATAATTCTCCGGCATTTCGGCGGACACGGCGAAGTAGTCCAAGTACCGCCAGTAGTCGGTGAAGTTCCGCGGCACATGGTGTTCATACCGCAGCACCCCTTCCATCCGCCCGATCAGGTTCTTCACCGCGCTGTAGTCATCGCCCTTGGACACCATAGTGTAGGCGGGATTCTCGCTGGTGCCGTCCACCATGGTCTGCCGGATGGCGTTGTACAGCTCCCGGCTGTACGCGCCGGCGAACACCTCCGGGCTGGCCTCTTGGGAGAAGTCCTCCCGGCTCCAGTGGGTGGCCTGGATGGTGTAGGGCTGGGGAGCCTCTGCCGCCTGGGCGGGAACGGCCAGCAGGGCCGCAGTCATGGTGCCGGCGAGAAGCAGGGACAGGATTTTTTTGCTTTTCATGCTCAATTCCTCCGTTTTCATAGTATGGTGGGGTCTTTGCAAACCGAACCATACCACAAGGGACGGGGGAAGTCGAACACAATCGGCAGACAGCGTGGAGATTTGACGAACAGCGTTATACCTGCACGGCGGT
>CAJTOE010000110.1 GCA_910577805.1 uncultured Oscillospiraceae bacterium | reverse complement strand
ACCCGGCTGCCATCTTTGACTTGTGTGATATTCTGCCAAAGACATTCGACCTTAATGGTTTTCTGCCGTTTTCCACAAATTCAAATTTCAACGGCGGCAGCACCCCTCATGGGGGCGGATGGCTGTATAATCATCCTGGCGTTTACGAGCCGTACTCTCAGGACATATGTCGGTTGCAACAAAACATACTGGACATGACCGATTTATAGCCTCCTGCGGCGCGATACCGTCTCAGATATCGCCTCCGCTCTTTACCGAGCTTCGCACGTTCCATATGACACTATGGACGCACGTCGGAGCATCAGAGTTTTGGTCACCCGTCACACCGGGTCAGGCAGGTTCTGCCCCTGCCGAATCAAGCATAGAGTTCAGATTTCTTGCGAAATCCGCCTTGTTTTATTGCGTATTTCTACACAGATTGTCAAGGAACAAAGCGCGCGAATGTCACGCCGTAGATGCCTTCGCCGGTGAGACTGTCCACCTTATGAATAAGGGCGCTGCCGGTCTGCCGGTTGGTGATCTCCAGTGTAGCCGTGCCGCCGTCCTTTACCTCAATCTGATGAGGTGTGTCGTCCAACTGATAGCCCTTGGCCGCTTTCAGCTCCGTCACCTGATACCATCCCTTTTCCGCTTCGGGCAGGGAAATAACGCCGTTTTGGTCGGTGGTATAGGTGCCGACAATTTCCCCGTTGAGCTTGCGGATTTCAAACTGAACTCCCTTAATGCGCTCCCCGGTTTCCTCGTCCTTTTTGATGATGGTGAGGCCCCCGATTTTGGTATTATACACGGTGATGGTCTGCGTGTCGGTGGGGTTCACCTTGACGGTCTGCGTCCTGGTTCCTTCGTCCATGACGTAACCGGGCAGGGGCTTGGTTTCGGTGATGACCAGCGTGCCCACCACGCCGGAAATGCGGATTTCGCCGTTGGCGTCGGTCTTATACAGGCCCTTGCTGGACAGGTGGCCGTAGTCGTCGTCCAGATAGCTCCCGTCCGAGTAGGTGATCTGGAACTCCACCCCGGCCAGCGGCTCCCCGGTCTGCTTGTCCAGCTTCTTCACCACGATACAGCCCTGCTTCTGATTGTAAAAGCGGAGGGTCTGCGCCTCGCCCACCTTGATTTTGATGGACTTGGGCGTAGTGTCGAGGACGTAGCCCTCCAATGTCTTGATTTCCTTGGCGGTAATGGTCACGCCGGGTTCCAGGCCCTCAATCACAATGCGGCCATTCTCGTCGGTGATATACTCGCCGTTGGAGCTGCCTACCACCTGACCATTGGACTCCGTTACCAGGAAAGTTACCCCTTTCAGCGGGTCCGTGGTCCCGGTGACATACTTCTCAATGACCAGCCGGGTCTTGGGGTCGTTCTCAAACGTCAAATCGTTGCCGCCGCCAGTCCCGCCATTGTTCCCGGTATTGCCGCCGCCCGAACTGCCGCCCGTGCCGCTGGTGATGCTGTTGGAGCCGTTGCGGACAATGATGGTCTGCGGGGTGGTGTTCAGCATGTATCCGCTGGGGACTTTGCTTTCGCTGACCACAACGGTACTGCCAGGAATGAGGCCGGATACGGTCACAGTACCGTCCTTGCCGGTGGTGTAGCGGCCCAGCACGGTCCCGTTGCCGTCTTTCACAGTAAATTCTGTGTTGGGGATGGGTTTTCCGGTCACAGAATCCATTTTTTTAATGGTCAGACTGCAAAGCGGCTCATTAAGAAACACAAGGGTCTGTGTATCCTCCGGGTTGACGGTGACGGTCTGCGTCTGGGTAGACTGGTCGATCACATAGCCGGGAGCTGCTTTGACCTCCTTGGCAACGATAGTCCCGGTCACGCCGGAAATGCGGATTTCTCCCTTGTCGTCCGTGGTGTACAGGCCGTTGCTGGAGAGGTGGCCGTTGGCGTTATCAACGTACCCGCCGCCCGCATAAGTGAGCTGGAACTGCGCCCCGGCGATCAGGTTGCCGGAAACACTGTCCTTTTTCTGGATGACCAGCGTACCGGCCCGTTTGTTCCAGAACGTGAGCTGCTGTACCTGTCCGGCCTTGATTAGAATGTCCTGCGGGGTTCCGTCAAGTACAAAGCCCTCCACGGTCTTGATTTCCCTGGCGATAACGGTTGTACCGGGTTCGATGCCATCGAGAACGATCTCCCCCGCCTTGTCGGTGTAATAGGTTCCATCGTCCGGGCCAACAGCGGCCCCGGAGCCGTCCGCCACCTTGAAGCACACGCCGGAAAGCGGTTCATTTTCAGTGCCCTCAATAAATTTTCGGATAATCAGGGTGGTGGCAGGCTCGTTGTCAAAAATCAGGCTGTTGGCAACGCCGGTACGGACAACGATATTTTTCGGGGTTTCGTCCTTGATATAGCCGGTGGGGGCCTTGCTCTCGGACACCACGATAGTGGCGTTGGGGGCCAGCCCGGAGACAGTCACAGTACCGTCCGTCCCGGTGATATACCGGCCATTGTTGGGGCCGATAGCCCTGCCCTCGCTGTCCCGAACCAGGAACTCCGCCCCTTTCAGCGGCTTCTTGGTCACGGCGTCCCGTTTGAGGATGGTCAATGTGCAAAGAGGATCGTCGTAAAAGCGGAGGGTCTGGGTATCCCCGGCGTTGACCACAACCGTCTGCGGGGTGGGGTCCGCCTGATAATTGTCCGGGGCCTTGACCTCGGACACCACATAGGTTCCGGGGAGCAGCTTGGACAGCACGATCTGGCCGCTGCGGTCGGTGGTGTAGAGTCCGTTGGAGCTGGTCAGGCCCTCGTTGTCCGGGGTCAGCTCCCCGTTGGCGTTAGTGATTTTGAACTGAGCGCCGGAGAGGGGCAGCTTGGTCACACTGTCGTACTTCTCCACGATCAGCCCGCCCTTGGGGGTGTTGGTGACAATGACCGTCTGTGTGTCGCCGTTGGCCCCAATGACCACGTTGGTGCTGGGGCTGTCCATGACATAGCCTGCCGGGGCTTTTGTTTCAGTCAGTACATAGGCCCCCGGAGCGAGGTTGGTAATGCGGATTTCGCCGTTGCTGTCGGTGGTGAACAGGCCGTTCTGGGTCAATGTGGATGTGCCGATCACACCGTCCAGACCTACCTCACAGCCTGCGGCGGTAGCCACTCTGAACTCCGCGCCGGGGAGGGGCTGGCCGGTGAGACTATCCCGCTTCTGGATAATCAGACTGCCTTTCGGCTGGTTCTTAAAGGTGAGGGTAACGGTGCGGCCCTCCTTGATCTGCACGGTCTGGCTCTGGCTGTCGATGATAAAACCGGCAGGGGCGCGGGTTTCCGTTACTACCACGCTCTTGCCGGGTTTTAGCCCGCTAATGCGGATTTCGCCGTTCTCGTCGGTGCGGTATATGCCGTTGCTGTCCCCGATCAGGGTGCCGTCCGCGTACATGATTTTGAACTCGGCGTCCTGGAGTGTAATGCTGGGGTTGACGGAGCATACCTTTCTGATAAGCAAAATCCCGTCCGGGGAATTGTCAAAACGGACGGTAATGACACTCTGTTCCCCGCTGTCCGCCAGATACACCGTCTCGGAGGCGTTGATGATGGAGTACCCGTCCGCAGGGCTGACTTCCTCCACGACGTAAGTGCCGCTTTTCAGCCCCGTCCAGATGGCGGTGCCGTTCTTCCCGGTCACTTTCTGCCCGATGACCGTGCCGCCCGTGCCACTGGTTCCACCCAGGAAACGCAGTTGGAACGTGCATCCGGGCAGGGCCTCATGGGTCACACTGTCGTATTTCTCCACAATAATTCCGTTCAACGGCTCATTCTGGAAGGTCAGGGTTTTGCTCTCGCCGCCGTGGATAATAACGCGCTGGGTGGTGGGTTCCTTCATCTGGAAGCCGGGGGCGGGGGCCACCTCAGTCACGGTGTACTCGCCGGGGTACATCTTCTTGCCCTGCTCATGCACCTTGATCTGGCCGTTGGCGTCGGTGAAAATATACCCGTAGTCAATGGAGCCGGGAGCGTCCGCCGCCTCGCCGTTGCTGGTGTAGGTGACGTGGAACTTGGCCCCCTCAATAGGAGCGCCCGCCACACTGTCCTCCTTGAAGATGGTCAGCTCCGGGGCCTTGTGGTCCTTGAACGTGACGGTTTTCTCATCGCCGGGGTTCAGGCTGACCGTCTGCTCCCGGTCTGCGTTCCTGCTGGGGAGGTAGTAGGGCGCGGGCACGGACTTCTCCGTGATTTTATAGGAGCCGGGGGCCAGCCGCAGGGAAACCGTTCCGTCCGCGCCGGTGGTCACATCGTTGCGATAGTCGCCGTCAATGGCCTCGATGGTGAACACAGTGCCGGGGATAATATCATTTGTATCGGCATCAAGTTTGGCGATGGTCAAAAGGGGCTGCTTCAAATTATCGAAAATCAGCTCCCGTTCCTCGCCGGGGCCGAGGTAGATGGTCTGCATGGGTTCATCCCCCACCACATAGGGGTCCGGGACGGACTTCTCAATGATTTCATAACTGTCCACGGGGATATTGGTCAGGACGGCCTTTCCGTCCGGCCCGGTGGTCACGTCGTTGTGATAGCCGTAGTGGATGCCCTTGACCTCAAAGACGGTTCCGGGAATGACCTCCTTGGTCTGCGCGTCCCGCTTGAGGATGGACAGGCTGGGCAGCTTCTTATCCGCCGCCGTCACGGTGACAGTGCCGCCGCCGTTGATAGTGGCCTGATCCACATGGGCGATAACCGGCTCGGTCAGGGTGGCATAGGGGGCCGGGGCGCTCACCTCCACAAAAGCGTACATCCCCTCGGTCACGTCCGTTACGGTGATGGAGCCGTCCGCCTTGGTGGCCTCCGTGCCGATGATCTGGCCGTCCTTGATGATGTTGAACACCGCGCCGGGGAGGGGGTTATCGCTGTCGTCCAGCTTAATCAGCTTGACTTTCACTTTGGCGTCATTTTCAAAGACAAGGGCGATGTCGGTCTTGCCGTCCCAGCGGAAGCTCTGCTTGGTCTTGTTCACATCGGGGCTTTTGGTATAGCCCTCCGGGGGCGTGACTTCCTCGGCGGTGTAGCTGCCAATGGGCATATCCTTCCAGGGTACGTCGGTCAGGTAGCCGCCGGTTCCGGTGACATATGTGCCGGTAAAATCATTGTCCACGCCCTCAATTTTAATGACCGCTCCGACCAGCCCCTTGGTGGGATCGTCCGCGTCCACCTTGCGGATGCTGCCCTCGCCGGTAATGGTGGGGGTATCCGCAAAGGTGACGGTCACGGTGTTGTTGCCATTGCTGGGCAGGACAACGTACTGCGGTCCAGCGTTGTCGATCTCGTAGCCCTCCGGGGCCTCCAGCTCGGTTACGGCATAAGTGCCCGCATCCAGGCCGAACAGGGTATAAGTCCCATCTCTCCCTGTCACGATTTCTTTTGAGTAGGTCCCGTTTTCCGAACGTACCATAAACCGCGCCCCGGCAAGACCCTTGTTGGGGTTGGTACTGTCTACCTTTTTGACGGTAAGCTCATATTTTTGGCGGGTGATGTTCAGCTCGCCCACCATAACGGCCTGCACATCATTTGCGGGGTGATAGTTGGAGCCGGGTCCGGCATAATTGAACTCATAAACGCTGCACTCGCCCCATACGCCCTGATTTCCCAAATCCAGAATATACTGGGCGCGGTCGCGGAACGATTTACCGTCCATGGTATCGTCAATACTGGTATAGCTGGTATGCTCCAGATTGTTGTAAACGCACAGCAGTTCCTCGGCGCAGGCCACAACGGGATCGGAGAGCAGACCGGACTTATAGCGCCAGATAATCGCCTGTACCCAAGCGTTCATGGTCCATGCGTAGCCGCTGTCCCACACATCGTCCACACCCAGAGCGCGGGCCTCGTCGGTGAATACGCCGGTGGAGTGGGCGTAGTAGTAGGCCATCATGGTCGATACAGTGGGATCTGAAACGGACCGGGGATTATCCCAGGTGTGTCCCTCCAGCGACCAGCCCATACCCTTGCCCTTTTCCGCGCAGAAGCCAATCGTACTCTGTTTGTTGTAGTCAAAGGTCATCTGGTGGAGGTAGCACGTCCCCAGGCTGGGGGAAACGTAGGATACGCCGTTGTGGGTGCAGTCCTCCATCTTGATGGTGTCCGGCGCGGCGGTGCTGCGCGTGGCGGCGCTGGCGGGAGCCGTCAGCATACTGAGGATGGAGACGACTGCCAGAAATAATGCGGTAATACGGTTTTTCATATAGCCTCCTGTTCATGTTCGTGCATGAAAGGAAACTGTAACTCCCCTGAAAAGTTGGGAAAATCCTCCTTTCATGCGTGATTGGAAGTTCTTTTCCCGTTCTCATTTTTCGGGGATATAAAAACGCCGCCCTGTGCGGCAGGACGGTCATGGGGAAATGTGTCGAAATGCGTCTCAACTTGAGACGCATTTCGGGCAGGGAAAAGGCCCTCCAGCCTGGGGCTGAACGGCCTTTCCGTGTCCATATTCAGTTATTCGTAGGGGTTGTGGGTATTCGGCTGGCCGATGAACATATAACAGTAAGTCACGCCGCCGCTTTCAGTCACGCCCACGCCAATGCTGTCGCAGGCCGGCTTTAGCATAGTCTCAAAGTGGCCGGGAGAATTGATCCAGTTTTCCAGGGCGTGCTGGGCGGCGTCCTCTGTGGCGACGCCGGTGAATACTGTCAGATTTACGCCAAAACCGTAAGGGTAGCCGCTGGCGAGTGCGGCTTCACATTCCTCCTGGGAGTGATGCCAGGAATACCGCTTGTCCGAAATAGTCTGGGCTGCGTTCATCAGGGCCTCGTTTACCATCAGTTCCGATACGCCGTTGGCCTTGCGGGTCTGATTGATAAGCCGTATCAGTTCCTGCCGTACATCCAGATTTTCCGGCTGGCCTGCGCTGTTGTCGTTGGCGGGAGCCGTTGGAGCGGCGGAAGTGCCGGAGCCAACGGTAAGCGTCAGGGTTCCGCTCTCTCCGGCACGGTTGGCGGCGGTGATCTCAGCGGTTCCCTCTGCCTTGGCTACGGCCACCCAAAAGCCTGTGATCTGCTCCACCAGCACCGTGTCCGGGTCGCTGGAGGTAACGGTGTACTCCATCACGCTGGGGCCGATGATAAGGCCGCTGCGCTCCCCAACCTCCAGGGTACTGCCCTTGTAGCTGCTTACCCGGACAGCATTTGCCGGGGGATCTGCGGCCAGGGTCGGAACGGTGAGCAGGGAGAGGGTCAGAATGGCGGCGGTGAGCCGGGTGGCCAAACTCGCTTTTTTCATGGTCGTTTTCCTCCTGTAATGTAGTTTTTGTTTGGTTTTCCCACCATTATTATACTACATTTGGAGAAAATTGTCCAAAAATGTAATGCCACCGCCGAAAATGCGTCTCAAACTGAGACGCATTTTTCGTCAAATTTCCACACCCCGGACACACCAGCGATAGCTGGGCTGGTTCTGGACACAGGTAAACAGGGTGATGCAGTTGTCGCTGGTGGTCTCCAGCATGGTGTTGTCCATCACGTCAACCTTTGCAACACTGGTAACAGTGTAGGTCCGGGTTCCCAGGGCGGTGGTGAGGGTGATGGTGTTGCCCGTGTCAAGTGTATGGATTTTGCCAAAATGGTTGTTTACCCCCCGGTTGTGCCCGGCCAGCGCCACGTTGCCGTTCCAAATACTGGTGTTGGTGAAGTGGCCCGCACCCTTTTTCAGCGCGGCGCTGTCCGTCCCCTGCATGATCTTGACCGACAGGCCAATGGACGGGATCTCCAATGTCCCCAAACTGCCGTTGCTGTAATAGAGGTCGGCGGTCACATCGGTAAAGGCGGTGACGGGGCCGCTGGTGGTGGGATAGGCCGGACTGGTGGGCGCGGAGGTGTCAACCACGCCGGGGAGGGCCGGTGCGCCGCCGCCCGTGCCGCCTGTCACGGTGAGGGTGTAGCTCCCGCTCAGGGGGCCGTCCGCCGCGAGGTTCGGGGTCAGGTACTCCCCGGAGTTGGGCAAGTAGCTGGTGGGTGTCCCAAAACCGGGAGGAATGAGGGCGCTGCTCTTGCTCCTGTCCTTGTTGGCGGGTTCGGCCCCGGTCTGGATGATGTCCTCCGTGCTGGTGGGGGTGCCAAAATCCCCGGTGGGAGGGCCGTCAAAGGTATATTCCAGCGCATGGGCCGGGGTCACAGCCAGAGCCAGCAGCAGGGCGGTGGACAACAGTGTGGTTTTCCATTTCTTCATGTGGTGTACTCCTTCCATTCTTTTTTAGCCTTGTATTTTTTCAGCAGGAACTTCCCCAGGAAGGCCAGCCCTGCCGCCCCCGCCCCGATGGGCAGGATCAGCAGCCATT
>CAJTOE010000109.1 GCA_910577805.1 uncultured Oscillospiraceae bacterium | reverse complement strand
TCCAGGACATTTTGCCCAACTCCCCCGCTCTGGAGGCCGGCTTGGAGGAGGGGGACCAAATCCTGGCCATTGACGGCGTGAAAATCACCCCGGAGACGGATTATCTGACCATGCTGGCCGGGGAGGAGGACACCAGCGTGATTTTGACCATCTCCCGCCAGGGGGAGACGGCGGACTATGTGGTCCTTCGCGCGGCGGTGGCTCTGCCCATCGTGTCCTACGATCTGACGAAGGACGGCGTGCCGGTCATTGAGTGCGTGAGCTTTGGGGAGAGCACGGCGGACGTGTTTTATCAGGCGCTGACGCAGTACGAGGACCAGCCGGGGGCCTGGGTGGTGGACCTGCGCAGCAATGGCGGCGGCAGCGTCACCGCCGCGGTAGGGGCCACGGCCTGGTTTGTGGGCGGGAACCGGATGCTGGTTTTTTTCCGGGACAGCTCCGACCGCTATTCCAGCCTATATTCGTATGCGTATGTGCCGGATCTGACCGACCGTCCGGTAATCATTCTCACCAGCGGGGAGACGGCCAGCGGTGCGGAGATGTTCTCCGCCGCGCTGCGGGACCACGGCGCGGCCATTGCGGTGGGCCAGCGGACCTACGGCAAGGGGGTAGCGCAGTCCGTGCTGGACGAGGAGAGCTATCCGGAATATTTTGACGGCGACGCGCTGAAAATTACAACGTCCCGGTTTTTCTCTCCGGCGGGGAGTACGAACGATATCGTGGGCGTGATTCCCACGCTGGTGATCTCGGACAAAAATGCCCCTGCCGCCGCGCTGCTGCTGGCTCAGGGGAAGCCTGCCACGGTAACGCCTACGCTGCAGATCGCGCTGGCGGGGCAGAATTTCTATATCCCCCTGGAAATGGCGTCCAGCGAGGATTACCGGGAGGCGTTCACGGAGCTTCTGGAGGCTCTGCCGCCCAGCGCGGTGCTGGGCGTGGGACGGAACACCGGGAGCTGGGACCCGGTCACCCCGAAGGAGCTGGCCCGGCAATATGATTTGGATTTCCGCAGCCGGGCGTTTTCGGACGTGCAGGATACTCACCCCAATGCCCAGGCCATTCAGACGCTGGCGGTGCTGGAGCTGGTGGAGGGCATAGCTGGACAGCAGTTCGCGCCGGACCAGACGGTCACGCGGGGGGAGTTTTTCGGGATGATAAGCTCCGCGCTGGACATGGACCGGGCGGCGATGGAAAAAAACGGGTTTGTCAGCGGAGACGGCCGTGGTTTGCGGGAGGACGAGCCGGTTACATACCAGGAGATGGCGGCGGCGCTGGCGAAGGTCGCTGGCTGGGCCAGTATGGACGGGTTTGATTTTAATCGGATTCTGCCCGGAGAGGAGGCCGCGGCGCTGTCGTATCCGGGGTATTCGCCCTGGGCGCGGAACGCGGCGTATGTACTGGACCAGATGGAGGCGCTGGATTTGGAAAAAGACCCCAAGGGGAACGCGACGCGGGGAGAGGCGGCGCAGCTGTTGTATGATGTACTGCGGAGTACGAAGCTGTTGTGGGAGTAGGGAGCTGTTACAGCAGGGCGGTCAGAATGTCCTGGCGCAGGTTCAGGCCGAAGAGATAGTACGCTCTGCCCAGGCAGGACCAATAGATGTTTATCGTTTCCTCGAATTGGTTAGAAAACGGGTAGCCCATAGTGGTCTGCACCTGGTCCAGGAGATGGGAATATTTGGTTCTGGCTTCTACCAGGTCGGGTATTTGGTTGCAGAAATCGAGCAGTTCTTCTTCCAGTTCCAGTTTACCAAGGAATAGTTTTTGGATTCTTTCGTTCATAATTGTTCCTCCTTACAATAACTCAATAATACTACTATCAATGATACTGAGAAAATTATAGAACATTCAGATAAATTTGTCAAGAGGAAGTGAACCTATCATGCTGAAAGAATTTCCAATCCGCCTAAAAGCGCTTCGCAAAGAATTTGGTCTAAATCAAACTGAAATGGCGGCTGATTTAGAGCTTTCTCCGAGTGGCTATCAGTGCTATGAGCAAGGCCGGGGCTACCCCGATGTTCCACGCCTCTACCAGCTCGCCGAGTACTTCGGCGTGAGTATCGACTACCTGCTGGGCAGGACGGATAAACGAGACGTGAATCAGTGACGAGACGTTTTTTTCACCCTCATCCGTCACGCTTCGCGTGCCACCTTCCCCCATTAGGGGGAAGGCTTGGAGTGCAGCGGTCAAATAAATCTGTCCTAGTCTCGAACACTGGATTGTTTCGATAGAAAATAAAATGGAGCGTCACCCACCAAAGCCTTCCCCCTCACGGGGGAAGGTGGCTGGCCGCAGGCCAGACGGATGAGGGTGACCCCCTCAATTCAAGAAAGGACCTGATACAAATGAATACCAAAATCGACATTATCTCCGGCTTCCTGGGGGCCGGTAAAACCACCCTCATCAAAAAACTCCTGGACGAGGCGTTTCACGGGGAAAAAATCGTCCTCATTGAAAACGAGTTCGGCGAAATCGGCATCGACGGCGGCTTCCTCAAGGACGCCGGCGTGGAAATTACCGAGATGAATTCCGGCTGTATCTGCTGTTCCCTGGTGGGCGATTTCGGGACAGCCCTGGGCCAGGTGCTGGACCAGTATTCCCCTGACCGTATCATCATTGAACCCTCCGGCGTGGGCAAGCTGTCCGACGTGGTCGCCGCCGTGGAGCGGGTCCGGGACGCAGGCTCCCCCTTGGAGCTGAACAGCTTTGTGACCGTAGTGGACGCGCTGAAATGCCGGGTCTATATGAAAAATTTCGGTGAGTTCTTCAATAACCAGGTCGAGCACGCCTGTGCCATCCTTCTGTCCCGCACCCAGGGCATGGACCCTGTCAAGCTGGACGGCGCGGTAAAGCTTCTGCGGGAGAAAAATGAAAAGGCGGCGATTCTGACCACCCCCTGGACCGAGCTGACCGGAGCGCAGATCCTCACCGCAATGGAGGGGGGCCATTCTCTGGCTGGTGAGCTGCTGGAGGAAATCGAGCATCATCATCACGACCACGAACACCATCATCATCATGACCATGACCACGAGCATGAGCATGACCACGGCGCACACTGCGGCTGTGACTGCGATGCCTGCATGGCTCACGAGCACCACCATCATCACGACCACGAGCATCACGACCACGAGCATGACCATCATGACCATCACCACCACCACGCGGACGAGGTGTTCACTTCCTGGGGCCGCGAAACCCCCCGTAAGTACTCCCGTGAGGAGCTTCAGGACATTCTGGCAAACCTTGCCGCCGGCGACCAATACGGCACTGTCCTCCGGGCAAAGGGCATGGTCCCCGACGCGGAAAATGACGGCTGGCTCCACTTCGACTTGGTCCCCGGCGAGTGCGAGATACGCAGCGGCGGCGCAGATTACACCGGCCGGCTGTGCGTGATTGGCGCGGAGCTGGACGAGGCGGGGCTGGAAAAGCTCTTCCTGCTGGCGTGAGGGCTTTTCGATGAAAGATACACGCATCCCGCTCTATCTGGTCACCGGGTTCCTGGACAGCGGCAAGACCACTCTGCTGTGCGACACCCTGAATATGGATTACTTCGACGACGGCCAGCGGACGGTCCTGCTGATGTGCGAGGACGGAGAGGCTGAATACTCACCGGAGAAAATGTCCAAATTAAACACCAGAGTGATTCCCGTAAACGCCCCGGAGGAGTTCACCACCGCGTTTCTGGACGAGATCGACCGCCGCTATCAGCCCGAACGGGTTTTGGTGGAGTACAACGGCATGTGGCCCATCGACCTTCTGCGCCAGCTCCACCTGCCCCGCCGCTGGGGCCTTTACCAGGCCATCCACGTCATTGACGGCACCACATTTGAGATGTACCGGGCCAATATGCAGTCCATGATTATCGACGCGGTGTCCGAGGCGGATTTGGTCCTGTTCAACCGCTGCACCCCGGATATGCCCTTGTCCGGCTGGAAACGGTCCGTCCGGGCGGCGAACCGGATGGCGGAAATCGTCTTTGAGGACGAAAAAGGCGAGGAGCTGGAGGTGGAGGACATTCTGCCCTACTCCCTGGACGAGCCGCACATCACTCTGGAGGACGACGATTACGGCATCTGGTATCTGGACGCGCAGGAGCATCCGGAGCGCTACACCGGGAAAACCGTCACGTTCAAGGCCCAGGCCATGACCGGCTCCAAGCTGCCCCGCGGGAGCTTTGTTCCAGGCCGGAACGCCATGACCTGCTGTGTGGACGATATCCGGTTTTTCGGCTTCCTGTGCCAGTACCCCAAGGCCCGTTCCCTGCGTAAGGGGGACTGGATCCTGGTGACGGCAGAGGTCAAATTTGAATACTCCCCAATCTATGAGGAGGAGGGGATTTTGCTCAAAGCCCTCTCGGTGGAGCCTGCCCAGGCTCCGGAGGACCCGCTGGTCTATTTCCGCTAAAAACTGCACGACTGCATTATTTTTGTCAGGAGGTCTTTTTATGAAAAAAAGAATTGGTATCCTCACATCCGGCGGCGACTGCCCCGGCCTGAATGCCACCCTGCGCGGAGTCGCCAAGGCGCTGTACCAGCGCATGGGCGAGGATGTGGAAATCATCGGGGTCATCAACGGCTACTCCGGGCTGATTAAGGGCGAGTGGCGGGTGATGCAGCCCAGAGAGTTCAACGGCATCCTCACCGTAGGCGGCACGATTTTGGGCACCAAGCGCACGCCCTTCAAGCTCATGCGGGTCATCGGCGAGGACAACGTGGACAAGGTAGCCGAGATGAAGAAGAATTACAAGGAAATGAAGCTGGACTGCCTGCTGTGCCTGGGGGGCAACGGCACCCACAAAACCGCCAACCTCCTGTCTGAGGAGGGCTTGAATATCATCGGCCTGCCAAAGACCATTGACAACGATATTTACGGAACGGACGTGACCTTTGGGTTCCATACCGCGGTGGACATTGCCACGGAGGCCATCGACCGGGTCCACACCACCGCCGGCAGTCACAGCCGGTGCATGGTGGTGGAGCTGATGGGCAACAAGGCCGGCTGGCTGACCCTCTATGCCGGAATCGCCGGCGGCGCGGATATCATCCTCCTGCCGGAGCGGCCGTACTCCATCGAGAGCGTCTGCTCGGCCATCGAGCGCCGGGCGGAGCAGGGAAAATCCTTCTCCATCCTGGCGGTGGCCGAGGGCGTATTTGATGTGGCCGAGGCCCGGATGAAGCGCAAGGAGCGCATGGCCAAGCGGGCGGAGCTGGGGTACTCTACGGCGACGAACCGTATCGCCAAGGACATTGAGGAAATGACCGGCTTTGAGACACGGGTATGCGTCCCCGGACACATGCAGCGCGGCGGCAGTCCGTCCCCCTACGACCGTTTGCTTGCCACCCAGTTCGGCGCGTATGCCGCCAAGATGGTGGAGAACGAGATTTACGGCATCACCGTGGCGATGAAAAACAACCATGTGGAGGCCAACAAGCTTTCGGATATTGCCGGTAAGGCCCGTCTGGTCCCGGAAAGCCACGGGATGCTGGATGTGGCCCGCCGGATGGGCATCAGCCTGGGATGAGCTTCACCAGGGCGTAGCCAATCAGAAAACAGCCGGGAAAGGTCAGCCCCCAGGCCAGCACGATGTCCCGCACCGCCCGGCGGTCCGGACAGGACCCTGTCCCCAGCAGCGCCGCCGTGCGGGTGTGGGTGGTGGAGGCCGGCCAGCCCAGCACCGTGGCCGCCAGCAGACAGGCCGCTCCGGCAAGGTCCGCCTCAAAGCCCTGCCTGGGGGTGAGCCGGACCATCTCCCGGCCGACCTTTTGGATGATGCGTTCCCCGCCCAGCAGGGTCCCCAGGGCCATGAAGCCCGCGCAGACCACGGACAGCCATAGCGGAATGACGAAGGTACTCTCGTCCTGCCGCCCCTGGGCCAGCGCGGCTCCCAGCAGAAATACGCCAATAAATTTCTGTCCGTCCTGGGCTCCGTGGAGGAAAGCGGTGAGGGCCGCACCGGGGATTTGGGCAATTTGAAAGCACCACTCCTGCGCTCGGACCGGGCGCAGGAGTTTTTTGACCAAACGCCCCGCCCACAGTCCCGCCGCCGTGGACAGAACCAGGCCCGCCCCCACCTGCGCCCAGGCCTCCCAGCGCACGCAGGAGAACCCGCCCTCCAGGGCCACGGCGGCTCCGGTCAGTCCGGCGACCAGGGCGTGGCTTTCGCTGGTGGGGATGCCGAACACCCAAGCCGCCGCCGCCCACAGCACAATGGCCGTCATAGCCGCGCATAGAGCCGGCAGCGCCCCGGAGCTTCGGAAGGACGCGATGGAGTACACGGTTTCGGCCACCGAGGCGTTGACAGCGGTGACGCAGAACACTCCGAGAAAATTGCACACCGCCGCCAGCAGCACCGCCCTGCGGAAGGACAGCGCTCCGGTGACCACCACCCCGGCGATGGCATTCGGCGCGTCGGTACAGCCGTTCACCAGCATCACCGCCAAAGTCAGGCCGACGGTGAGGGCCAATGGGGGGGATTGGGCCATTTTTTCCAGAAAATCCAGCAGCGAAAGAGACACGGAACTCACCTCCATGGTTTTACTGTATGTCCGGTTTTTGGGGGGTATGACCGGCAGCTTCTTGCAATTTCGTGTCCCCTATGATATGCTTGCTTTAAAAATCCTACCAGGAGGCATTTATGGAGACCATCCCCGCCAAGCACATCCTGCACCGGAACAAATCCACCGAATGGTTCGGCTGTGACCACACCATGAATCTTTACCGAGGCTGCTGTCACGGCTGTATCTACTGCGACAGCCGCTCCGACTGCTACCACAACGACAAATTTGACCAGGTCCGCGTCAAGGCCGACGCTCTGCGTATCCTCCGGGACGACCTGGCCCGTAAAGTTCGTCCGGCCCTCATCTGCACCGGCTCTATGAGCGACCCCTACAACCCCTTTGAAACCAAGCTCCTCTACACCCGCCGGAGCCTGGAGCTTACAGACGCGTTTCAGTGCGGGGTGGCGATTGCGACCAAAGGGGACTGCATCGTCCGGGACATCGACATTTTGACCTCCATCCAGACCCACTCCCCGGCCATCTGCAAAATCACCCTCACCACCCTGGACGAGGAGCTGGCAAAGAAAATCGAGCCGCGTGCCCCGTCCCCCGCCCGGCGGCTGGAGGCTGTGCGGCAGCTTGCGGCGGCGGGGCTGTTTACCGGGATATTGCTGATGCCCGTCCTGCCATTTCTGGAGGATTTTTCGGAAAATATTACCAATCTTCTGGAGGCAGTCGCTGACGCAGGAGCCAAGTTTGTCTATCCCTTTTTTGGGGTGACCATGCGCCAGGGCCAGCGGGAGTATTTTCTTCAGCACCTGGACAAGGCCTTTCCGGACGGGGAGAGCCTGGCCCAACGCTACCTGGCCCGGTACGGGGACCGCTACGTCTGCACCTGCCCCAATTCCTCGAAGCTCTGGGCGCTTTTTTCCCAAACCTGCCGGGAGCTGGGTCTGCTCTACGAGATGAAGCATATCGTCTCCGCCGCTACCCGGCCCTACGAGGACCGGCAGCTCCGTTTTTTCTAGGGGGGAGTTTTGAGGGTGATCCCCCTTTACAAATTAAAGAAAAATTTCAAAAAACCGATGAAATCTTCCAGTCCTTATGCTATAATAGGGGAAGGATTTATCGGGCAAGACCGCCCGTCCAAAGGAGGAATTTTCCATCATGTTAAAACTCGACCTGTCCAAGCTTGCTACTTTCCTGCCCCAGGACTACGCCGCGCAGCGGCAGGACCGCCTGGCTAAGGCGGCACAGATGCTGGATACCCACACCGGCCCCGGCGGCGACTTCACCGGCTGGGTCTATCTGCCCAGGGATTACGATAAGGAGGAGTTCGCCCGCATCCAGGCCGCGGCCCAAAAAATCCAGAGCCAGTCCAAGGCCCTGGTGGTCATCGGCATCGGCGGCTCCTATCTGGGGGCGCGGGCTGTCATTGAGCTGCTCAAGCCCAAGAGCGGCCTGGACATCTACTTTGCCGGCAACGGCCTGTCCACCGACGCCCTGCTGGAGCTGATCGCCGCCATCGGCGACCGGGACTTCTCGGTCAATGTGATCTCCAAGTCCGGCACCACCACCGAGCCTGCTGTGGCCTTCCGGATTTTCAAGGGGATGCTGGAGCAGAAGTACGGCAAGGAGGGCGCAAAGGAGCGCATCTACGCCACCACCGACAAGGCCCGCGGCGCCCTGAAGGGCCTGGCCGATACGGAGGGCTATGAGGAGTTCGTGGTGCCCGACGACGTGGGCGGCCGCTTCTCCGTGCTGACCCCT
>CAJTOE010000108.1 GCA_910577805.1 uncultured Oscillospiraceae bacterium | reverse complement strand
GGGTGGCCGGCGTGGGCGCGGCTACGGCCATTTCCCAGTACGTGTCCGCGTTTCTGGTGCTGCGGTGCCTGCGGCGGGAGGACGGCCCCCTGCATCTGGAGTGGAACCAGCTCAAGCTGGAGTGGCGGGTGATCCGGCGCATCTTCGAGATTGGTTTACCCGCCGGGTTCCAGGGCATCGTGTTCGCCCTGTCCAACGTGGTCATTCAGTCCTCCATCAACTCCTTCGGCTCCATCGTCATGGGCGGCTCCGCCGCCTCCGCCAGCGTGGAGGGGTTTGTGTACAACGGCATGAACGCCTTTTATCAGACCGCCCTCACCTTCACCGGCCAGAACTACGGCGCGGGTGAGACCAAGCGGGCAGACCGGGTGCTGCTCTGGTGCCAGGTCTACGTAATCATTACCGGACTGGTGCTGGGCAATCTGGCGTACCTGTTCGGCGACACGCTGGTGGGCTTCTATGTGGAGGCCGGTCCCGACGCGGCGGCGGTGATCCAGCAGGGCGTGCTGCGGCTGGCCTACGTGTCCATCCCCTACTTCCTGTGCGGCATCATGGACACCATGGTGGGCAGTCTGCGGGGCCTGGGCTGCTCGGTCATTCCCATGGTAGTCTCTCTGCTTGGCTCCTGCGTCCTGCGTCTGGTATGGGTCGCCACGATTTTTCAAAAAAATCCCTCGCCGGAAATCCTATACATCTCCTACCCCGTCAGCTGGGCCCTCACCGGCGGCATCCATTTCCTTACCTGGCTGTACGTGCGTAAAAAAGCTTACGCCAAGGTCAGCGGCGCGGGGCCGTCCTATCTGAAGGTGGACGGACACCACCCGGAAACCAACGTCTCAGAGGAGGACAGCTGATATGAAGGACTACATGCTGACCCCGCTGGAGCGGAACGTGTTTGATGAGATGGCCCAGTGCAATCCGGGTACGACCCCGGAGATGATCTACAAAACCTGCCATCACACGCCGGCGCGGTATTACTTCCACTACTGTGCCGATAGAATCCGTCCGCCTCTGGTGGACATCTCCCCCCTGGCCCAGCTCCAGGGGCTGGAATGGGTGACCATTTACCAGTGCGAAATCCGGGACCTGTCCCCGCTGGCGCAAATCCCCTCTCTACAGAGCATCACCATCAGCGGCGGGTCGGAAATTCTGCCCTGCGACCTCACCCCACTGAAGCAGCTTGGGTTTTTATGCCTGCACGCCGGCCGCTGCGCCATCCCCAAGCTGTACGGCCTGCCTCATTTAAGCTATCTCCTACTCTCCACCATCGACAGCCTGGAGCCTCTGCGGGGATTGACGGCCCTCACCCACCTTGATATTGGAAATCAAAACCCCGATTTGAGCGACCTGTCCCCCCTGGCGGACTGCCCCAACCTGGAATCCCTGTCCGCTGTGGATACGGCTGTGCGCGACCTCACCCCGCTTGCGGGCCTGACCCGCCTGAAGAAACTGGTCCTCAGCGCCACCCAGGTGACCGACGTGTCCCCCCTGGCCTCCATCCCCACTCTGGAGTCGGTCTGGCTGTACGGCACGGCGGTGGAGAACGTATCCTGCCTGGCCGCCCTGCCCAACCTCCGTGACCTGAATTTGCGCAAAACCCAGGTAACGGATCTGTCCGCGTTCAAGGGCCGGGAACACATTCTGGGCATCGAGCGGAAAAAGCTTGGCATTGTCAAGGCGGGGAAATCCGCCCCGGAAATCAAAGCCGCCATCGCGGAAATTCAGGAAAAACTGAGCAAGTGGAACGTCACGCCCCGCCCGCCCCTGAAGCGCGAGGAAATCGCCGCCTTTCAGGAGCGCACCGGCATAAAGCTGCCCAAGGAGTATACGGCTTTTCTCACCAAAATCGGCGACGGCTTTGAGGTCCAGCCCCAGTCCTTTCACTACTACCTCCCGCCCCTGGCCCAGGCGCTCTACGACCCGGAGGGCATCCGGAAGCGCTTCTCCCACCGGGAGGCCTGGGTCTGGGAGGACGACGAATCGGCCACCGGCCGGAAAATCGAAGCCGCCACGACAAACGGACAGCTCCAGCTTGTGGACTGCGGCTGCGGCCGGTCCTTCCGGCTGATCGTCTGCGGGGGCGCCAAGGGCGAGGTGTGGGACATGACGGATGTGGGTATCGCCCCCTACGGCAACGGCCTGGATTTCCTGGACTGGCTCCGGGACTATTTGGACGGAAAAGTAATTTAACACGAAAGGGATAACACCATGAAATTCATTTCCTGGAACGTAAACGGCCTGCGGGCCTGCCTGAAAAAGGGATTTTTGGACTTCTACCAGCAGGAAAAACCGGATTTTCTCTGCTTGCAGGAGACGAAAATGAGCCAGGGCCAAGCAGAGCTGGAGCTGGACGGGGCGCTGGAGTTCTGGAACTCCGCTGAAAAAAAGGGGTACTCCGGCACCGCCATTTTCACCCCCCACGCCCCCCTGGATACGGCCTACGGCATGGACCGGGAGCCTCACGACCACGAGGGGCGGCTGATCACCCTGGAGTATGAGGCGTTCTATCTGGTCTGCTGCTACACCCCCAACTCCCAGAACGGTCTGGCGCGGCTGGACTACCGGATGGAGTGGGAGGACGAGCTGCGGGACTATCTGCTCTCCCTGGACAAGACCAAGCCGGTGATCTACTGCGGGGACCTGAACGTCGCCCACCAGGAAATTGACCTGAAAAACCCCAAAACCAACCGGAACAACGCCGGATTCACCGACCAGGAACGGGAGAAAATGACCGTCCTGCTCTCCTCCGGCTTCACGGACAGCTTCCGGCACCTGCACCCGGACGCGGAAGGAGCCTACTCCTGGTGGTCCTACCGCTTCCACGCACGGGAGAAAAACGCCGGATGGCGCATCGACTATTTTATCGTCTCGGACCGTCTCAAGGACAAAATCGTCCGGGCGGAAATTTTAAGCCAGATCGAGGGCAGCGACCACTGCCCCGTCTTGCTGGAACTGGAGGTCTGAACCATGCGCAGAACCGATCGGGAGCTGACCGGTATTTCCGAGCTGCGGGCGATCCTGGACCAGTGCGACGCTATGCGGATCGCCGGCCAGGACGCGGAGGGATTTTTTATCTTTCCGGTCAACTTCGGCTATACCGTTGAGGGGGACAAGCTCACCCTCTATTTCCACTCCGCCACCGAGGGCCGGAAAGCCCGCGCCTTCGCCCAGGGCTGTGAGATAGCCTTTGAGATGGACTGCGGCCATAAGCTGCGCACCGCGGACACCGCTTGCGGCCACAGCTTCACCTACCGCAGCGTCATGGGGACCGGACAAGTCGTCCCCCTCGCCTCCCCGGAGGAAAAGCGCACCGGTTTAATGGCCGTGATGGCCCACGCCACCGGACGGAACGATTGGGATTTTCCGGACGCTTCTCTCCAAAAAACCGCCGTGTACCGATTGTGTGTCCGGACGTGGTCTGCCAAGGCCAATTTGGGAGGTTGAGAGATGATGCAGTTCGACCCGCAGAAATACGTATACCCCTCCCGCCGGAACGCGGTCTATGCCCGCCGGGCGGCGGCCTGCACCTCCATTCCCCAGGGGGCGCAGATTGGCCTGGAGATCATGCGCCGGGGCGGCAACGCGGTGGACGCGGCGGTGGCCATGGCCGCGGCTATGCCCCTGCTGGAGCCTACCGGAAACGGCCTTGGCTCCGACTGCTTCGCCCTGGTCTGGATCGCGAAGGACCAAAAACTCTACGGCCTCAACGCCAGCGGTCCCGCTCCCGCCGCCCTGTCGGCCCAGCTGGTCCGGGACCGGGGGTTTGGGGAAATGCCCACCGAGGGCTGGCTTCCCGTCACCGTCCCCGGAGCCGTGGGGGGCTGGGCGGAGCTGAACCGCCGCTTCGGGGACCTGCCCCTGGAGCAGCTTTTCGCCCCCGCCGTGGAGCTGGCCCGTGAGGGCGCGCCGGTAGCGGTCAACACCGCCCCTCAGTGGGCCAAGGACTGCCGCCGCATCCCGGACGGCCCGCCCCACGCCTACTGGAAACAGGTGTTTCTCCACAAAAACGGCGCTCCCTACCAGTGCGGCGAGCTGTTCCGCTGGCCGGAGTACGCCGAGACCCTGGAGGAGCTGGCCCGGACCAACTGCGAGAGCTTCTACCGGGGGGCGCTGATGGAAAAAACCGTTGCCTTTGCCCAGGAGACCGGCGGCTTTTTCCAAAAAGAGGATTTCCAGCGCTGCAAGCCGGAGTGGGTGGAGCCTATTTCCGTGGACTACCGGGGGTACACGGTCTGCGAAATCCCCCCCAACGGCCACGGGCTGACGGTCCTGATGGCCCTGAAGCTGCTGGACGGCCTTACCCTGGACGCGGAGAAGGAGACGGCGGAAAATTACCATAACATCATCGAAAGCATCAAGCTGGCCTTTGCCGACACCAAGACCTATATCGCCGACCCCCGCTGCATGAAAACCAAGGTCTCCGACCTGCTCTCCGACCGCTATCTGGACCAGCGCCGGGCGCTGATTGGAGAGAGGGCGCTGCTGCCCCAGGCGGGGGACCCCTCCTGCGGCGGCACGGTCTATCTGTGTACTGCCGACGGGGAGGGAAATATGGTCTCCTTCATCCAGAGCAATTACACCACCTTCGGCTCCGGCGTCGCCGTGCCGGGGACGGGCATTTCCCTGCAAAACCGGGGGGCCAACTTCTCCCTGGACCCTCAGTCCGACAACTGCCTTGCCGGGGGCAAGCGGCCCTACCACACCATTATTCCCGGCTTCCTGCTCAAAAACGGGCAGGCCGTAGGCCCCTTCGGGGTCATGGGGGCTTTTATGCAGCCCCAGGGCCATGTGCAAATTTTAGTCAACGCCATCGACTACCATATGAACCCCCAGCAGTGCCTGGACGCGCCCCGCGTGCAGTGGACCGGCGGAATGCACATCCAGCTGGAACCGGGCGTCTCCCCCCAAATCGCCCAGGAGCTGCGCCGCCGGGGCCATGAAATCGAGGTCATCCCCGACCCCATCGACATGGGCCGGGGCCAGATCCTCTGGCGGATGGAAAACGGGCTGTACTGCGCTGGGACAGAACCCCGGTGCGACGGCACGGTCGCCGCCTGGTGAGATTGCTGAGATTTGGTAGGATTGGTAAGAAAGGAATGAATCCCATATGAAAATTGCCTCTCTGTTCGGTCAGGGCAGGACTGTGTTTTCCTGCGAGGTATTCCCGCCGAAAAAGACCAGCCCGGTCGATACGATTTATAAAACCCTGGACGGCCTCAAGGACCTGAAGCCCGACTTCATCAGCGTGACCTTCGGGGCGGGCGGCTCTCAGGTCAATCAGTCCACCTGGGAGATCGCCTCCATCATTGAGAATCAATACAAAATCCCCGCCATGGCCCACCTGACCTGCGTGCGCTCCACCCCCGGCGAGGTGGCGGAGGTGCTCTCCCAGCTCAAGGCCTCTAATGTGGAAAACATCCTGGCCCTGCGGGGGGACCGGACCCCGGATATGCCGCCGAAAACCGACTTCCTCCACGCGGACGAGCTGGTGTCGTTCATCCTGCGCCGGGGGGACTTCGGGGTGTCCGCCG
Organism: uncultured Oscillospiraceae bacterium; assembly: GCA_910577805.1. Lineage (GTDB taxonomy): Bacteria > Bacillota > Clostridia > Oscillospirales > Oscillospiraceae > Lawsonibacter. The sequence continues at coordinate 2,881 of CAJTOE010000108.1, read as the reverse complement.
CCTGCTACCCGGAGGGGCATTTGGAAAGCCCCGATCTGGTCAGCGACATCCGGTATCTGAAGCAGAAGGTGGACGCGGGAGCACAGCATTTGGTCAGCCAGCTCTTCTTTGACAACGAGGAGTATTTCCGCTTTTTGGAGCGCTGCCGCATCGCGGGGATCAACGTCCCCATTGAGGCGGGCATCATGCCGGTACTGAGCAAGTCCTCCATTGAGCGCATGGTGTCCATGTGCGGAGCCAGCCTGCCCCGGAAGCTCACCCGTATCCTGGGCCGCTACGGCGACCACCCGGAGGCCCTGCGGGAAGCCGGTCTGGCCTACGCCATCGACCAGATTTCCGAGCTGATTGCCGAAGGTGTGGACGGCATCCACCTGTACACCATGAACAACCCGGAGGTCGCCAAGCAGATTGCCGGAAGCATCTCCTCCATCCGGGCCGTCTGAGCATTTATGGACATCAACGAGATTTTACGCTATATGGGCTGTCCCCCGGAGCAGGCCGCGCCCCAGACCCGGACGCTGGCGGAACAGGCCGCGGTCCAAATGGAGCAGACCGCCCGGCCCCGGTCCGTGTTCCGGGAATTCGGGCTGTCCATCACAGGGGACGGCGTGCTGCTGGAGAGCGGGCTTCTGCTGCCCGGCCGGGATTTGGCCCAACATCTGGCGGGCTGTGACCGGGCCGTACTGCTGGCCGTCACCCTGTCCGCCCAGGCGGACGCGCTCATCCGCCGGGCGGAAAGCCGGGACATGGCCCAGGCGCTGGCCCTGGACTGTGCCGCCGCCGCCCTGGTGGAGGAGGTCTGCGACAGGTTAGAGGCGGACATTTTTGCAAAATACCCCGGCTGCTATTTCCCCTTCCGGTTCAGTCCCGGCTATGGGGACCTGCCTCTGTCTGTGCAGAGCGGCCTGCTGACCCTGCTGGACGCGCCCCGGAAAATCGGGCTGTGCGCCAACGAAAACCATATTCTGACCCCCCGCAAGTCGGTTACCGCACTCATCGGCATATCCAGAGAGCCGGTGGACCGGGCCGTGCGCAGCTGCCAGAGCTGCCCTGGGCGGGAGGGCTGTCAATACAGAAAGTCAGGTGGACACTGTGGAGCTTCATAAGCTGTTAGAGGGAAACAAGCCCATTCTGCTGGACGGCGGCATGGGGACCATGCTCCAGGCCAAGGGCCTGAAGCCCGGCGAGCCGCCGGAGCTGGCCGCGCTCACCCATCCGGACTGGCTGCTGGACATTCACAGGGCCTACGTTCAGGCGGGGGCCCAGATCATCAGCGCCAGCACCTTCGGAGCCAATCGGGAAAAGCTGGCCCGGACCGGCAGGACTGTGGCGGAGGTGGTCCCCCCCACGGTGGCGATTGCCAAGCAGGCCGCGGGGGACCAGGCTCTGGTCGCGCTGGACTTAGGACCCATCGGCCAGCTTTTAGAGCCTACGGGCACCCTGCATTTCGAGGACGCGGTCCATATGTTCAAGGAAGTGGTCCAGGCGGGGGTGCCGGCCGGGGCAGACCTGATTTTTGTTGAGACTATGACTGACCTCCAGGAGACCCGCGCCGCCGTGCTGGCCGCGAAAGAGTGCTGTGACCTGCCCATTCTGGCCTCCATGACCTACGAGGCCAACGGGCGGACCTTCCTGGGCTGTGACGCGGCCTCCTGCGCCCTCACCCTGGAGGGTCTGGGGGTGGACGCCATCGGCGTGAACTGCTCTCTTGGCCCCGGCCAGATGGAGCCGATGGCTCTGGACTTTTTGAAGTGGTCCACCCTGCCCATCCTCATCAAGCCCAACGCCGGCCTGCCCGACCCGGAGACCGGCGGCTATGACATTACCCCGGAGGAGTTTGCCCAAAACCTGGCCAAGCTGGTGGACGCGGGGGTGAAGCTGGTGGGGGGCTGCTGCGGCACCACGCCGGAGTACATCCGTCTGCTGGCCCAGGCAGTGGCGGACAAGACGGTGCCCGCTCTGCCCCGCACGGTCCCCGCCGCCGTGTGCAGCGGCACCCAGACCGTCCCCATTGACCGGGTACGGGTCATCGGCGAGCGCCTGAACCCCACGGGCAAAAAGCGCATGAAGCAGGCCCTTCTGGAGGGGGACGTGGACTACATGCTGGACCAAGCCCTGGAGCAGACCGGGGCCGGCGCAGACATTTTGGACGTGAACGTGGGCCTGCCGGGCATCGACGAGGGAGAGATTATGGTCCGGGTGGTCAAGGCCCTCCAGGGAGTGACGGACGCGCCCCTCCAGCTGGATTCCACCGACCCGGCGGTGCTGGAGCAGGCCCTGCGGGTCTACTGCGGCAAGGCCATTGTCAATTCGGTCAACGGCGAGGACGGGGTGCTGGACGCCATTCTGCCCCTGGTGAAAAAGTACGGCGCGGCGGTAGTGGGCCTGACTCTGGACCAGGGGGGCATTCCCAAGAGCGCCCAGCGCCGGTTCGACATCGCCCAAAAAATCCTGCATCGTGCGCTCTCTTACGGCATCCGCCGGGAGGACGTGTATATCGACTGCCTGACCCTGACCGTCTCCGCCGAGCAGGAGGGGGCTGTGCAGACTTTAGAAGCCCTGGAACGGGTCAAAAAAGAGCTGGGCTTAAAGACCGTGCTGGGGGTGTCCAACATCTCCTTCGGCCTGCCCGCCCGGCCTGTGGTCAACCAGAATTTCCTTATGATGGCGATGACCTGCGGGCTGGACCTGCCCATTATCAACCCCAATATAGAGGCCATGATGGCGGCGGTGCGCAGCTATCATCTGCTGAAAAACATCGACAAGGACGCGCGGGAATTTATCGCCGCCTACGGCACGGAGTCCAAACCCCAGAAGGCCCCAGTGTCCGCGTCCAGTACCCGCAGTCTGGCGGAGGTCGTAGAAGCCGGCTTACGCGGGG
>CAJTOE010000107.1 GCA_910577805.1 uncultured Oscillospiraceae bacterium | reverse complement strand
CGGCGGTCATCAGGGCGCACACGTCCTGGAGCTGGTCCCGGAAGCCGTAGGCCCCGCCGTTCTGATACTGGGAGGTCCGGGCAAACAGCCGGCAGGCGGTCACCTGATAGAGGCCCCAACAGTTGACATAGTGGTTCAATTCCTGGCTGGGCGTGTCCACGGTCAGCGCCTGGAGCCTGCTCCAAAACGGCTCCGTCCGTTCCGGGAAGCGCCCCTTCTCCCAGTGGGACTGGTTCACCAGCGTCCAGGTCTCCCCCGCCCGGACCGCCTGGGCCAGCGGCGGACCGTCCTCCAGACGGTAGGTCAGGGTGCCGGGCTGGTCAGAGTACACCGCGATATTGCGCCGGTTTTCCTCTATGGGGACCCAGGCGCGGGTGGTCAATCTTCCGTTGGGAAGCTCTTTTTCCCAAAAAACCTCCCCAGGCCGGTAGGTCACCACGCAGGACAGCCCGTCCCCGTCCGCAAAGACGGAGACGCCATTGAATTCCACCCGTTCTCCGCCGCCTACCGTCAGCGGGTCGTTCCGCCAGCGGGTCAAAGCCCCCTCCCGGCTGTTGCCGCCGGTCCACAAAAGGCCGTTCCCCGTCTCGTCGGTGAGCCAGCCGAACTCCGCGTTGCATAAAATCTGGCTCCACCCCACAGGCGGCAGCTTGTCCCCCGTAAAAATCTTCACGGTCCCGTCCTGCTCTATGGTCCAGCCGGCCGGCTCCTGGGCCACCGCCGCCGGAGCGGGAGGCGGCACGTCCTCCACAGGCAGGCGTTCGGTCAGCGGCAGGCAGACCGCCGCGTGGGCAAAAACGATCTCCCGTGCGGTCTTTGCGTCGCACAGGTGAACGCCCCCCTTGGCCCCCAAGGCGCTCTCCGCCCCCAGCTTTTTCAGATGCTCGGTCAGGGCGGTCCGCAGGGGACGGCGGTAATCCCCCTCCTCGTCCAGCAGAAGCGCCAGATCAAAGGCGAACCCGCCCCGGTTCAGGAGCTGGTGCATGGCGCACCAGAGCTTGGCCCGCTCCAGCTCCTCCTCCTGGAGGAGCAGTCCGGCGGCAATGGGCACGTCCCCGGAGATGCCGAAGGGCCACAGCTCCCGCTGGGGCGGCAGCGTTTTGGGGACGGTCAGGCGGCCCAGCAGCTCAAAGGCCTCCAGGGCCTCCCGCTGGGACAGCCCCAGCTGCAATGCCAGACCGGCCAGCTCCCCTTCCGCACCGGCGGCGGATTTTTGCAGCAGGCTCTGGACGCTGGCTAAGGCGCTGAATTCGCTGTCCGACCCCGCCAGGGCCAGCCGGACCGTCCGGCTCTCTCCGGGAGCTAACGCAAAGGGGATTTTCAGGAGCAGGCAGGGGTCCAGAACCGCCCCAACGTCGTTGTTCAGAACCAAGTCCCGATGGGCCAGCGCCCGTAAACCGCCCCGGCCTAAGGCCCGCTCCCGCGAGGTGCTGAATTCCCCCGGCGCGTCCCACTGGAGGGCCAGCACCGGCGGCTGCTCCCGGCCCCTGGGACGGCGGCAGAACACCACCCCGTTTTTTACCCGTTTGCTCTCCAAAAACAGCCGGGAAAAGGCCGGATGCGCCTGGTAGTCCTCCAGGCGGGCCAGAACGGGTTCCAGATAAAACAGCAGTTCCCCCTTCCAGGGCTTCTCCTCCGCCCGGATCTCCGCCCGGTATACTGCGCCGTTTTCCTTCGGCGGCAGGGTCAGGGACAGCCGCACACCCTGGCTCTCCCACCGGGCGCACGCACTGTCAAATTCCCACCGGCCCTGCCATTCCCCGGCGTAGAGGGGCGCGGCGGTGACGCCGGAAAGCCCGTCCGCCGTGCGGACAAAGGCGGAAATCCCCGCCGGGGCGTACCACTGGCCCGGACGGCTGTGGAGCAGCTCTTCCCCGCCCAGCTTCAGCCGGACGGTCCCGTTGTCCCAGGCCAGGGCGGTCAGGTTCCCGCTGGACAGCAGGGCACACGCCGGCTGGAGACGGCTGCTCCCCTCCCCCCACCGCAGCAGGGCCGGGGCCGCACGGCGCTCCGGTTTTTTGGGGGCCTCCCGCTCCGCCAGACGGGCCACCGGCGCACCCACCGGCAGGCGTTCCCGTAAAAGCTCCCGGTAGGCGGACATGGCACGGTCCCGCATGAAACGTTTTTGCATCACGTTTTTGTTCAGGGCGTTGTCAATGGCCACCAGGCTCATGCCCAGATGATGGGACATATAGCTTCGGATCAAGGAAAAACTCTCCTCTCCGGTCAGCCGCTGGGGGGTGAAGTCCGCCGCCTCGTAGAGGCCGAACCGGCCCTCCATGCCCAGGTCCCGCAGGCGGCGCAGGTTGGCCGCGGCGCTCCTGGGGGCCAGCAGCAGCGCCAAAAAGGATGAGTAGGGCGACAAGACAAGCTCCTGGTCCAGCCCCCGCTTCAGGCCCAGGGACTGGACCCCGTGGGCCTTATACTGGTAGTTCCGGGCCGGATCGAAGGCGTAAAAGGCGGACTCGGAAATGCCCCAGGGGGTGCGCATTTTCGCGCCCCGGCGCTTCTGGGCGTAGACGCAGAAGGCCAGAGATTCGTACATCAGGGAATTTTCCTCACAGGGCAGCAGCAGGTTGGGCATGAAATACTCAAACATGGTCCCCGTCCAGGAGGCCATCCCCCGGTAGTCGTTCTCCCCCAGCAGCATCCGGCCCAGCCGCCGCCAGTGGCGGGGGTCCACCTCCCCGCGGGCCACCGCCAGATAGCTGGTCTGCCGGGCCTCGCTGGCCATCAGGTCGTAGTAGCCCTGGGTGGGCTTGTCCCGCTCCAGCTCCCAGCCAATGAAAAACAGCTTGCGTTCTCTGTCGTAGAGGGGCGCAAAAGCCATCGCCTCGGACAGCCGCTCCGCCCGGCGGGCCAGCTCCGCTTCGCCCCACTCGTACAGCCCCTCCCGCAGGGCGATGAGGCTGGCGCACAGGTTGCCGCTGTCCACCGTGGAGACGTAGCGGGGCTCCAGGGGGCGGGCTGTCTCCGTGGAGTACCAGTTATACAGATGGCCCTTCCACTTCTCCAGATTCTCCAGGGTGTCCAGCATGTGGGAGATCAAAATTTTACCCTTCTCCTGGGTCAATAGGTCCAGGTCCACCGCGCTGACGATGGACAGCAGAGCCATGCCGATATTGGTAGGGGAGGTCCGGCGGGCCAGCCCCACCGCAGGCCGCTCCTGCCAGTTGTCCGGAGGGAGCCAGTTGTCCTGGGGGCGCAAAAACGTGTCAAAATAGTCCCAGATCAGCCCCGCCTGGTGGAGCAGGAACGCCCGGTCCGACTGGGACACGCCGCCCCGGCGGTCCTTGGGCTGGCTCAGGGCCCAGGCGATGGCCGGAGCGCACATCCAGACAAAACCTACCGCCATGCCAATACGGAGCTGTGCGCCCAGCAGAGTGCCAAGCCCCACCGCCAGAGAGAACCACTCGCTGCGGAAGTAGCTCCACAGACTGCCCTTTTTCCCCATGGTCTGGGCGGCGGTGACCCAGGAGAGCAGATTCTTTTTGCTCACCAGCATCCGCCACAGGGCCGCTGTGATGGCGGTCAGGGACAGATAGGCCTGACAGGGCAGCAGGACCAGCTGCAAGAGGGTCTGCAAGATGGCTCCCTCCAGCCCGGCAATGATGGTCGAGTGATAGCGCACATGGCTTCCGGCCCCCCGGCGTGCGGCCAGCTCCACCCCGGACAGCAGCAGATTGGAGGCCGCTGACAGCACCGCCGCCGTACCGGCCGCCGCAAAGGTCTTTCCCGACAGGCAGATGCCCAGCACCAGAGCCAGCAGCGTGGCAATGGGAGACAGGGAGCGGCGCAGGTTGTCAAAGATTTTCCAGCGGGCCAGGGCGGACAGGGGATTTTCTTCCCGGCCCGAACAGCCCTCCCGCAGGGAGGGGACTTTAGGCAAAAGCCAAGGGAAAAGCTGCCAGTCCCCCCGGACCCACCGGTGCTGGCGGGCAAAGTAGGCGTTCACCTGGTAAGGAAAGCCATCGCTCAACTCCACCTCCCCCAGCAGGCCTGCGTGTAAATAGCTGCCCTCCAGCAGGTCGTGGGACAGCACCCGGTTGTCCGGCAGACGGCGGTCCAGGCATTGATAGAACGCGTCTACCTGGAAAATACCTTTGCCGGTGTACGTCCCCTGGTCGAACAGGTCGTGGTACACGTCGCTGGCGGTGGAGCCGTAGGGGTCCACGCCCCCCTGGCCCGCGAAAATGCGGGAGAATGTGGACCGGTTGGCGGCCTCCAGCTCCACGGACACACGGGGCTGAAGCAGGGCATAGCCCCGGACCACCACCTGTCGTTTTTCGTCGATCTCCGGCTGGTTCAGGGGGTGGAGCATCGCGCCGATCAGCTCCCTGGCCGCGCCTACGTTCAGGCTGGTGTCACTGTCCAGGGTGATGACATAGCGCACCCCGGACAGCCAGTCCGCCTCCCCCGCCCGGAGCTTCAGGCCGGACGGCTCCCCCTTCAGCAGGCGCACCAGTTCTACCAAGGCCCCCCGCTTGCGCTCCCAGCCCTGGTACTTCTCGTCCTGGGGCTGGAAGGCCGGCGCACGGAAAAAGAGATAAAAACCCCCGCCGTAGGTCTGGTTCAGGGCGTCGATGGCCTTTTGTGCGGCGCTCACCCAGGCCCGGCCCTGGCCGTCCATGGGGGAACGGCTGTCGGGCAGGTCCGCTAAAATGCCAAAGCGCAGTTCTTGGCCGCAGTCCCGGTTTGCCAGCCGGTAGCGCTCCAAGTCGCCCGCCAGTTCCTTGCCGCTCTCCTCCCCCGTAAGCAGGGCGGCGATCACACAGAGGGTCCTGCCCTCCGCGGGGACCCCCTCCTCCAGGGCCATGCGGGGGATGGCTCTGGGGCGAATGATGTGGGAGAGGATGAAGTCCAGACAGTTTTTGACAATATCCGACAGCGGAAGGAACAGCAGTACCGGCACCAGAATGCCGTACCCCGCGCCCCCCAGCATCAGGGCGGGCAGAGCCGTTAACAACAGGACAAAGGCCCCATAGTAGCCGTCGGGCAAATAGCGGGCGGAACGGCCCAGAGGCTTTGTGAACAGATAAAAGCCGATGTGGCGGCCGTTCTTTTGGGCCAGCTCCAAGGCCTCCTCCGCCGCCTCCGCCTCGGTCCAGCGCTCCCGCCGGGCCAGACGGCACACCTGCTGGCGGTAGAGCCGGCGGGTGTTTTCCTCCATGTTGGGGTAGTCTCCCGTGGGGTCCTGGCGTAAAAGTGTTTCCAGGCGGCTCTGACTCTCCAGAAAACGGCCCCAATGGATGGCCTCCAGGGCGCGCAGACCGGCAAACAGCGCTTGGAACGCCGCCGGGTCCCCCCCGCCCTCCGCCAGGGCCTCCGCGTCCTGACTAAGCTGGGCCAAGCGGCGCAGCAGCGCCCAGGCCAGGGCTGGCGCCAGAAGCGACAGCTCCCGTTCGGTCAGGGGGACTTCGCTCTGGAACTGGGTCAGATACAGAGCGAGCCGGTTCTGGTCCAGCTCCGGCGCGGCCCACACCGCCCCGCGTGCGCACACCTGCACCACGCTCTCGTCCACACTGCGGCGCACACACTTGCCCCGGCGCAGAGCGGCAGCGGCGTCCACCCCCACCCGCCGGGCCAGATAGTGGTTGTCCAGCAGCCATTCCGCCGCGGCTGGCTGACCCTCCCCCGGCCGGTCGGACAGCTTATGGACCGTCTGGGCCAGGGTGCGTAAATCTTCCCGGACCTGACGGGCCGCCTGTTTCAGGGTAATGCTGCCGTCCGGCTTCAGGCACCGGGCGGCGTTTTTGCCGTATTTCGCTAAATGCTCATCGTCCAAAGGAACAGGTGAAAAGGGCTGGTCCGCCATAGTAAGACCCCTCCAATAACTGGTTATTCCTTTGGATTGTGCCCTCTTTTGGTGGGATTATACAGCTTTCGTTTGTAGGTACTAATAGATACAGACCTCTTTCTCAATCTAGCCCGGTTTGGCCTCCCGAAAAGCAAAAGCGCCTGTGCCGCGAAAAGCGTCAGCACAAGCGCCGTATAAGCAGAAGGTCAATTTCGATCAGGCCGATACTGACCGCTTACATAAACCGATTCCAATTATCCTGCTTTTAGCACTCCAAATAAAGAGGGGTTTAGGGTCTGTTCACATAAGTACTGGTATAGTTTACATCTTCATTCTGCTTTTTTCCATGTATCTGTCATCCTCTCGATCGTACTGAACAAACATTTTTCAATCAGCGCAAGCATCACACACAAAACAATAATGGTGATAAACGTTATTTCTGTCTGTGCGGTACTCCGTCCCAGGTTCAGCACATAACCCATTCCATCTGGTACACCAACCATTTCCGCTGCAATAACCACTCTCCATGCGTATCCCAGCCCAAGTTTGAAGCCTGTCACAATATAAGGGATTACACTCGGTATGATTAAAAATCGCATGGACTGCCACTTGGACGCTTCCTTCTGTAGATAAAAAAGATGCACCTGGGTAAGCGTTGCAGCGCAAGGAATTCAGGCACATACTGCCCAGCCTGCGGTGAATTGTGGGCTTTAACGGAAAAGAGTCCGGCAAGGCGGGAACAAGTGCGTTCCTGCCCTGCCGGACTCTTTTCACGGCTTCAGTCGGATGATCTGCTCGTAGAGCATCACATATTTCTTTTCTATGACCATATCCTCGTGGTAGTGGCCGAAAAACCAGTATTTGAATTGGCACCGTTGGCGTATCTCATCGAAGAACTCCGTCAGGGCATCCTTCTGATAAAGCCCGTTGCTGAATATGTCCTGCACACTGGAGGGACAGCAATGGGTGATGATGTAGTCCACCTCCCAGCCTGCTCTGTCCAGGCTGGCCCTGGTGGTCTGGTACTCTTTCTCGCTGGGCAACTCCTCCTTCCACCAGGACAGGTGGTTGATCCGGTACATCGCGCCCCTGGCGTCCAGCTCTCTGCATTTCTTCTTGAGCAGAGAATCGTCCGCTTCCAGGATGCCGTCCTGGATGTCGTGGCTGCTGGCTCCGCCCATGGTGAAGAATCGTTTTCCGCCCAGGTCAAATATCTGGCCCCGCTCCAGCAGGATCACCGAGGGGCGGATTCGCCGGATGCTTCCGCCTCGCCACTTCGCCAGCGGATATTTCCGCAGGGCATCGTAGTTTTCGTGGTTCCCGGTCACAAAGGCCGTAGTGAAGGGCCGTCTCTTCAGCCAGTCCAGGCCCTCGTCATCCCGCTCATCGCCGTGCCACACACAGCCAAAGTCACCTGCCACCAGTACGAGGTCCTCTTTTGTGAGGCCCTCCTGCTCGTAGAAGATTTCCGGCTGGAAGCGCCGGAGATCTCCGTGGAGGTCTCCCGTGATATAAATTTCCATGGTGTATTCTCCTGATTATGTCCTGACAGCCCTGTCGATCTCAACATCGGTATATCGGAACTTGATGCGGATGGTTTCGGCATCCACAACGGTGATCCTCTCCACATACCTGCGGGTGATAGAATCATCGTACTCGGCAAATTCGGACTTCTGCTTCTTCAGCCACTCCGCCAGCTCCCGCAGTCTGGCCTCCTGACCGGCCCGCTGTTCCTCGTCCTGCTGGAGTGCGCCAAGCCGCCCCAGGATTGCCTGTTTCTCCTCCATGGTCGCCTTGAGCTGGGCGTTCAGTTCCTCGTTCTCCATGTCCTCCAGGACCTTGTCCAGCAGCTCCGCCTGCTGGGCGGTCAGCGCATCCAGTCGGTTGCGCAGGGTCAGCGGGTCGATGCCGTCCGCACTGCCGCCCTGCTGGACGATACTGGCGAGGTCCAGCAGTTCGTCCCCAAGGCCCTGCCCCGCCTGAACAAATTCGTTGATGCCCTCCAGGATGGCCTGATGCAGCTTATCCTCATCCATGCTGGGTGAGTCGTGGCAGTATTTCGTGCCGAACTCCAGCCGGGAGACACACCGCCAGACGATCCGCTTTTTGCCGTTTCTGGCCCAGGTACATCGCTTGTACGGTGTACCGCACTCTCCGCACACCAGCAGCTCGGACAGGGCGTATTTGGCGGAGTATTTGCCCTGCTCGGTCTTACCTGTTTTCTGCATCACCTTCCGCTTGCTGGCCCTGCGGGCCATCTCCTCCCGCACCTGATAAAACATAGCCTTGGAGACGATGGCGGGGTGGTTCCGTTCCACATATACCATGGGGCGGTCACCCTGGTTTTTCTTCACCGTCTTGCTGATGCAGTCGGTGGTGTAGGTCTTTTGCAGCAGGGCGTCGCCAATGTAGCGCTCATTGGTCAGGATATTGCGCACCACCTGATACGTCCAGCCCTGGATGCCGCTGGCGGTGGGTACGCCGTCCGCCTCCAGCTCCCTCTTGATCTGTGCCAAGCTGCACCCGTCCAGGTAGCGGCGGTAGATGCGTTTGACCACCTCCGCTTCCTCCGGCACGATCTCCGGCTGACCGTCAGGCCCCCGCCGGTAGCCCAGCAACTTCGAATACTGGAAGGGGACGTTCCCCGCCTCCCGGCTCTTTTGGAT
>CAJTOE010000106.1 GCA_910577805.1 uncultured Oscillospiraceae bacterium | reverse complement strand
GGATGGGCTACGCCGTCACGGTGTTTGAGGCCTTCCATACCCCTGGCGGCGTACTCAGCTACGGCATTCCGGAGTTCCGTCTCCCCAAGGCCATCGTCAAGCGCGAGGTGGCGAATCTGGAGAAGATGGGCGTGGAGATTCAGCTCAACATGGTCATCGGCAAGGTGCTGACTATTACCGAGCTGTTTGAAATGGGCTTTGAGGCGGTGTTCATCGGTTCCGGCGCGGGCCTGCCCATGTTCATGAAGATTCCCGGCGAGTCTCTGGTGGGCGTGTACTCCGCCAACGAGTACCTGACCCGCATTAACCTGATGAAGGCCTATAAGCCCGACAGCGAGACCCCGGTACTGCACAACAAGAAGGTTGCGGTGGTCGGCGGCGGCAACGTGGCCATGGACGCGGCCCGGTGCGCCAAGCGCATGGGCGCGGAGGTCCACATCGTCTACCGCCGGGGCGAGGAGGAGTTACCCGCCCGCCTGGAGGAGATTCACCACGCCAAGGAAGAGGGCATTATCTTTGACCTGCTGACCAATCCGGTGTGCATCGAGGGCGACGAGAAGGGCTGTGTGTCCTCCATCACCTGCATCCGGATGGAGCTGGGTGAGCCTGACGCTTCCGGACGCCGCCGCCCGGTGGAGATTCCCGGCAGCGAGTTTAAGATGGAAGTGGACGCGGTGATCATGTCCCTGGGCACCCAGCCCAACCCCATGAGCTACGACGGCACCCCCGGTCTGGAAAAGACCCGGAAGGGCTGTGTCCAGGCGGACGACCACGGCCACACCTCCTGCGGCAACATTTTCGCCGGCGGCGACGCGGCTACCGGCGCGGCCACGGTGATCCTGGCAATGGGCGCGGGTAAGAGCGCGGCGAAATCCATCGACGAGTACATCAAGAGCAAGAGCTGAATATACGATGTGTGTACCGCCCCGGACGGCTGTGCTGTCTGGGGCGGTTTCCATCCCAAATCACGCAGCTCAGGACAAAAAAGTGGAGGAAAATATGGAACAGTTTTTTAGGCAAATCATCGCGGTCATCCTCTCCGCAGCTGCGGCGCTCCCGCCTGCCGCCCCGCCCCAGCCGACGGAGGATTTCCGCAGCGTCCTTCTGGGAGAGACACAGATGGTACTGGCCTGGAGTCAGGAAAAAATCTTTCTCAACGAATACCGGGACGACTTGGATTTTGAGGTCGAGCCAGCCCGCTTCGCGCAGGTAGATTTGGATGGGGACGGGATTTGCGAGATCGTGCTGTGGATGTGCTTCGGTGCGAACATGTATGCGGAATTCGAGATTTTACGGGCGGAAAATGGTGAAATTCATTGCTATCCCCAGGTGTATCGGGGATTACAGGACATAAAGACCGACGGCACATACTGCGGCTCCAGCGGCGCGGGGGACTGGGGATATTATAAGATTCTCTCGTTTGGAGAGACGGAATCGGAGGACGAGCCGTTTACCTGGTGTGAGTCATCGGAGCAGGGTGAGTTGTATTATGTCAACAAAGAGCCTGCTTCGAGGCAGGAATTTGAGTCTGCCTGCGCGGAGCAGGACGCAAAAGAGATCATTGTCTGGTACGAGTTCACCCCGGAAAATATTGACGCGCTTTTATAAACAAATTTGTCAAAAATCCCCCGGAAATCCCTGTGGATTCTGGTATTTTTTCGGTATCTCTTCTATTTTTCCTATGTTATAATGATACAGTATAATATCATATGGAGTTGAGAGGGGAAACGATTTTATGGCACAGACATTAATTCTACTCGCTATAGCGGTCTATCTGGGTTTCATGATCTGGATCGGCTGGCTGTATTCCAAGAAAAACGACACGGTGGACGACTTTTATCTGGGGGGCCGGAAGCTGGGTCCCTTCGTGACGGCTATGAGCGCCGAAGCGTCGGATATGTCCTCCTGGCTGCTGATGGGACTGCCGGGCGTCGCCTACGTCACCGGCCTGGCGGAGGCCAGCTGGACCGCCATCGGCCTGGCCATCGGCACCTACCTGAACTGGCTGATCGTAGCCAAGCGCATCCGCCGGTACTCCCACCAGCTGGGGGCCATCACGGTCCCGCAGTTTTTCTCCAAGCGCTGGGGAGATGAACGCAGTCTTCTGTCCGCCATCGCGGCGGTGGTGATTATCATTTTCTTCATCCCCTATACTGCGTCCGGCTTCTCCGCCTGCGGCAAGCTGTTTTCGACCCTGTTCGGTGTGGACTACGTCCCCGCCATGCTGGTTTCCGCCGCGGTCATTGTGCTGTACACGGTGCTGGGCGGATTCCTGGCCGCGTCCTTTACCGACCTGATTCAGTCCATCATCATGACGATCGCGCTGGTGGTGGTGCTGGGCTTCGGCGTGAACCAAGCCGGGGGTATGGACGCGGTGCTGTCCAACGCCCAGTCCATGGCCGGTTATCTGTCCTTCACCAACATTCACGACCCCTCCACCGGAGGCTCCAATCCCTACGGCTTTTTGACCATCTGCTCTCTGCTGGCCTGGGGCCTGGGCTACTTTGGAATGCCCCATATCCTGCTGCGGTTCATGGCCATTGAGGACGAAAAAAAGCTGACGCTCTCCCGACGGGTGGCCTCCATCTGGGTAGTGATTTCCATGGCGGTTGCCATTTTCATCGGCGTGGTGGGAAGCGCCATGACCTGCGCCGGGGCGCTGGAGTCCCTGAGCGACGCGGAGACCATCATTGTGCGTATTTCCAGCCTGATTAGCCTGCACGGTCCCTTTGCCGCGCTGCTGGCGGGCGTGATTCTCGCGGGTATTCTGGCGGCGACGATGTCCACCGCAGATTCTCAGCTTTTGGCGGCTTCGTCCTCCGTCTCCCAGAACTTAGGCGCGGAGTTTTTGAAGCTGGACCTGTCCGGCAGGAAGGGCATGGTCATGGCCCGCGGTACCATGGTGATTATTGCGCTGATTGCCGCCGTGCTGGCCCGTGATCCCAACAGCTCAGTGTTCCGGGTGGTGTCCTTTGCCTGGGCGGGCTTCGGCGCGGCCTTCGGCCCCACGATGCTGTTCGCCCTGTTCTGGAAGCGCTCCAACAAGTGGGGCGCTCTGGCGGGCATGGTCACCGGCGGCGTGATGGTCTTTGTGTGGAAGTTTGCCATTGCCCCCATGGGCGGAGCCTGGGCCATTTATGAGCTGCTGCCCGCGTTCCTGTTTGCCAGCGCCGCCATCGTGGTGGTGAGCCTGCTGACCCCTGCGCCGGAGAAGGCCGTGACAGACGGCTTCGAGCGGTGCAAGACGGGGAAATAAAAAAGTCAAGACCTCTGGTTTCTGCCGGAGGTCTTGTTGTTTCACGGGAAAGGCGCGGAAAATGGCAGCTGCCCCAAGAAACGCTCCGTTACAAATTACCGCTCCCTCTGCAATCTCCTCTTGTCAAGTTGAAAAATTAGGGTATAATAGAGTGGAACCTTTCCCACACATAAAGGAGGCTTTACCATGCGCTACGACATACTGGTCCTGGGCGGCGGTCCGGCGGGACTCTCCGCAGCGGTGACCGCACGAGTCCGCAGCCAATCCGTACTGGTCATCGGCAACCGCTGGCAGGACAGCCCCTTGGCCCGCGCCGAGCGGGTGGACAACTACCTGGGCCTTCCCGCCCGGACCGGCGTGCAGATGCTGGAGGAATTTTACCAGCACGCCCAGGACTTAGGGGTGGAGTTCGTCACCGGACGGGTGGTGTCCGCAATGAACTGGAACGGCTGGCATCTGACCGTGGGCAGTCAGGTCTACGAGGGCGCGGCCCTGATTCTGGCCCCCGGCGTGGTGCGCACGGCAAAATACCCCGGCGAGGAGACGTATCTGGGCCGGGGAGTGAGCTACTGCGCCACCTGCGACGGAATGCTTTACCGGAACAAGTCCGTCGTGGTGCTTGGGCTGTCCGCCGACGCGCCCGCCGAGGCAGAGTACCTGCGCTCTTTGGGCTGTCAAGTGACTTACCTTGCCCCTAAAAAATCCGACAAGCTGGAGATCAAGGGGGAGCAGACGGTCACCGCTGTGAACAGCGGCGGCGAGGACATCCCCTGTGACGGGGTGTTTATCCTGCGCGAGGCCGTGGCCCCCACCGACCTGTTCCCCGGTCTGGAGACGCAGCGGGGGGCAATCGTGGTGGACCGGCGGATGGCAACCAATCTACCGGGTCTTTTCGCCGCCGGGGACTGCACTGGGGCACCCCTGCAAGTCTCCAAGGCGGTGGGAGAAGGTCTGATCGCCGGACTTTCGGCGGCAGAGTATAACAAAACGATGCAGAAAGATGCAGAAACGATTCAGAAAGGATGAAATAAACATGGCACTGGAGCATTTTAACAAGGAAACCTTTGATGAGGCCCTGGGTAAGGGCGAGCTGATGATGGTGGATTTCTGGGCGGAGTGGTGCGGTCCCTGCAAGATGCTTGGCCCCGTCATTGACCAGCTGGCCCAGGAGTATGAGGGCAAAGCCGTGATTGGCAAGGTCAACGTGGACGAGGAGCAGGAGCTGGCCATGCGCTACGGCGTGATGTCCATCCCCACCGTCATTTTCTTCAAGGACGGGGAGGAGGTCACGCGTCAGGTGGGTCTGCTTCCTCCCGCCGCCTTCACCAGCATTTTGGAGGAAAATCTGTGATGCGACGCATCCGGCGCTTATTTGCATTTTTCCTGATTTTATGTCTGACTCTCACCGCCTGCGCGCCGAAACAGCCGCAGGCGGGCGCGTCCTTTGAGCAGATGAAGTACACCCGTCCGGACGTGGACGCGATCCACACCACGCTGGATGAGGCTCTGGAGGCGGCGGACGCTGGAGACGAACAGGTGCTGGAGCTGTACCAGCAGCTTATGGACCAGCTCCTTCAGTTTGACGACAACTACGCGTTGGCTACTATCCGCAATTACCTGGACCTGGACGACACCTACTACGAGGACGAGGTCGCCTGGCTGGACGAACAGTATACGATACTGGACAACCGGATGCTGGAGCTGACAGGGCGCATTTTGGACTCCTCCTGCGGACCGGCCGCGCGAGAGGCCTGGGGGGAGGATTTTATTGCCCGGTATGAAAGCAATGCCCAGCTCAACGCCCCGGAAATCGAGGCTTTGACTGTGCAGGAGCAGCAGCTGGTCAACCAGTACAACAAGCTCGCCATCCAGGAGGACGGCCGGGAACAGCTCTATGAGGACTACATTGAGGGGGACATCACCCTCAAGCAGTACATGGAGGGGTACACGGAAATCTCCCAGCAGCGCAACCAGGAGTTGGGTGACATCTATATGCAGCTCGTCCAGCTGCGGGTACAGATCGCGCAGACATTGGGTTTTTCCCGGTATACCGACTACGCCTATCAGTGCTTCTTCCGGGACTTTACGCCGGAGGAAGCCGCCCAATTTGCCCAGTCTGTCCAGGAACACTTGGTCCCTCTTTACCAGGAGCTGGAAGCTGAATATACCCTGCGGATCATGAGCATCGAGGAGCGGCTGGAGGCCAGCTGGGAGGACGGCGTGCCCACCCTGCGCAGTACGCTGCCCAACGGCTACCCGGAGAAAATGCTGGAAGCCCTGGAATTTATGGAGGAACGCAAGCTCTATGATTTCGGCGGAGGCGACAGCAAGATGGTATCAGCCTTTACCAGTTACATCAGCGGACAAAACGCCCCATATCTGTTTGTCAATACCGCTGTCTATCAGGACCCCACCACCATTTTCCATGAGTTCGGGCACTACTACAACTTTTACCTCAGCCAGCCCGCTCTTTGGAACGATGGCAACAACCTGGACATTGCCGAGGTCCACTCCCAGGGGCTTGAGGTGCTGATGCACGAGGCCTATGACCAGCTCTACGGGAAGGATGCGGATTTGATGCGTCTGGCCAGCTTGAAGGACCTGCTTTATGCGGTACTCAGCGGCTGTTCGGAGGACAAGTTTCAGCAGTGGGTATACGAGAATCCGGACGCGACTCTGGATGAGCTGAACGCGGTCCATGCCGAATTGGATACCCAGTTTGGGATGTACGAGATGTACTACGAGTGGGTGGAGATACCCCACCACTTTGAATCGCCGTTCTACTATATCAGCTATGCAACCTCCGCCATCTCCGCTCTGGAGATCTGGGAGACCGCACAGCAGGACCGGGACCATGCGCTGGAGATTTACGACCAGATCACCCAGTTCACGAACAACGCCCAGTATCGGGAGCCGCTGGAGCAGTGCGGACTGAGCGACCCCTTTGACTCCAACTGTGTCGAGGAGATCGCTGAAGTTTTGGCCGATTATGCGGACATCGATTTGGAGCAGCTTCAGGCGGCGTAAGTTGATTCAGAGCGCGGTAGAACACCCTCATCCGTCTGGCCTGCGGCCAGCCACCTTCCCCCATTAGGGGGAAGGCTCGGACAACGGCACTTGCCCAACTGCGGAGTAGTATCGATAGACGCAGCGATAAGCCTTCCCCCTCACGGGGGAAGGTGGCACGGCGAAGCCGTGACGGATGAGGGTGTAAAAAGCCGAAGGACCGCTCTACGTTACAAATCAAAAAATTTTTCATTTTAAGCTTGCATTTCCCAAAACAATCTGCTATACTACATGCAATCTTAAAGAAACAGGGGTGGGACGATGCGCAACACTTCTTGCAAGTAAAATTGGATCGTGCGGTGATGCCTGACAGAAGGGTATCATTGCGCCCATTGCAAGAAAGTGAAACGCCTCTTTGACCATCCGTTAAAATAACTGCACCCATTTGGGGGCGGTACTCTTTGTGCGGAAAAGAGCTGCAAGAATGAACTTTCTTGCAGCTCTTATTTTTATATCTTGGGGGGATTTTGCATGTCAATGATTAAAGTAGAAGGGCTGACGTTTGCCTATCCGTCGAACGGAGAGCCTGTTTTTGAGAACGTCAATTTTCAAATCGACACAGACTGGAAGCTGGGCTTCATCGGCCGGAACGGCCGGGGGAAAACGACTTTTTTAAAGCTCCTGCTGGGTCTGCACGAGTACAGCGGGACCATTCAGACCTCGGTGCAGTTCGACTATTTTCCCTATCCGGTCCGGGAACCGTCCCGAAGAACGGCGGAGGTGCTGGAGGACGTGTGTCCTGCGGCGGAGGACTGGGAGCGGATGCGGGAGCTGTCCTGCCTGGAGGTGGATGACAGCGTATTGGACCGCCCCTTTTCGACCCTCTCCCACGGAGAACAGACCAAGGTGCTACTGGCGGCGCTGTTCCTCAATGAGGGACATTTTCTGCTGATCGACGAGCCGACCAATCACCTGGACCGTGCGGGACGGGAGCTGGTTGCGGCGTATCTGAAGCGGAAAAAGAGTTTTATTCTGGTATCCCACGACCGCCATTTTCTGGATGGCTGTGTGGACCACATTCTTTCTCTGAACCGGGCCGATATCGAGGTGCAGAGCGGAAATTTCACCTCCTGGATGGACAACTTCACCCGCCAGCAGGAGTTCGAGCGCACACAGAATGAGCGTCTGCAAAAGGACGTGAAGCGTCTCCAGCAGGCGGCGCGGCGCTCCGCCGTCTGGTCGGACCGTACAGAGGCCTCGAAAATAGGCGCTTATGACAAGGGCTTTATCGGCCACAAGGCTGCTAAGATGATGAAGCGCTCCAAGTCGATCGAGGCACGGCAGAAGCAGGCCCTGGAGGACAAATCCAAGCTTCTGAAAAACGTAGAGACAGCGGAGAGCCTGAAGCTGTTTCCCCAGAGCTACCACGCGGAACGGTTAGTGGTATTTTCCGAGGTCAGCGCCGTTTACGACGGAAGGCGCGTGTGCGAACCCATTTCCTTCACGATTCAGAGAGGGGAGAGGGTCGCGCTGGAGGGAAAAAACGGCAGCGGCAAAAGCAGTCTCCTGAAACTGCTGTTGGGGGAGCCGGTGGAGCATACCGGTGAACTGACCATAGGCTCCGGCCTGGTCATTTCCTACGTGCCCCAGAACACGGACCATCTGCGCGGCTCACTCACAGAATTTGCAAAGCAGAGCCAAATCGAGGAGAGCTTGTTCAAGACCATATTAAGAAAGATGGATTTCCAGCGGGCACAGTTTGAAAAAGCGATAGAGGACTTTTCAGAGGGCCAGAAAAAGAAGGTGCTGCTGGCCCGGAGCCTCTGTCAGCGGGCGCACCTGTATATCTGGGACGAGCCGCTCAATTTTATTGACGTGTATTCTCGGATGCAGATCGAAGAGCTTTTATGCCAGTTCTCGCCGACCATGATTTTTGTGGAGCACGACCAGGTGTTTCAGGAGACCATTGCGACCAAGCGTATCTGTCTTTCGCCGTAAAAACGGAGGAAAGCTCCCCCAATCAAGTCGTTGGGGGAGCTTCCTTCCATTTTTTGCACTGTTCCAGCCGGGCGCCGTTGTCGCTCTGCTCCATATTGTAGGCAAAGGTGTGCAGCTGGCCGCATACGAAGTCCGCGCATTTGCCGCAGTGGCTGTGGCCCTTGGCCTCGCAGCAGCTTTTGAGCGGGCAGCTGTCAGCCCAGAAGGGTTTGTCCATTGCCACGCACCCCTTGCATCCCATCTGCTCCCGGAAGCTGCATTCGCTGCAAAGCAGTCCGCACCTGGATTCGATCATATGTAACATCCTCTCTGTGTTTTGGTGACTGTATTATATCAGGCGAAACCGGACGGCAGTATGTCATGTTTC
>CAJTOE010000105.1 GCA_910577805.1 uncultured Oscillospiraceae bacterium | reverse complement strand
GGAGGTAAACAGGGACATGGTGGCCCGGTCATCCAGAGGAATTTCGCGGGCGTTTACTCCCGTCAGGTCCTCCAGCATCCGGACCATGGTGGGGTCGTCGTGGCCCAGCATATCCAGCTTGAGCAGGTTGCTCTCCATGGAGTGGTATTCAAAATGGGTGGTAATGATATCTGTATTGGGGTCGTCGGCGGGGTGCTGGACCGGACAGAAATCATAGATTTCCTTGTCCTGGGGAATGACCACCATGCCGCCGGGATGCTGGCCGCTGGTCTTTTTCACCCCGGTACAGCCCAGAACTAGCCGGTTTTCCTCCGCCTTGGAGACGGTCTTGTTTCGCTCCTTCAGATAGTTCTTCACATAGCCATAGGCGACCTTGTCCTTTACCGCGGTGACAGTTCCGGCCCGGAACACGTGGGTCTGCCCAAAAAGCTCAAAGGTGTACTTGTGGGCGTTGGACTGGTACTCGCCAGAAAAATTCAGGTCAATATCTGGGACTTTATC
This sequence comes from uncultured Oscillospiraceae bacterium, assembly GCA_910577805.1. GTDB lineage: Bacteria > Bacillota > Clostridia > Oscillospirales > Oscillospiraceae > Lawsonibacter. The sequence continues at coordinate 8,141 of CAJTOE010000105.1, read as the reverse complement.
GCCGCCGAAGCCCAAAAATGTCTCAAAGGGGATATTAAAGCCGTCCTTTTGGTAGGGGGTCCCGCACACGGGGCACACCGCGTCGGGCATATCCGCGCCGCAGCCGTAGCCGTTGGCGGGACCGAACTCAAAATCGGAGTGCTTGCAGTTGGGACAGCGGTAGTGAGCCGGCAGGGAGTTTACTTCTGTAATGCCGGACATGAAGGCTACCAGAGAAGAACCCACCGAGCCGCGGGAACCGACCAGATAGCCGTGTTCCAGGGAGTTGTGGACCAGCTTTTGGGCGGACATGTAAATCACGTCGTAGTGACAATTAATGATGTCCCCCAGCTCCACGTTGATGCGGTCTACCACGAGCTGGGGCGGATTTTCGCCGTACAGGTCGTGGCATTTCCCCCAAACGAGCCGTTTCAGCTCCCCGTCGGAGTCCTCCAGCTTGGGGGAGAACAGCCCCTTTGGCAGGGGGTCTATGGGGTCGCACCAGTCGGCAATCATATTGGTGTTTTTGACCACTACTTCATAGGCCGTCTCCTTACCCAAGTACGCAAACTCGTCCAGCATCTCCTGGGTGGTCTTGAAGTAGATGGGCAGATCCTCGTCCGCGTCCTCAAAGCCCTTGGAGGCCAGCAGAATATGCCGGTAAATCTCGTCCTCCGGGTCCAGGAAATGCACGTCCCCGGTGGCGCACACCGGCTTGCCCAGCTCCTTGCCCAGCCTCACGATGGTTCGGTTGAATTCGCGTAATTCTTCTTCGCTGCGGACCAAGCCCTTCCGAAGCATGAACTGGTTGTTGCACAGAGGCTGAATCTCCAGATAGTCGTACCAGGAGGCGATGCGCTTCAGCTCGTCCCAGTTTTTTCCTTTTGCGACCGCCTGAAAAAGCTCCCCGGCCTCGCAGGCAGAGCCTAAAATAAGCCCCTCCCGGTTGGCGTTGATGACGGACTTCGGCATGATTGGAACGCGCTTGAAATGCTCCAGGTGGGCCACGGAGACCAGCTTATATAAGTTGCGCAGGCCCATCTGGTTTTTTGCCAGCACGATCAGGTGCCGGGGCTGACGCTTGGCCTTCCCCTTCCCGCGCAGGTTTATCATAGCCATGTTGATCTGGTCCAGCCGGTCCACGCCTATCTCCCGCAGACGCTTCCAGAAGTGGGGCAGCATATAGGCCACAGTGGCCGCGTCGTCGCTGGCCCGGTGGTGGTTGAACGCGGGCAGGTCCAGATGCTCCGCCACGATATCCAGCTTGAACTTGGTCAGCTCCGGCAGGAGATTCTGGGCCAGGATCAGGCTGTCTACCGAGGGATTTTTAAATGGAATCCCGAATTTCCGGCACCCCTCGGACACAAAGCCCATATCAAACTCCGCATTGTGGGCCGCCAGAGGACGGTCCCCCGCGAAAGCCAAAAACGCCTCCAGGGCTTCCTTCTGGGAGGGCGCGCCCTCCAGCATCTCGTCCGTGATGCCTGTGAGACGGATGATCTGCGGGTCCAGAATCCGACCGGGAGACACGAACGTATTGAATCGGTCTGTGACCTCGCCGTTTTTCAGAAGCACCGCGCCGATTTCTATGATGACCTCCCGGCGCTTGTCCAGGCCGGTAGTCTCCAGGTCAAAGCAGACGATCTCGCTGTCCAGGTCCCCGTCCGGGGTCCCGTGGACCACGACCCGGTCGTCCACGTCATTTACAAAATACGCCTCCACGCCGTACAGAATCTTGATGTTTTTTGCGGAGTGCCACGCGTCCGGAAAGGACTGGGCTACGCCGTGATCGGTGATGGCAATGGCCCGATGGCCCCAGCTCTCCGCCCGCTTTACCACATTTTCCTTCGGCCCCAGCTTGGGTTTGACCGAGGTGAGCGCGTCCATGTTGGACATCGTGGTATGCAGATGCAGCTCCACCCGCTTTTCCGGCGCGTCGTCCATCTTTTCCGCCTTTTTGATTTTCTGTATCCCATCAGGCTCCAGCACCATATCGCCATAAAAGCGGTCCATGTTCAGACTGCCCTGGACCCGGAGGTGCATTCCCTTTGCCACCTGGTCCACGATGCCCTTACCCTCTGCGGCAATTTTTCTGTGGAAAAATTTGCTGACCCGGACAGACCCGGTACCGTCGCTCATATCGAAGGCCACCACCCAGGCGCCCCCTTTTTTCAGCTCCTTGTGGGCCACCTCGAACACGTCGCCCTCAATGACCACCGAGCCCATATCCAGCTCCAGCTCCCCGATTGCCACGGGTTCACGCTTGGTCTCCTTGCCGTAGATATTTTTTTTGCTTTCCGGGGCAGCGGGCGCGGAGCGTTTCAGCTCCTGGAGCGCAGCCTTGCGGAGGGCCTGCGCCTTGGCAAAAGCGTCCTCCTCCTGGGCAGGCTGGGCAGGAGCGGGAGTGGGTTCCGGTTTGCGTTCCGGCTGAGGCTCTGGCTTGGGGGCCGGCTGCTCTGCAACAGTCTCCAGCTTGACCGATTTCAGGCCGTAGGCCCGCGCAATCGCCTCCTCCGCCTGGTCCAGCAGGTTGGGTCCGGCTCCGGACGCGCCCTCGATTTGGATTTTGGCGCTGCGGCTGGTCTTGTCGATGGCCGCGGAGACGACGAACCAGCGCTGGACCGCATTTGCCAGTTCCGTAAACGAGCCTAGAAGGGCGAACATTTGTAGAAATGGAATTTTTTTCGACATTGCGTTTTCTCCTTTGTGGGATAAGTGGAACTGGGGCGCGGGGCGTTTTTCACCCTCATCCGTCACGCTTCGCGTGCCACCTTTCCCCGTGAGGGGGAAGGCTCGAACAATGGCAGTTGCCCAAATGCGGAGTAGTATCGGTAGGCGCATCGAAAAGCCTTCCCCCTAGTGGGGGAAGGTGGCTGGCCGGAGGCCAGACGGATGAGGGTGAAGCCAAAAGGCTGCTTTACCTTACGAATTAACCTACAGGTTTACATCCCGGTTGTCCGTTCGGCCTAGCAGGAAATCTGTAGAAACTTGGAAATAATCCGCAAGAAATGCTAACATTGTTACAGAAATATTCACTTTTCCGTATTCTATTTTTTGATAATGGCTGTGGGTGCAACCCAATAGTTCAGCCATTGCTTTTTGCGTTAATTCAGATTCGCTCCGAAGCAGTTTAATCCTCTGCGCGAAATCTTCTAATATTTCCATACTATACCCCTTGATACATCACTAAATTGCGTATGTAATCAGAGCTGTCCTACATCATTAAATTGCGCATCCATTTAAAATTAAGGAGGTCTCACCATGCACACACACTACGAATGGCTCTGCAACAACTATCTCGCTCCAAAACTGAGAAAACATTCCTTCCCTGACTATGTCCAGCAGGACAAAAACCGGTTGGAACAGCTTCTTTCCAGCCTTCCGAACGACGACAAACGAGATGCGATTGATGCCATCATGCGCCTGCAAGAAGATTATTCCTACACCGCCTTTACATACGGCGTTCAGTTCGGCATTTCCCTGATGGCACAAACCCTGTAGGCCTCTCCTACAAACTCTCAATCAGCGCAAACAGCTCGTCTATTAACCGTTCCTGGGGCACCTTCCGGATAATCTTTCCTTTTTGAAACAACAGGCCCTCCCCTGCTCCGCCTGCAATGCCGCAGTCCGCGGCGGAGGCCTCACCGGGACCGTTCACCACACAGCCCATCACCGCCACTGTGATGGGTTTTTCTACGCCCTTCAACCGCTCCTCCACCTGGTTCGCAAGCCCAATCAGATCAATTTTCGTCCGCCCGCAGGTGGGACAGGACACCAGCTCCGGGCCGTCCCTCCGGACGCCCGCCGCCTTCAAAATATCCCGTGCCGCGTAGACCTCCTCCACTGGGTCAGCGGATAAAGATACGCGAATCGTATCCCCGATTCCCAGCGCCAGCAGTCCTCCGATGCCCACCGCGGACTTGAGGGTCCCCATTTTCACCGTACCCGCCTCCGTGACCCCCAGATGCAGCGGGTAATCGCTGCGTTCCCGCATGAGCCGGTACGCCTGCATGGTCACCGGCACGCTGGAGGACTTCAGGGACAGGCAGATATTGTCAAAATCGAACTGATTCAGCAGGCGAATATGCCCAAAGGCCGATTCCACCATGGCCTCAGGGCATATTTTCCCATATTTCGCCAAAATCTCCTTCTCCAGCGAACCGCCGTTCACTCCAATCCGGATCGGAATATTATGTAACCGGCAGCAGTCCGCCACCGCCTTCACCCGGTCCTCCCCGCCGATATTGCCGGGGTTGATGCGGATTTTGTCCGCCCCGGCGGCGGCGGCCTCCAGGGCCAGCTTGTAGTCAAAATGGATATCCGCCACCAGGGGCAGAGGGCTTTGCTCCCGGATTTTCCCAAAAGCCCGCGCCCCCTCCAGGTCCGGCACCGCCAGCCGGGCGATCTCACACCCGGCGGACGCCAGCTGCCGGAGCTGAACCACAGTTCCCTCCACATCATGGGCGGGGCGGTTGGTCATAGACTGAATCGACACAGGAGCGCCCCCGCCTACGGCCACGCCGCCCACCTGAATTTGCTTTGTCATTTGTTCACCGTCCAAACAATTTTCCAATGTCGCTGAACGCCACCACCAGCATCAGCCCCATCAAGAGCGCCATACCGGTCAAATGGACATAGCCCTCATATTTAGGATTGATGCTCTTCCGGAACACCAGCTGCCACAGACCGTTCAAAAACAGGAAGAAAATACGTCCCCCGTCCAGCGCGGGCAGCGGCAGCAGATTCATCACTGCCAGATTCACCGCAATCAGCGCCGCGAAGTAAACCAGATTCAGCACCGCGTCCAGAACCGTCGGCGACGCCTGGCCCACCTCGGACATCACGTCCACAATGCCAATCGGCCCGGACAAATCCCGCAGGCCCGCCCGGCCGGAAAGCAAGTCGCCCAGGCTCATCCGCACCAGCCGCACAAAATCCACCGCCGTCAACCAGCCGTTTGCCAGCCGGCTGCTCAAAGTGGCCTCCTCCACGCGGAAGGACAGCCCGTACTGAAGCACGGTCTTTCCGTTTATGGTGTACTCCTGGGGCACTAAGGGATAATCGTTCAGCACGACTTTTTCTCCGTTCCGCTCCACCACCAGATCCAGGGTTTCGCCGCCGCGCATGAGCATCAGCGAAATATCGGAGTACAAATAGATGCGCTCTCCGTCAATGGAGAGGATGCGGTCCCCGGCCATCAGGCCCTGCTCCCCCTGGCTGGGGAAGCCATCGGCCAGACTCGAAATGGTCGGGGTGACAAAGGCCTGGTTGGGGGCGTTCAGAATCAGGCACAATAACACACCCACCAGGAAATTCATCGCGGCTCCAGCCACCAGAATCAGAAATTTTTTCCAGGCCTTCGCCTGCCCGAAGGAGCGCGGGTCGTAAGACTCCTCGTCCTCCCCCTCCATCGCGCAGTAGCCGCCAATGGGCAGGGCGCGGATGCTGTAAAGTGTTTCTCCTTTCTCCCTGCTCCACAGAAGGGGACCCATGCCAATGGAAAACTCGTTGACCTGGACGCCCAGCAGCTTGGCTGTGGCAAAGTGCCCCAGCTCATGGACGGCGATCAAAAATCCAAAAATCAGAATGGCTGCGATGATATACATAGAACCTCCTCGCGGGCTGCTTGGTCCGCCTGCAAAACCTGTGTCATACTGGGGTCGGGGACGAACGCCACCCGCTCCAGCGCCCGCTCCACCAGACGGGGAATATCCAAAAAGCGTATCTTGCCCTCTAAAAACAGGCCCACCGCCGCCTCGTTGGCCCCGTTCAGCACCGCACCGGCGTTTCCGCCCCGTTTGGCCGCGTCCATCGCCAGCGCCAGGCTGGGGAAGCTCTCCAAATCCGGCGCACCGAAGGTCAGCGGCCCGCAGGCAGTCAGGTCCAGAGGCGTGGCAGGACCGGGCGTCCGGTTGGGCCAGGTAAAGGCGTACTGAATGGGCAGACGCATATCCGGCGTCCCCATCTGGGCGATCATGGCATTGTCATAATATTCCACCAGGGAGTGGATTATACTTTCCCGGTGTATCACCACGGAAATTTTCTCCGGCGGCATTTCGTACAGGTGCATCGCCTCAATGAACTCCAGACCCTTGTTCATCAGCGTCGCGGAGTCAACGGTGATTTTTGCGCCCATCGCCCAGTTGGGGTGCTTCAATGCGTCCTCCCGTGTGACGGACTCCAGGTCCTTTTGGGTTTTCCCGTAAAACGGCCCCCCGGAGCAGGTCAGAATCAGCCGCTTCACCTCACAGCGCCGCCCCGCCTGGAGCGACTGGAACAGCGCGGAATGCTCCGAATCCACGGGGACGATCTTACTGCCGAAGTCACGGGCCTCCTCCATCACCAGCCGTCCGGCGCACACCAGCGTCTCTTTATTGGCCAGCGCAATACGCTTGCCCTCCCGGATGGCGGCCATGGTCGGACGCAGGCCCGCAATGCCCACAATGGCTGTCAGCACCGTATCCGCGCAGTCCAGCTCTGCGGCCTCCACCAGACCGGACACTCCGCTGGCAACCTTTGTTCCGGTATCCGCCACCCGGACCCGGAGGTCTTTGGCGGCGGACTCCTCCAGCAGGACCGCCAGCCTTGGCTTGAACTCCCGGACTTGCTCCTCCAGCAGCTTGGCATTGTGCCCCGCCGTGAGGGCCGCGGCCTCCAGGCCGCAGGTGCGGATGACATCCAGCGCCTGCCGTCCGATGGAGCCAGTAGAGCCCAGTACACTGATGCGTTTTGACATGCAAAAAACCTCCTTAACCCAGGGGCGGGAACAGCTCAACCAGAGCCAGCAGCATTGGAGCGGCAAAAATCATGCTGTCGAACCGGTCCAGCATCCCCCCGTGGCCGGGAATCAGATTGCCGTAGTCCTTGACGCCGTACTGACGCTTTATCAGCGAAAAGGACAAATCACCCAGCTCCGTCACCGCGCTGCCACACAGGCCGTACAGCGCCATCAGCGGATAGGAGATGGACACGTCCGTCAAAAAGCCCAAAACCGTGCTGTACAGCAGCATGAATACGCCGCCGAAGGCCACGCCCCCTAAGTAGCCCTCCAGGGATTTGTTCGGGCTGACTTTGGTGATGCCCCGGTGCTTTCCGAAAAACACCCCTGTAAAGTATGCCCCAATATCCGTCAAAAACGCGGAAATCACCGGCAGGAACACCAAAAACTGCCCCTGGTCCATGGACCGCAGGCGAATCAAGGAGGAGAGCATGGTGGGAATCAGCAGCCCGGCGAACATGCAGATCATCACATGCTCCAGGCCGATGGCCCCTTGGGTCCCGTGCTTTTGGATGGCCACGAAAAACAGAGCGCATAAAAGCCCCAGGGCAATCAGGCGGAAATACCAGTCCCCCCACTGGGCGTACTCCCCCAGAGGGAGCAGCGCCGCGGCCAGAATGGTCCAAAAGTACATGGAGTTGTGCCGGGCGACCTTGGTGGCCCGCAGCAGCTCATAGGCGATCATCCCGCACATGGCCGCCACCATCGACGTGGGATTGAAATACATGAGCGCCAGAAATACCGGTCCCAGGACCAGGGAGCTGAGAATGCGTATTGCCAACTCAAACACCTCCGAACCGGCGGTTACGCCCCTGGTAGGAGGCGATGGCCCGGTGCAGCTCCTCCTTGGTGAAGTCGGGCCACAGCACGCCGGTGAAGTAATACTCCGCGTAGGCGGACTGCCACAGCAGGAAATTGGACAGCCGCAGCTCGCCGCTGGGCCGGATAATCAGGTCCGGGTCCGGCACCCCGCGGGAGTAGAGATAGCCGGAAAACTCCGCCTGACTCAGGTGGTTGGGGTCCGCCCTCCCCTCCTGGCAGTCCAGGGCGTAGGCCTTCGCCGCCCGGATGATCTCGTCCCGGCCCCCGTAGTTCAGACAGATGTTCACCTGACAGCCCTCATACCGCTTGGAAATCTCCTGGGTCCGGCGGCACAGCTCCCGCAGCTCCGGGGTCAGCAGGGACAAATCTCCGAAAAACGCCATTTTGACCCGGTCCCGCTCCATCTGCCCAATGGCCTCCAGCAGGTACTTCTTCAAAAGTCCCATGATGGCGTCCACCTCGTCCTGAGGCCGCTTCCAGTTTTCCGTGGAAAAGGCGTAGACGGTCAGATAGTCCAGGCCGATGTTCTTGCAGTAGGTGGCGATGGTGCGGAACACCTCCG
>CAJTOE010000104.1 GCA_910577805.1 uncultured Oscillospiraceae bacterium | reverse complement strand
CAACAAAAGGGAACCATACAGGACGGTTCCCTTTACTATATGCCCCGCTAATGGAAATATGCGGCGATGCTGGAAAGGACGTCCTGGAACCCTTGGAGTGCTCCGGCAATTCCACCGGTGCGCTCCTCGCCGTACAAAATGACGTTGTCCGGCTCGGACAGGTCAATGTAGACGATCTGGTCGGTGGTGGGCCGTACCATCTGGTCGCCCACCGCCTGCTGAATGCGCTCCAAGTCAAATACCTTTTCATATTGGGCGGATAACGTGGCGTTGTCGCTCTCCAGGACGCTCAGCTCCTTCCGCAGGTCGTTCAGCTCCCGGTTCAGCACGGTCTGCTGGCTGAAGCTGAACATAAGCAGCGCGGCCAGCACGCCCACAGCCAGAAAGCCCATGACAGCAAACACGGAGACCTCACCGGCCTCCCGGACCTGGACGTGGGTGCGGGCGAAGGTTTTTCCGCGAATGAGGGGGCGCTGCTTGGGGCGGGGAGCGGTCTTTTCCTTTTTGTGGGGGGAGGCGTTCCCCTCATAGGCGGGCGCGTAGGCCACGTTGCCATAAGTTCGATAAGGAATCTGCTTGGAGCTGCGGCGGCGCGAGGCCATAAGCCATCCCTTCCTTTCTTTCGTACATTACAGCTTTTCCGCCGCCCGGAGCTTTGCACTGCGGGCGCGGGGGTTTTCCTCCACCTCCTGGGGGGAGGGGAGAGTGGGCTTGCGGTGCAGCCGCCGCATCTGCGGCGTCTTTCCGCAGACGCACACCGGGAAATCCGGCGGGCAGGTGCAGCCGCGGGCCAGCTGGGCCAGAGCGGTCTTGACGATCCGATCCTCCAGGGAGTGGAACGTGATGACCGCAAGCCGTCCGCCGGGCTTCAGATGGGCGGGGGCGGCTTTCAGGAGATGCTCCAGCTCACCCAGCTCGTCGTTGACGGCGATCCGGATGGCCTGAAAGCTGCGCTTGGCGGGGTGCTGCTTCTCCCGCAGCGCTTTGGCGGGCATGGCGGAGCGGATGATGTCTGCCAGCTCCAGGGTGGTTTCAATGGGCTTGTCCGCCCTGCGGCGGCAGATGGCCCCGGCAATCGGACCGGCGTACCGCTCCTCGCCGTAGCGCCACAGGATGTCCCGCAGCGCCTCGTATGAATAAATATTTACCAGTTCCCGTGCGGTGAAGCTGGCGGTCTGGTCCATCCGCATATCCAGGGGGGCGTCGGCCTGGTAGGAGAAGCCGCGGGCCTTGTCGTCCAGCTGGGGGGAGGACACGCCCAGATCAAAGAGCATCCCGTCCAGAGGGGGGATGTTCCGGGCGGACAGGAGGGACGTGAGCCGGCCAAAGCTCCCATGGACCAGGGTGACCCGGTCCAGCCAGGGGGCAAGGCGCTGCTGGGCCGCGTCCAGGGCGGCCTGGTCCCGGTCGATGCACACGAGCCGTCCGCCGGACTCCAGCCGCCGGGCGATCTCCCGGCTGTGGCCCGCACGGCCCAGGGTGCCGTCCAGATAGACGCCGCCGGGCTTGATGGCCAGAGCCTGGATGCACTCCTCCAGCAGCACGGGCTGGTGGGTAAAAATCGGTTCGTTCATCAGAATCCAAGAGCCTCCATACAGGCGGACATCATCTCCGGCGTCACTTCTCCCTCTTCCGCCCAGTTCTCCGCGCTCCAGATCTCGGCGCGGTCAATGACGCCAATGATCACGACGTTTTTTTCCAGGCTGGCATACTTGCGCAGCTTTGGGGAAACCACGATGCGGCCCTGGCTGTCCGGCTCGCACTTGACGGCGTTGGCAAACAGGGGGCGCATGACCTTGGACTGGCTCATGGGCTGGGCGCGGTATATTTCGAGAAAGCGGTCCCAGGTGGCCTGGGGGTAGATGGCCAGGCAGGCGTCCACGCCCATAGCCAAATAGAAGGTGTCCCCTAATTCTTCCCGGAGCTTGGCGGGGATAAACAGGCGGCCCTTGGCGTCGATGGTATGCTCATAGGTGCCGGTCATCCGTATCTCCCTCCACTCCAGTGGTCATTTAGGGGATTTTCCTCCACTTCGCTCCACTTTGGATTCTAGTATATGGGACGGCCGGAAAAAAAGCAAGTCTTTTTTTCAGAGGGGGGCTACAAACCGAACGGGACGTTTCGCCGCAATTCGATTTTATTTTTCCGGGGATTTCCATGATAACTCGGCGTATTGGTTGAAAACAGAGGGGAATACCAATATTTTGGGGAAAACTACGGGTCATAGCGCACGATGTTGCGGTTGGTGGTTTTGACGGATAGGGGCGAAAAATGGAAAAATTCTTTGGATAGAGTGACAGAAAAAATGGGGCTGTCCCTTTTGGCGTTTGTATGATACAATTTAGAAAATAATTGGGAGGAGTGGAACCTATGTCGATGCTGGATTGGGAGGAGTTGGAGCAGACTTGTCTGAACTGCAGGAAATGCGCTCTGGCGGATACCCGCACCAACGTTGTGTTCGGGGTAGGACCCCGTGACGCGGAAATCATGCTGATTGGGGAGGGCCCCGGAGAAAACGAGGATTTGAAGGGAGAACCCTTTGTGGGCCGGGCCGGAAAGCTGCTGGACGAGATGCTGGCGGTGGTGGACCTGGACCGGAAGAAAAATGTGTACATTGCGAACATGGTCAAGTGCCGTCCGCCCCAGAACCGGGACCCGCTGAACACGGAGCAGGACGCGTGTATTGGCTACCTGCGCAACCAGACGGCGCTGCTTCGGCCTAAGATCATTGTGTGTCTGGGGCGGGTGTCAGCCCTGCGGATCATCAAGCCGGACTTCAAGATCACAAAGGAGCATGGGCAGTGGTTTGAGAGTGCGGGGGTGTGGATGACCGCCCTGTACCACCCTGCGGCGATTCTGCGGGACCCCCGCCGCCGTCCGGAGACTTTTGAGGATCTGAAGAAGATCCAGGCCAAGGCCAAGGAGGTCTGCACCAGGACCTATGCGGAGGTGTGAAGCGCAAGGGCTTCACTGCTTTGCGAATCTAAAAATTATCCCTTAACAAACTCCCGGCTTTATGGTACAATAAACGGCATGTCAGGTATGGAAGAAAACCCATTTTTATAGAGTAAAGGAGTAGAAATCGTTATGGCAACACGCGGAATGTATACCACGGTTACCGAAATCCGCCGCCGGGTCTTTACTGAGGTGGCCCGGCTGTCCTACGAGGGCAACGACTACGCCAAGGAGCTGCCCCGCCTGCCCTACAAAATCGTTCCCGGCGAGATTGGCCTGCACCGCAACAACATTTTCCTGGAGCGGGCCATCGTCTCCGAGCGTATCCGGCTGGCAATCGGTCTGCCCCTGCGGCCCCTGGACGAGCAGGCTCCCGTCAGCGCCGGCATCGAAAACAGCATCATCACCTCCAAATACTACGACCCCCCGCTGATCAACATCATCAAATTCGCCTGTAACGCATGTCCGGAAAAGCTGGTCCGGGTGACCGACATGTGCCGGGGCTGTCTGGCCCACCCCTGCGTGGAGGTGTGCCCCAAGGACGCTCTGAGCTTCCGGCCCGGCGGACGCACGAAGGTCGATCAGGACAAGTGCATCAAGTGCGGCAAGTGCGTGGAGGTTTGCCCTTACCACGCCATCGTCAAGAGCGAGCGCCCCTGCGCCGCCGCCTGCGGCATGAACGCCATCACCTCCGACAGTCTGGGCCGGGCCAAGATCGACCAGGACAAGTGCGTGTCCTGCGGTATGTGTCTGGTGAGCTGCCCCTTCGGCGCCATCGTGGATAAGGGCCAGATTTTCCAGCTGGTCCAGAGCCTGCGCAACGGAGAAAAGGTCATTGCTATCGTGGCCCCCGCCTTTATCAGCCAGTTCCCCGGACTCACCCCCGACAAGGTGAAAGCCGCCATGCGGGAGCTGGGCTTTGCGGACACGGTGGAGGTAGCCATCGGCGCGGACCTCTGCACCATTGAGGAGGCCAAGGATTTCCTCAATGAGGTGCCCTATAAAATCCCCTTTATGGCGACCAGCTGCTGTCCCAGCTGGAGCGTGATGGCCAAAAAGATGTTCCCCGGTATGGCGGACAACATCAGCATGGCTATGACTCCTATGGTCCTCACCGCACGTCTGCTGAAAAAGCGGCACGAGGGAGAGGACATCAAAATCTGCTTTGTGGGTCCCTGCGCCGCCAAAAAGCTGGAGGCCAGCCGCCGCACCATCCGCAGCCATGTGGACTTTGTGGTGACCTTCGAGGAGCTGATGGGCATGTTCGAGGCCCGTGAGGTGGACTTTGAGACGCTGGAGGCCCTGCCCGGCGACGAGCTGAACTCCGGTACTGCCGCAGGCCGCGGCTTTGCCACCAGCGGCGGCGTAGCCCAGGCGGTGGTGGACGCCATCCACTCCTACAACCCGGATATGGAAATCAAGGTCGCCAGCGCCCAGGGCCTGGCGGACTGCAAAAAGCTGCTGATGATGGCGCGGGCCGGTAAGTACGACGGCTATCTGCTGGAGGGCATGGCCTGTCCCGGCGGCTGTATGGGCGGCGCGGGCACCCTGGCCGAGCCCGCCAAGGCGATCGCCGCGCTGAAGAAGTACACCGCTGAGGCCGATGTGAAAAATGCGGTGGATACGCCCTATAAGGCAGATTTGAGCTTTTTGGAAGCGGAAAAGATGAATAAGTAAAACGAATTTTATATGAAAGGCAGTCATGAAAGGAATTGTATTAGCCGCCGGGAAAGGGACCCGGCTGTACCCCATGACCAAGCCGGTATGCAAGCCCCTTCTGCCGGTGTATGACAAACCGCTGATCTACTACCCCCTGGCGATTCTGATGCAGGCGGGTATTTCGGAGATTTTAATTATCGTCCCCCCCGGCGAGGTGGAGACGTTCACCGCCCTTCTGGGCCAGGGGGAGCAGTACGGCCTGCGCATCGCCTACGCGGAACAGCCGGTCCCGCGCGGCATCGCGGACGCTCTGCTCATTGGCCGGGAGTTCGTTGGGGAGGACCGGGTGTGTTTGGTGCTGGGAGATAACATCTTCTACGCGCCCACCCTGGGAGCGACCCTGAAAAAAGCCGCCGCCCAGGAGGAGGGAGCCACCGTGTTCGGCTACTGGGTGGAGAATCCCCGGCCCTTCGGCGTGGTGGAGTTCGACGAGGAGGGCAAGGCCATATCCATCGAGGAGAAGCCCCGCTACCCCAAGTCCAACTATATCATCCCCGGCCTGTACTTCTACGACCATCAGGTGATGGAGATCGCCGGAAATCTCCAGCCCTCCGCCCGCGGGGAGCTGGAGATCACCGACGTGAACCGGGAGTACCTCAACCGGGGGAAGCTGCGGGTGGTCCCCCTGGAGCGCAGCTTTACCTGGCTGGACGCGGGCACGGCCGACTCCCTGCTGGTGGCCGGCCAGACCATCAAGGAGATTCAGGACACCACCGGGCGCTATGTGGGCTGTCTGGAGGAGCTGGGTCTCTATGAGGAGTGGATCAGCGAGGAACAGGTCCATGCCACCGGCCGGGAGCTTGGAATGACGTTATATGGAAAATATCTGCAATGTCTGTAATATCAATGAAAATCTGTAAAACAGGGCGGCCTGGTGCGCCGGACCGCCCCGCCCTGCCAGAAGGAAGGAGGGCCGTTTCATGAAACAACGCGCCATCCGTCTGCTGTCCGTCTTTTTGGCTCTGCTGCTGGTTGTGGTCCTGTCCGCCGCGTGGGCGGAGGGCAGCGCCAAAACCACGACCATTCTGTTTACCCACGACCTGCACTCCCACTTCCTGCCCCAGCTGGACAGCCAGGGCGGGGAATCGGGGGGATACGCCCGGCTGAAAACCGCCATTGACCAGGAGAAGGCCAAAAATCCCAGGGCGTTGCTGGTGGACGGGGGAGATTTCTCCATCGGGTCCCTGATTCAGACCCTCTACACCACCCAGGCCCCGGAGCTGCGGACCATGGGCGCCATGGGCTATGACGCGGTGACCGTGGGAAACCACGAGTTTGACCACGAGGGGACCGGCTTTGCCCAGATGCTCCAGGCCGCGTCGGCCAGCGGCGACAAGCTGCCCTCCCTGCTGATGGCAAACTACCAGCCCGCCCCGGATAACCCCGACCGGCTGGACATCCAGCGGGCAATGGCCTCCTGCGGCGTGCGGCAGTATATGCTGCTGGAGCGGGGCAACGTGACGTACGGCATTTTCGGCCTGATGGGAACGGACTCCGACGACTGTGCCCCCACCTCCGGCTTTGTGCTGGAGGACCCGGCGGAAGCCGCCCAGCGGTGCGTGGACACCATGAAGGAGCAGGGCGCCCAGTTCATCATTGCGCTGTCCCACAGCGGCACCAGCGACAAGCGGAGCGCCTCGGAGGATGAGCAGCTTGCCAAAAAAGTGTCGGGGATCGACCTGATCGTCTCCGGCCACACCCACAGCACCCTGGACCAGCCCATTGTTGTGGGCAGCACCTATATCGTCTCCGCCGGTCCGTACTGCCAGAATTTGGGCAGTATCACCTTGAAATGGACCGAGGACGGCGAAAAGACCCTGGTGGACTACCACCTGACCCCCATCGACGAAACTCTGCCCAAGGACCAGGAGATCGACCAGCTGATCGACCGCTGGAAGAGCCAGGTCAGCGGCAGCTATTTAGGAGCCTACGGCCTGAGCTATGACCAGGTTCTGGTCGAGTCCAACTTTGACCTGCCCTTGCCCAAAGCCGGTGTGCAAATCGGCAACGGGTTAGGGGAGCTTGTAGCGGACGCCTTCTACTGGGCGGCCCGGCAGGAGCTGGGGGACGAAGAGCCTATCATTGCCATCACCGCCGACGGCGTATTACGCGCGCCCCTCTATCAGGGCGACATTACCACGTCCATGGCCTTTGACGTGCTGTCCATGGGCGTAGGTCAGGACGGGACCTCCGGATTCCCCCTGGTCAGCTGCTATTTGACCGGCGCGGAACTGAAAGCGGTGGCGGAGGTGGACGCATCGGTGACGCCGTTGATGCCGGCGGCCCAGCTCTATATGTCCGGTATGGACTATTCGTTTAACGTCCACCGGATGCCGTTCAACCGCGTGACCAACTGCCGGCTGGTGAGTGACTACAACAGCTACGAGCTGGAGGACGACAAGCTTTACCGGGTGGTCAGCGGGATGTATTCCGCCCAGATGCTGGGCACGGTGGAGGAGAAGTCCATGGGCCTGCTGTCCCTGACGCCCAAGGACGCCCAGGGACAGCCCATCACCGATTTCACCCAGCACATTCTATACGACCGCCGGGGCAATGAGCTGAAGGAGTGGTACGCCCTGGCCTCCTATCTGGGGACCTTTGAAAGCTCCGGATTGCCCCTGCAATATGCCCAGCCCGATGGCCGCAAGGCCGTTAGCCATAGCTGGAACCCCATCGCTTTGGTCAGAAGCCCCAACTGGATCACCCTGACGGCGGTCCTGCTGCTGACCATGGTGGTCCTGCTGGCCGCGTTTATCATACGCCAGGTCCTGCGGGCCAAGCGGCGGCGGCGGTACGGAAAGAGCAAGCCGCGCTTTTTCAAGCGATGAGGCCTTATCTGTTAGTTTGAGGAGGATAAAGTGTGAAGCAGTATCAAATTGTCAACAAAAAGGTGCTTACGCCGGAAATCAGCCAGATTTCCGTCTACGCGCCTCTGGTGGCGGCCAAGGCCAAGCCGGGCCAGTTCATCATTCTGCGGGTCAGCGAGGAGGGCGAGCGCATCCCCCTGACCATCTCCAGCGCCAAGGACGGCCTGGTCACCGTGATCTATCAGAAGATCGGCGGCACGACGCTGGCTCTGGACCAGCTGAACCAGGACGACTGCCTCCAGGATTTCGTCGGCCCTCTGGGTGTTCCCACCCACGTGGAGGACCTGGGCCGGGTGGCGGTGCTGGGCGGCGGACTGGGCTGCGCCATCGCGCTGCCTGTGGCCCGCGGCCTGCACCAGGCCGGGAACCAGGTGGACCTGATCGGCGGCTTCAAGACGAAGGATATCGTGATCCTGGAGGACGAGATGAAGGAGGCCTGCACGGACCTGCACATCTGCACTGACGACGGCACCTACGGCTACCACGGCTTTGTCACCGGCAAGCTGGAGGAGCTGATTGCCAGCGGCGTGAAGTTTGACCACGTGTTTGCCATCGGCCCTCTGCTGATGATGAAGTTTGCCTGTAAGCTGACGGAGAAGTACAACATCCCCACCACCGTCAGCATGAACCCCATCATGATCGACGGCACCGGCATGTGCGGCTGCTGCCGGCTCACGGTGGGCGGCGAGGTGAAGTTCGCCTGTGTGGACGGCCCGGATTTTGACGGACATAAGGTGGATTTTGACGAGGTCATTGCCCGGAACGCCACCTATAAGGAGTTTGAAGCCAAGGCGAAGGAGAAGCATACCTGCCGCCTGGGAGGAGGTGCCATGAATGGCTAATTTGCAGACAACCAAGACCCCCATGCCGGAGCAGGAAGCCAACGTCCGGAATGGCAATTTTCTGGAGGTAGCCCTGGGCTATACCCTGGAGCAGGCCCAGAACGAGGCCCAGCGGTGCCTGAACTGTAAAAATAAGCCCTGTGTCAGCGGATGCCCGGTGGGGATTCCCATTCCGGATTTCCTGGCCAAGGTGGCGGAGGGCGACATTGCCGCCGCTTACGAGATTTTGTCCAACGCCAACGCCCTGCCCGCCATTTCCGGCCGGGTGTGCCCCCAGGAGAGCCAGTGCGAGGGCAAGTGCGTGCGGTGCAATAAGGGCGACAGCGTGGGCATCGGCCGGGTGGAGCGCTTTGTGGCCGACTGGGCCGCGGAGAACGGCGTGTCCAACGTGGCGACTGCCCCCAAGAACGGCCATAAGGTCGCGGTCATCGGCTCCGGCCCTGCCGGCCTGACCTGCGCCGGGGAGCTGGCCCGGATGGGCTACGCCGTCACGGTGTTT